>JACRLG010000036.1 GCA_016235345.1 Deltaproteobacteria bacterium | reverse complement strand
CCGCTACATGGAGTTTTCCGGTCAGGTGTCCCGGTTTCGGGAGCCCAAGATCGAAAAGCCCAAGCGCAAGGCCTTTTCCGATCTCATCATGTACGATGGGGAAAGGTGCATCCTCTGCTCCAGGTGCGTCCGGTTCTGCGACGAGATCACCAAGGACAAGGAACTTGGCATCTTCGAGCGCGGCGCGCATTCGGTGGTGGACACCTTCGGCGATGGGAAGCTCACCTCAGGCTACCAGCTCTGCCTTGCGGACATCTGCCCGGTTGGCGCGCTCACCAGCCGCGATTTCCGGTTCAAGTGCAGGGCCTGGTATCTTACGGCCACCCCCTCGGTCTGCACCAAGTGCGCCAGGGGCTGCTCCATCCTGGTGGATTCCAAGGACGGCGCGGTTCAACGCTATCGCCCCCGCAAAAACCCGGATGTCAACGCCTTCTGGATGTGCGACGAAGGCCGACTCACTTATAAGGAAATAGCCGAAAACCGCGTCACCGAGCCTTTGGTGCGTGACGCCTCCGGCAAGCTCGTTCCGGTGTCCTGGGATGAGGCCGTGGCGCTGGTGGTGAAAAAATTCAAGGCAGCGCAAGGCTCTGTGGGGCTGGTGGCTTCGGCCTTTGAGACCAACGAGGCCAATTTCGCGCTTAAAAAACTCGCGGAAGCCATGGGCGCAAGCCTTGGAACCACCCCGGCGGACGTGGCCATGGGCAAGGGCGACGATCTTTTAAAGCTCGCAGACAAGACCCCCAACCGCACCGGGCTTTCCATGCTGGGCCTTTCCGGCGACGTGTCGGCGGCCAAGGCCCTTTTTGTGATGGGCAGCGACCTTGCGCCAGAAGCCGCTGCAAAGCTGGACTTTCTGGTTGTGGCAACGCCCTTTCTCACGCCCCTGGCGGAAAAGGCCAACGTGGTTCTTCCCACGGCCCACGCGGCGGAACAGTTCGGGTCTTACACGAATTTTCAAAAAATCGTCCAGAAAACCGAGCGCGGCGTAGCAGCGCCGGGAGGCGCTTTACCGGCCTACCAGGCCATATCGAAAATCGGCGAGGGCTTGGGTGCCAAGATACCCGTCTGCCCGGCGGCGCTTTTCAAGGCCATTACCGCCGAAGCGGAGGCATTTTCGGACCTCACCTGGGCCATGCTGGATCCCTGCGGCGGCCCCTGCAAGGAATGACATTCTCGCAAGGGCTCCGGTTGGGGAAGTGCGTTGCTCGCCCCCCGTCCGCAGCCCGTTACGGGTTGATTCGGAATAAGGTAAGGATTTTTTAGCTATGAGTCTCGGCTGGGTCATCGTCATTGCCATCATCAAGGTGGTCGCCGTCATGGGGCTCATCTTGTCGCTCACGCCAATCCTCATATGGTTCGAGCGCAAGGCGAGCGCCTGGATGCAGGACCGCATGGGGCCGAACCGGGCCAACGTGTACCTGCCTGGGGTTAAAGTGAACATCACCCTGTGGGGTCTCATTCACGCTGTCGCCGACGTTGTGAAGCTCTTCTCCAAGGAAGACATCACCCCGGCCAACGTGAACAAGGTCTTTTACCACGTGGGTCCGTTCATAACCATGACCGTGGCCTGCATGACCTTCGCGGTCATTCCGCTGGCCAGCCCCTTTCTTTACGGCGACCCTGCGAGCCCCTCGAAGTTCCTGATCCAGATAGCCGACTTGAACGTGGGCCTTCTCTACATTCTGGCAGTGGGCGGCATGGGAATATACGGGCTCATGGTGGCGGGCTGGGCCTCCAACAACAAGTATTCCATGTTGGGCACAATAAGGAGCGGCGCACAGCTCATCTCCTACGAGGTGGCCATGGGGCTCGCGGTGATGGGTCCCATCCTGGTATACGGGTCCATGCGGCTTCCCGAAATAGTGGAAGGCCAGGGCGCGATTCTGTGGGGAGCGGGATGGGGATTCCTTCTTCAGCCCCTTGCCTGCCTAATGTTCATCACGGCCTCATTCGCCGAAACCAACCGCATTCCCTTCGACCTTCCCGAAGGCGACTCGGAACTTGTGGCCGGTTTCCATCTCGAATATTCGTCAATGAAATTCGCCCTCTTCTTCATGGGTGAATACACCAACATCCTGGTGGCCTCGGCCTTCATGGTCTGCCTGTTCTTCGGCGGATACCAGGTGCCCTTCCTTACCACACCGGTGCTATATAATCTTGTGGGTTCAATAGGGCTCCCATTGTGGATGACCTCGCTCGTGGTGGTGGGAATCCAGTTCAACACCTTTATAATCAAGCTCCTTTTCTTCGGTTTCATGTTCATCTGGGTGCGCTGGACCCTTCCCCGGTTCAGGTTCGATCAGCTCATGATAGTGGGCTGGAAATACATGATTCCCCTTACACTGGCCAACGTGGTGGTTACCGGGGTGGTCGTCTTCTTCATGGTGCGGTGACACGATGGGATACGTCGTAAAAAGAGATGAAATCGGCGGAGCAGCGTATTCCGTGTATTTTCTCGAAATTGCCCGGGGAATGTACACGGTCATGCGCCACCTGGTGCGCAATTTTTCCGGCTACTGGCTTGGTGTCAGGGGACCCGTGAAGTCCCTGGCGGCCAACTACGATGTCCGCACCATAGATTATCCCCTTGAGAGGGCGACCCTGCCCCCGCGTTACAGGGCAAGGCACCGCCTTGTCCCCCGCGAGGACGGAACCCCGCGCTGCGTTGCCTGCAAGTGCTGCGAGTCGACATGCCCGGCCAAATGCATCCGCATCGTGGAGGGTGAGCACGAGGATCCGGCCATCGAGAAAAGGCCGGTAATTTTCGAGATCGACGAATTAAGGTGCGTTTTCTGCGGATACTGCGTCGAGGCCTGCCCTTGCGACGCCATCCGCATGGACAGCGAAATAGTGGAGTTGGCCGAGTATGACCGGGCCAGCTTCGTTTTGGGCATTGACCGGCTTTTGATGGATATCCCCCAAAAGCCATCGGTGAAGGGCGGGCTCTGGTAAAATGGAACAGCTCTTGTTTTATAATTTCGGAGGCTTGGCGGTTATTTGCGCGATCCTCACCATACTGCGCAAAAATCCGGTCACCAGCGCCCTGTTCCTGGTGGCCTGCATGTTCTGCCTCTCGGCCCTGTACGTGATGCTTAACGCGCATTTCATCGCAGCGGCCCAGGTTCTGGTTTACGCCGGCGCAATAATGGTTCTCTTCCTTTTCGTTATCATGCTTCTGGACCTTAGGAAAAGCGAGAACCCCGCGCCCAGCATCGCCCTGGCCCAGAAGGCGGTTGGAGTGTTTCTGGCCCTGGACTGCCTGGTGCTCATAGGCCTTCAGGTCGCCCTTTACGCCGCACCAAAGGTGGGGGACCTGCCGAAAAACTACGGCACCACCGAACTGGTTGCCAGGACCCTGTTTACCACATATATCCTGCCCTTTGAACTTGCCGGCGTGCTGCTCCTCGTGGCCGTGGTCGGTGCGGTGGTGGTCGCCAAGAGGGAGCTTTAGATCATGCTTTACGAATACCTGGCGCTTTCCGGCATCCTGTTCACCATCGGCGTGGTGGGTGTGCTCATCCGGCGCAACATCATCGTGATTTTCATGTGCATTGAGCTCATGCTGAATGCCGTGAATCTTTCGATCCTGGCCTTTTCCAAACAGCTGGCGTCCGCCGGGAACCTTGATGCCGCCATGAACGGGCATGCACTCATCATAATGGTGATGACCGTTGCCGCAGCCGAAGCGGCGGTGGGGCTCGCCATAGTGATTTCCATCTATCGCCGCCGTGAAACGGTGGACGTTGAGCAGATCAACATACTCAAGTGGTGACGGGGCGAAGCTGAAACCGGCAGCCGGGAAAGCCGGAAGTCGGCAGATAAGCCTTTCGCATCGCGCCACTGGCGGGAAAAGCGTTTTCCTGTGACTTTTTTCAAAGTCCATCGAATGGTGATTTTATAATGGAACCGAACATGGTGCAAAATACCGCTCTGATCGCCCTAATCCCCCTGTTTCCCCTTCTGGGGGTGCTGGCAAACGGCATTGCAGTATGGCGTCGCAAGGAACTGCCCAAAAAGGCGGTTGGCCGGATCGCCGCTGGCTCGGTGCTTCTGTCAGCCCTTACGGCCACTTTTCTTTTTGTACGCCTTATCGGCCTTGAGGACGGAGGAAAGTTCCACCAGGAACTGTTCAGCTGGATCGCGGCAGGAACAGGAAGCGATCTTCTGAACATCCCCTTCGGCTTCACCTTTGACCGCCTGTCCGCCGTAATGGCTCTCACGGTCTGCTGGGTGGGTTTTCTGATCCACGTCTATTCCATCGGCTACATGCATGACGACGAGTGTTTCGGCAGATACTTCACGTATCTCAACCTATTCATGTTCGCCATGCTCCTTCTGGTTCTGGGAGACAACCTCATCGTCCTTTTCATAGGATGGGAGGGCGTGGGCCTGTGCTCCTATCTTCTCATCGGGTTCTGGTTCGAGGACGACGCCAAGGCCTCCGCCGGAAAGAAAGCCTTCATAGTCAACCGCATCGGCGATTTCGGCTTCCTTCTGGGCATGTTCTTCCTCACTTGGGGAATGGGCCAGGTCGGAGCCATGTCCCTGGAATTCGACAAGCTGTCCGAAGCCATTTTGAAGCTGAAGGAAATCTTCGTAGTCATTCCCGGCCTGGGGGCGGTCCCCCTGCTTGAAGTGGCGGGCGTGTGCATGTTCGTAGGCGCTACCGGCAAATCGGCCCAGATACCTCTTTATATCTGGCTTCCCGACGCAATGGCCGGCCCCACGCCGGTTTCCGCCCTCATCCACGCGGCCACCATGGTCACTGCAGGCGTTTACATGATCGCCCGCATGGGCTTCATGTACAGCCTTGCCCCCTTCGCATCAACGGTGGTCTGTCTGGTGGGCGGCATGACGGCCCTTTTCGCGGCCACCATAGGCATTGCCCAGAACGATATAAAGAAGGTCCTGGCCTACTCCACGGTGAGCCAGCTCGGATACATGTTTATAGGTGTGGGCGTGGGCGCATATTCTGCGGGCGTTTTCCATCTCGTGACCCACGCGTTTTTCAAGGCCTGCCTCTTTCTCGGCTCCGGCGCGGTCATCATGGCCTGCCACCACGAGCAGGACATCCGTCGCATGGGCGGACTCTGGACTGGCAAGTGGGCTGACAAGAAAATGAAGTGGACGGGGCTTACCTTCATCCTGGCCACCGTCTGCATCGCGGGCCTTCCTCCCTTCTCAGGCTTTGTCTCCAAGGACGAGATTCTTTGGATGGCCTTTTCGACTCCCAACCCCATCTACGCCAATATTCACAAGGCGGTCTGGATCATGGGAGTCCTGGGCGCGTTCTGCACTGCCTTTTACATGACCCGACTCACGGTGCTCACTTTCTTCGGCGAGTATCGCGGCGCCGACCATGACCATGATTTCCACCACGCCCTTCCTTACGAGAAGGTCCACGAGGTGCCCAAGGTGATGTGGGTTCCCCTGGTCATCCTTATGATCGGGTTCGTGAGCCTTGGTTTTATGGGGAAATCCAAGATTTTCGTGGGAACCAACACCTTCCACCACTGGCTGGCTCCTGTTGTTGACGCGTCGGCCCACGGCGAAAAGGCAGCCCTTCCAGCGCCTGCCAAAGAAGGCCACGAGGTGGCGGCCATCGAGGAAAAGGCTTCCGAACACGCCGAGGCCAAGCCTGTTGAGGCCGGTCACGAAGCGCCTGCCGCTGCCGTAGGCCACGAGGTCGCGGCTCTTGCCCCGCACGGTGAAGCCGAAGCCGAAGCCCATGCCTTGCACAAACTGGAACTTTCGCTAATGGGCATGTCCGTTGTCGTGGCCGCCCTGGGAGTCCTTTTTGCGATACTGGTTTACGGAATCAAAAAGGTCCGTCCGCCAATGCCTTCAAAGGAAGGCTCCCTTGGCCTTGCCCACAGGGCGCTTTTGAACAAGTACTGGGTTGACGAGATTTACCGGGCTATCATCATAGAACCCATCAGGAAAACGTCGGAATCGTTTTTGTGGAAAATATTCGACGTGAAGATTGTGGACGGGTCCGTCAACGGAGTGGCTGCTGTGGCCAAGGAGATTTCCGCAGAGGGATTGAAGCTCCAAAACGGCATCGTGACGAGCTACGCTTTTTACATGGTTCTCGGCGTGGCCTGTGTTTTGGGATATCTGATTTTCGGTTAGGAAGTAACCCATGAGTTTTCCCATCCTGAGCATTCTGATTTTCTTCCCGCTTGTGGGGGCTTTGTCGCTCCTTCTGATTTCCGGGGAGAACAAGCAAAAACTCCGGCAGTTGGCCTTCTGGGTCTCCATGATCGAGTTCGCCATAAGCCTGCCCCTGTTTTTCATGTTCGATTCCACCACGCCCGATATGCAGTTTGTGGAAAAAATCGGATGGATATGGGCTTTTGGGCAGGCTTCACCCATTGTCCATTACAACCTGGGCATAGACGGCATAAGCCTTCTCTTGGTTCTTCTCACCACCTTCCTCACCCCCATCGTGCTCCTGTCCACCTGGACCGCAGTGGAAAAGCGGGTGAAGGAATTCATGTTCGCCCTTCTGGCTCTGGAAACCGCCATGATCGGGACCTTCCTGGCCATGGACCTTTTTCTCTTCTACGTTTTCTGGGAGCTGATGCTGATCCCCATGTTCCTTATAATAGGAGTCTGGGGCGGCGAAAGAAGGATTTACGCCACCATAAAGTTCTTCATATACACGATGGTGGGCTCGGTCCTGATGCTTGCGGCCATCCTGTACCTGGTATGGTTCTGCTACCGCGCCACGGGCGGAGAGGTTCTCACCTTCGACCTTCTGACCCTGTACAATTCGTCTCCCGGTCTGGCCCTTACGGTTCAGATGTGGCTCTTTGCGGCCTTCGCCTTTTCGTTCGCCATCAAGGTGCCCATGTTCCCGCTCCATACATGGCTGCCCGACGCCCACGTGGAAGCGCCCACAGCCGGTTCCGTCATACTTGCCGGCGTTCTGCTGAAGATGGGGACATACGGCTTCGTCCGGTTCGCCATGCCGCTCTTTCCTGAGGCTGCGGTGGCCGCGACCCCATTCATGAGCACCCTGGCCGTCATCGGAATCATCTACGGCGCGCTTGTCGCAATGGTTCAGCCGGACATAAAGAAACTCGTGGCCTACTCTTCGGTCAGCCACCTTGGCTACGTGATGCTTGGGCTTTTCGCCCTCACAGCCCAGGGTGTTTCGGGCGGCATCTACCAGATGCTCAACCACGGCCTTTCCACGGGCGCACTCTTCCTTTTGGTAGGCATCATCTACGAGCGCCGTCACACGAGGCTGATATCCGAATTCGGCGGGCTCACCAAGATAATGCCGGTTTACGCGGTCGTTTTCATGATCGTGACGCTTTCGTCAGTGGGCCTGCCCCTTACCAACGGTTTTGTGGGCGAGTTTTTGATCCTGATCGGAACCTTCCTGGGCCAGAACCCCTACGCCAAGCTCTTCGCGCTTTTGGGCTCCCTTGGCGTGGTTCTTGGGGCAGTTTACATGCTGTGGATGTTCCAGCGCGTGATGTTCGGCCCTGTCACCAACGAGAAAAACCGGTCCATGCCTGATCTCAACCGCAGGGAACTGGCCTATCTGATGCCCCTGGTCGTCTTCATCATGATTATGGGAATCTATCCCAAACCCTTCCTTTCACGCATGGAAACAAGTGTGCAACATTTTCTCAAGCGGTTTGAATCGGTCCAGCAGGCAAGGTACGACAATGTCTCCCTTGTCGCAAAAACCGATCTGGCGGTAAAGGAGGTGCGGTAACATGGATATCCTCCTCAAACCCATTGCGCCGCACATGATAGTGATCCTTGCCGGGTGCCTCGTGCTTCTGATCAGGGCTTACGGTAAAAAAGCCCCGATAATGCTTTCCGGGGCCTTGACCCTCGTGGGCCTTGTGGCCGCCCTTGTGGCCGCCGTGGTGCTCAGGCCCGAATCAGCAACCCCCGCATTTTCGGGCATGGTGGTGCAGGACTCGTTTTCCCTGCTGGTAATCCTTCTGGTGCTCTTATCCGCAATACTTTGCGTGATGCTGTCCTTTGATTACACGCAAAGAATCGGGATAGCCCAGGGTGAATTTTACGCGCTGTTCCTTTTCGCAGTATCGGGCATGATGTTTCTGGGCTCAGCCACCGATCTCGTCACCGTGTTTCTGGGTGTCGAGATAATGTCCATTTCCGTTTACGTTCTCGTGGGTTTCAACCGCCATCGCATGGAATCCACCGAGGCCGCCATAAAGTATCTGATTCTCGGCGCTTTTGCATCAGGCTTTCTGCTCTACGGAATTTCCATGATATACGGGGCAACCGGAACCACCGGCATCAGCCAGATCGCGGAGTTCTACAAGTCGCACGGCCCCAGCCAGTCCGGCCCCTTTTTCATGATCGGACTTGGGCTTCTCATAATCGGTTTCGGATTCAAAATTGGTGCAGCGCCTTTTCACATGTGGGTTCCCGACGTCTACCACGGCGCGCCCACCTCCATCACGGCCTTCATGGCCACCGGCGTTAAGGCCGCAGGCGTTGCGGTTTTCCTGCGGGTTCTCATGTTCGCCTTTCCGGACAGCGCCGAAAACTGGGTACCCCTCATCCAGATCATCGCAATGGCCACCATGACCGTTGGAAACTTCGCGGCCCTGGTCCAGACCAACATGAAGCGGATGCTGGCGTATTCGTCCATCGCCCACGCTGGTTACATTCTGGTGGGCATCGTGGCCACCTACGGCATAGGCTTTGAAGGCAAGGCCGTGACCTCGGTTTTCTTCTATCTTCTGGCCTATACCGTGATGAATATCGGCGCCTTCGGCGTGATGATTCTTCTTGGAAAGGGCAACGAGGAGTACGAGAGCATTGAAGATTACAAGGGGCTTGCCCAAAGAAGGCCCTGGGCCGCATTTCTTCTGGCTTTGTTCCTGCTCTCCCTTGCCGGAATTCCGCCCACCGCTGGTTTTGCCGGAAAATTCTACATCTTCACATCCGCCATGCGCGGGGGCTTCATCGCCCTGGTCGTGATCGGCGTTCTAAACTCGGCGCTTTCGGCTTACTATTACCTGCGGCCCCTGATCATAATGTACATGAGCGACCCGGCTGAACAGATCGAGGAAGCCACGGCGCGCCGTCCCGCGCTTGCCGTCGCCCTGGGCCTGACCGCGATCCTCACCCTTGAGCTGGGCATGGGCCTTTTGGCCTATCTCGTTGGAGGCGGGTCGTATTTTGAGATGATTTCGAGAGCCATTGCCAAGGTCATGTAAACTTCGCTTTAAGCGACAAAAAGGCCGCCCCGAACGGGGCGGCCTTTTTTTTACCTTTACGTCTATTTTTATACACCGCTAAAATCCGTGGCGGTTTTTTCGCTTTAGAAGATATCTCTGGTGGTATTCCTCCGCCCTGAAAAACGGGCCCGCAGGTAAAATCTCCGTCACCACCGGTCGGGAATTCAGGCCGGAATGTCCGATCTCCTCGCGGCTTTTCCTGGCCCGGTCCAACTGCGCCTGCCCGGTAGCGAAAATCGCGCTCCTGTACTGGGTTCCTGCGTCAGGTCCCTGGCGGTTCAAGCTGGTGGGGTCGTGAATGGCCCAGAATTTTTTTAACAGAGCCTCCTCGCCGACAGCTTCAGTATCGAAATCAACCCTTACTGCCTCGGCGTGGCCGGTTTTTCCGGTACAGACATCCTCGTAGGTTGGATTCACAACGTGTCCGCCGATGTAGCCACTGGCAACCCCCACCACCCCGGCCATTTTTGCGAAGGCCTCCTCAACCGCCCAGAAACAGCCAGCTGCAAATACGATGCTCGGACTTCCCCCGAAAAGCCAGGCGTAATGGCCGTAATTCCCGGCTTCGAGAGCGTCTTTGGAAATAAAACGGAACGCGGCTGAGTTCATGCAATAGCGTTGTCCCAAAGGCTTGGGGCCGTCGTTGAATACATGGCCCAGATGGATATCGCTCAGTGCGGCCCTCACCTCGGTCCTCATCATTCCGTGGGTGAAGTCGGTTTTGAGCACAAGGGCCTCCTTGAAAACCGGCTTCGTGAAACTCGGCCAGCCTGTGCCGGAATCGAACTTGTCGGAAGACGAAAACAAAACCTGGCCCGACACCACATCAACGTAGATGCCTTCTTCGTGATTGTTCCAAAAGGCGTTGTCAAAAGGCGGCTCGGTGCCGTCTTTCCTCAAAATCCCGAATTGTTCGGCGCTGAGGATTTTTAGAAGGTATTCATCGGAATATATCTGAATTCGTTCAGGTTTTTTCATGGTCCGCCTCTATGGCCCGACGAATCATTTGGGAAAGGGAGTCTCTTGAAAAGGGCTTTTGCAGAAAGTGCATATTCTCATCCAAAACACCGTGCTGGGCAATTACATTTGCGGTATAGCCGGACATGAAAAGGCATTTGAGCCCTGGCCGTCTTTTCAAAAGCGCATGGTAAAGGTCCTTGCCGTTCATTTCAGGCATTATGACGTCGGTGACAAGAAGCCCTATGACGCCCTCGTGTTCATCGGACAATTTAAGGGCGCGCGTAGGCCCGTCTGCGGCAAGCACCGTGTAGCCAAGTTTCTGGATTGTCATTTTGGCAATTTTGAGCAGGGGGGGCTCGTCTTCAACCAGAAGAATGGTTTCAGCCCCGGTCCTGGCGGCCTGAGTCGAGAAAGATTCGGGCATGGAAGCGCCGACACGGGAAAATTTCGGGAAAAAAATCTGGAAGGTCGAGCCCCAGCCCTTCTCGGAATAAACATATATGAAGCCGTTGTTCTGCTTCACTATTCCGTAAACCGTGGAAAGCCCCAGTCCGGTGCCGGCTCCCATTTCCTTTGTGGTGAAAAAGGGCTCGAACAGGCGCTCCACTGTTTCCCTGTCCATGCCGCAGCCATCGTCGCCAACGGTCAGGCACACGAAATCGCCGGGTATGGCCCCTGCGTGGTCTTTGCAGAAATTTTCATCGAGGCTTACGTTGGCGGTTTCGATGGAAAGGCGGCCCTCGCCGTCAACGGCGTCCTTGGCGTTCACTGCAAGATTCACAAGAATCTGGTCGATCTGGGCCGGGTCCATTTTGACAGCCCAGAGATCAGGAGCAGGATTCCATATCAGGCGCATGTCCTCACCGATTATCCTTGAGAGCATCTTAAGAAGGCCTTCGATGGTTTCGTTCAGGTCAAGAACGCTGGGAGCGATAACCTGCTTTCTGGCAAAGGCCAGCAACTGCCGGGTGAGATCGGCGGAACGCGTGGCTGCCTGACGGATTTCTTCCAGGTCGTCATAAAGGGGGTTTGAAGGCAAGATGCCTTCCAGGGCCATCTCGGCATGGCCCATTATAACGGAAAGCATGTTGTTGAAATCGTGAGCAACCCCACCGGCAAGCCTGCCCACGGCTTCCATCTTCGCCGCCTGCCTCAGTTGGGCGGTGAGCTTCTCCTGGGCCTCCTGGGCCGCAATCCTTTCGGTGATGTCCCGGCCCACCCCCACGAATCCCATGGGGCTTCCGTTTAAGTCCCTTACCATTGTCATGGTGACTTCAGCGGGTATTATGGAGCCGTCTTTCCGAAAAAAGTCGAGGGTCATTGTGCGCGAAATTACAAGGTCTTTTTGCGCAAGCCTTTCCGGCGTCAGTTCTTCGGCCAAAACCTGAAAAAAAGCCTCGGCGGACGATTGAGGGAAATGGCTCTCAATGGGCATGGTCTGGAATTCCTCCAGGGTGAACCCCCGGGTTTTTACCGCTGCCGGGTTTATGTAGATAACCCTGAAATCCATGTCCATCAGCCATACGATGTCATTCATATTGTTGGTGATGATGCGGTAGCGCTCCTCGCTCTCGGCAAGAGCCTGTTCCGTTTTTTTTCGTTCGGTGATGTCGGCGATGCTGGAAAGCACGCAGATTTCATTGTTGATGCGAAGCATTTGGGCCGAAAAAAGGCCGGTCATGAGTTCCCCGTTCTTTCTCTTGAACGGGAATTCGACGCTGGTGACCTTTTTACCGGCTGCAAGGTCTGCCACCACCTTGAGCCGGTCATCAATCTTAACCCAAAGGTTCAGTTCGTTTGTGCTGCGGCCTATACATTCGGGCATGGTGTAGCCGGTAACGTCGCAAAACGCCTCGTTCACGTCGATGATCTTGCCGTCGGACGCGCGGGTTATGGTTATTGCGTAGGGCGATGTGTGAAAGGCCGATGCGAATTTTTGCTCGCTTTCGGCAAGCACGGCCTGGGAATTTTTCTGATCGGTGATGTCCTGGATGGTTCCCTGCAAAACCTGTAGAAAGCCGCCCTGAAAATGGCACTGTCCGATGTCCGAGACCCAGCGGATTTCCCCGGAGGGATGATATATCCTGTATTCCATTCCGTATGGCCGGTCAGGGTTGGCCAGGGCTGTTTCGTACCGGCCTGTTACCATTGACAGGTCATCGGCATGAATGAAGCCGATCCAGGATGCCTGGCCGTTTGAAAACTCCTGGGCGGGCAGGCCCGTGAGGCCCTCGGCCCGGCCTTCGAACATCAGGGCATGATAGGAGTGAGGCATGAACTGGTAGGCGATGCCCTGAAAATTGGAAAGAAAGGCGTGCTGGCGGCTTTCGTGGGACTCGATGTCGGAATAAAGCCTGCGGGAAACCATCATGAAAAACGCTATTGTGAAGGCTATTACGATCATCTGATAGAGCAGCATATGTGAAACATCAAGGTTGGAAGATCTGAAGAAGTCATTATTTGCTGGTCCCGGCAAATTGACAGTCGTAAAAATTCTGAAGCAGGAATGAATCAATAAAATAATATACATGATCGACACAGGCTTGGTGGAATATGATATTTTATTGAATTTGCTGGACAATATATATATGGCCTCTAAAGAGAAGATTAATATAGTTATCGTAATTAAAATATTTCTGTATTTTAAATTTGGATATGATATTGCGAAATATGACATGCCGATTGTAAAAATAATAATAATAATAAAATTATGAACATGTTTTCTTTGTAAGCCAATATATTTCTCCAAACCTACAATTATAAGAAAAAAGCCAGTTATTGCAAAATCGTTGCTGATAACAATCGATATGAAATCTGGTATTATTCCGCGTGAAACGAGCAGCATGGACGATATAACCTGGAATACGTAGTCTATCGCCAGGAAAGAAAGTCCGTCGTATCGCTTTCTGTTCTCGCGCCAAAGATAGACCATGAATACCATTGTCAGAAAATTGGTTGCAACGATGCAGGCGATGACGGTTTTCATGTCAAGCATGGTGCGCCTCAGGCGTTTTTTGCTGGTAATGGATGGGTATACGGAAAAAATTTCAGGGGCTTGAAAACTGAACAAGGCTAACGGACAATCAAGATACGGTAGGCTGATTCCCGATTGAGTGAAAAAGATGCCCGGTTCACGGGGGGGCGAAGCGGATGACGCATGTAAACTTGTGGCGTCATCGATAATCAATATTATCTGAAGAGACGTCTTATTGCAATATATATCACATTTTGTGTCGCGGGTGATGAGGGCCGGGATTTTGCCGGACGGGTGAAGGCTTGCCCGTCAAAGCCCGAAGTGGCGGAAGGCGGAAAGGGAGGCCCGGCGGCCAGCCGAGGTGCGCATTAGAAAACCGATCTTCAGAAGAAAGGGCTCCACCACGTCCACCAGGGTGTCGCTTTCCTCCTGGAGGGTTGCGGCTATGGCCTCGATGCCCACCGGGCCGCCGCTGTAGTAGTCCATTATGGTGCGAAGATACTTGCGGTCGAGGCTTGTCAGGCCCGCCTCGTCCACGCCTTCCAGGGCCAGGGACTCCTCCACGGCGGTTTTGGTGAGCTGCCCGTCGCAGCGCACCTGGGCGTAGTCCCGCACGCGCTTTAAAAGGCGGTTGGCTATCCTTGGGGTTCCCCGCGAGCGCCTTGCAAGCACCAGGGCCGCGTCCGGGCCTATCGGGCAGGAGAGAATGCCGGCGCTCCGGGTGATTATGGAGACGAGCTGTTCCTCGGTGTAGAAATCGAGGCTTCGGAAAATGCCGAACCGGTCGCGCATGGGCGATGATAGAAGGCCGACGCGGGTGGTGGCCCCCACCAGAACGAATTTCTTGAGCCTGAACCTGTGGCTTCGGGCGTGGATGCCCTTGTCGAAGATGAAATCCACGGAATAGTCCTCCATGGCCGGATAAAGAAGCTCCTCCACGGCCTTGGGGGTGCGGTGGATTTCGTCCACGAAGAATACGTCGCGGTCTTCCAGGTGGGTGAGGATGCCCAGAAGGTCGCCTCCCTTTTCAAGGGCCGGGCCGGAGGTGACCGTGAGCCGCGCGCCCATTTCGTTTGCGATTATGTGGGCGAGCGTCGTCTTGCCTAAGCCTGGGGGGCCGTGAAGAAGGATGTGGTCCAGGGGCTCGTTCCGGGCAAGGGCGGCCTGGATGGCTATTTTGAGCGTATCCACCGCCTCCTGCTGGCCCACGTATTCCGAAAGGCTGGAAGGCCGCAGAGACAGAAACGCGGTCTCCTCGTCTTCGGGACGGGCTTCGGGGCAGGTGACGGGCTCGTCTGTAACTGTCCAGTCCGGGGTCATTGGGGTTCCGTGTGTTTCAAGCGTTTACCGTCTCGTAAATCACCGGGCGGAACCGGGCGGCAGGAATGACTCTGCCTTCAGCCTTGGCGGTGTCGAGCCACAGCGCCCTCGCTTTTTCGAGTTCCTGCAAGGCATCCATGGCGGTTTTCCCGAAAGCGGAACAGGCTTCGAGATCAGGAATGTCCGCTATATAGCCCCCGTCCTCTTCGGAATAAAAAATGTTGATGTGATAGTCCCGCATCATTCATCCTCCAGTCTGAGACTGTGCCGTTCCACAAGCTTGAGGAATTGGCGTACTTGGTAAGGCTTGGCTTCACCATTGACGTTTTGAATGTTGACCAGTTCCGGAAGATCGTTGCGGCTGAAAATATGGTGACTTCCATCAGTGCGTGCAATAGTGAATCCAAATCCAGTAACCAGGTTGACCATGTCATCGAAACGGATATTCTTTGAACCGCCCAGAATTTTTTTTAGAATTTTGCGCCGGTTCATTGTTTATCCCTTGCTCACTTCCCCTGCATTTTAAGGGGCATGACCGAGGTGCCGCGCTCGGCGGCGATCTGCATCATAAGGTCGCGCACACCCGCAGGGGGCGTGCGGAGGGCTTCCTGATCGACCGGTTTGAGGGTGATTGCCCCGGTGGGGCAGGTGGTGACGCACAGGCCGCAGCCTATGCAGCGGTCGCGGTTCACAAGCGCCACGTCGTCTTTCATGGTGATGGCCGCGATCTGGCAGCGGGAAAGGCAGGTTTCGCAGCCGGTGCAGGTTTCCGGGTCAACTTCCGCATAGTGGTTGGTGAGCACCATCTCGGCGGGCTTGGGAAGCCTGTTCAAGGTGCGCAGCACGCCGCAGCAGCAGCCGCAGCAGTTGCACATGCCGCCCGGATTGATGACGTTGAAGGGCTGGTTGACAAGGCCCCCCTTTTCGGCGGTGTCGAGGATTTTTAGGCCCTCTTCAAGGTCGATGAAGCGGGCCAGGCCGTTTTCCACGAAGTAGTCGGCGTGGCTGCCGAAGACCATGCACACCTCGCGGGGCTTGTCGCAGGTGTGGCCCACAAGGTCCTGCTGCTTGCGGCAGATGCACTGGGCCACCGCGAGCTTTTTCTGGCTTTTGAGGATTTCCCGTGCGTCGTCGTGGGAGGCCACCGGAAAGCTGACATCCAGCGACTGGTTCACCGGTATGGTGCGCATGGGGATGGTGACGGTGTCGGTGAGGGAAAAGCCCTCGTCGAAATAGCGCTCCACCAGGGCCGCGAATTTTTCGTCCATGGTCTTCAACTGGAACTCGTAAATGCCAACAACGAAGGCGGAGGCCGCGTAGAAGACCTTGTCGTTCTTGCGGAGCCTGAAAATGAGGCCCTTTGCGGCCATGTCGGCCAGCATCTCCGCCGTTTGGGCTGGGTCCCTGCCCGTGCGGGAGGCCACCGAGGACGCCTCCTCCGGAAGAAGCGAGAGGTCCAGGAACATTTCCGCCTGGGAGGGGGAAAAAAGGTGCTTCAATATTTCGATCTCGACTCCGCTTTTGGTGGCGGGAAAGCCCACCGAATACTGGTCGAGCTGCTTTTGAAGTTCGCGGAAAACGTCGGACATGTCTGCCTCCGGGGCGGGGGGATTCCGCCTTTAAATCAGGGTCATCTCAGCTTCGCTTCACGCGCTTCCTGGGCATAGGGTGAGGTTGGGAACTTTTTCAGGAAGTCCTCGTAGGCCTTGCGGCTGTTTTTGGCGTCCTTCATTGCTGCGTATATCCGGCCAAGGGAAAGGGCCGCGTCCTCCTGGACCGGGCTTTGGTCGTCCTTGGCAAGCGTCGAAAAGATGTCGAGAGCTTTCTGGTATTCCTTGTGACCCTCGTGGGCGTAGGCAAGGCCGCTTTGTATGATGCTACTGGTCATGGGGTCCTGCCCCACCCGGCCCGACGCCTTCTGAAAAGCCTCTATGGCCTTGTCGTACTTGCCCTCGCGTAGGTAGAGCCTGCCCAGAAGCCCGGCGGCAAGGTCGGCTGCTGAACTGCGCGGGTACTTGGTCATCACCTCGCTAACTGCGGTCTGGGCCGCCGTTACGCCCTTGCCCGTTTCCAGCGCCGAGGTGTAGCTTTCCCTGGCGTTGGCCAGCATGATGAAAGCCTGGTTTTCCTGGCGCTTCATGTAGAACCTGACACCGGCCAGCACCACCACCAGGGTGATAACCGTAATGAGCGCGGCCCAGAGCTGTTTTTCGTGGGTGCGCACGAATTCCACTGTGCGGGCGGTGAAGGTGATGAACTCGTCAGGCTTTTTCAGGAGGTCTTTTCTGCTTACCTTTTGTTTTACTGCCACTGTCCGGTCCTTTCAGATCAACGTGGAATAGTCATCCAAGGGATGTGCGTACAATAAATCGTGCCTCAATCAGACAGGCGCTTATATGACATGGGTTTCGGTGTCGTAAAGTTCGGGCAAAAGGCTTCTTATGCGCTTCCAGCCCTCGTCGGGGATGTGTGCGCCCACAACCTGGCAGACCTCGTGCCCGCAGGCTGAGCCAAGCTCGCCGCACTTGGCCAGATCGAGCCCCAAGGCCATGCCGTAAAGGAAGCCTGCGGCCCAAAGGTCGCCGGCTCCGGTGGTGTCCAGGGCCGTGCCGTCCCCACGGGCCTTCACAACCACCACCCGGCCTTCGGCCTTTATCATGGATCCGCGCGGCCCCATCTTCAGAGCCGCCACTGCGGCCTTCTCCGCCAGTTTTTCCAGTGCTTCCGCCTCGTCCCTAAGGCCCGTGTAGGCTTCCGCCTCGTCCTCGTTGGCGATAAGAATGTCAACGAAATCGGACACCAGGCCCGTCACGTAATCGCGGTTTTCCATAACCACGTTGTGGCTGGCAAGGTCTAAGGAAATCTTCGCCCCGGCGTCCTTGGCCGCAACCAGGGTGCGCTCCAAAAGCTTTCTGTTGAATACGAGGTAGCCCTCAACGTGGACGATGGACGCCCCGTTGAAAACGCCGCTTTCAACCTCCTCTGGAGCCGTTTCCGCCGATGCCCCAAGGTAGGTGAGCATGGACCGCTGGGCGTCCGGGGTTATTATGGACAGGACCCTCCCGGTGGGCTTTTCGGATGAAAAAAGCGCGGGCTCCACGGCGTGGCTGGAAAGGGAGCGCCGGAAAAGCTCGCCGAAATCGTCGTCGCCGCATTTTCCCACGAAACGCGCGCTGCCGCCCAACCTGCCAACCCCCAGCACGGTGTTGCAGGCGCTGCCGCCCGGAACCACCTTGTGGCCGCCCGAAAGCTGGGAAAAGAGCGACTCGATCCTTTCATGCTCCACAAGCTGCATCCCGCCCCGGACCGCCCCTGACCGCGTTATGAAATGGTCGTCCTCCTGGGCCAGGATGTCCACAAGGGCCGAGCCTATGCCCACTATGAGATTTTTTTTGTTTTTCATTTAGCCGGAATCGTTGGTTGATGGGTTATTGAAAATAAAAGAACCGGATTTTCCCTTACCACAAGAGGGATTGGTGTATCCAGCCGGTTTCGCCCTCGCCGTGGCGCACCTTGACCCACTCGCCCTTTCGCAGAAGCTCCTTGAAGGCCGTCCCCTTTTCGCTTTTGAAGAGGACCCGGCTTCCGGCTTCGGGCAAAAGCCTTGCCAGCACGTTGTCTTTGGCCACCGCCACGGTCTTGTTGACCGTGAGAAGCGTCCGGGATATCCAGCCCTGGTCGCCCTCGAAATCCTTCACCCGGCACCATGCGCCCTGGCGCTCCAGAACCACGAAGGGGTGATAAAGCTCCACCTGCCAGGCGATATCGAACGAATCCCCGGGGCCGGTGCGCACGTTGGCCGCCCTCACCCCCACGGACATGCGCTCCGAAAGGTCGGCTGCAAGAGCCCCCGGAAGGATGAAAAGGGCCGTCGCCAAAAGGGCTGCGGCGAAGATTCTTTTTCGGAGTTTCATCAAAAAGAGCCCGCGAGAAATTCCACCCGGATTTCGCCCTTCAGGGCCGCCGCGAACTTTTCGGCGTCGTCCTTCGTGCCCACTATGGCCCCGTAGTGCATGGGAACGGCCACTGCGGGCTTTATTCGCCGTGCGGCCTCTGCAGCTTCCTCAAAGGTCATGACATAGGTGCCAGACACCGGCAGAAGGGCGATGTCGCATCGCACGTCTGCCATTTCGGGGATGAGGTCCGTGTCGCCCGCGTGATAGACCGTGACGCCGTCAACCGTGACCAGAAAGCCCAGCCACTGGTTGCTCTTGGGGTGGAAGGGTTTTCCGATGTTGTAGGCCGCTGTGGCCGTGACCGTTATCCCGTGGACCTGTATGGTGTCGCCGGGCTTCATGGTCCTGACGCCGCCCGTAAGTTTTGCCGCCGCCATCGGCTCGGTGATGATAACCGTATCCGGGCCCGCGAACTTTGCGACATCCTCCGGCGAGCAGTGATCGAAATGCTCGTGGCTGATGAGGATGATATCGGCCTTTTCCGGGTTGGCCGCTCCGTAAGGGTCGAAGACTATGGTCTTTCCGGCTGCTTTGAGGAGAAAACCGTCGTGGCCCAGCCAGCGAAGGTTTTTGAGCACGGTTTCCAGCATGGCGTGTCCCCCTTTTAGGTAATGGCTGCTTTTATGGAAGGCAGGGCATGACCGCGAGTTTGAATCATATCCCGCCCCCGGTTTCCCGTCAAGACCTGTGGGTTCCTGTCGGCAACGTTGCATTTTGGGGCGTTAAGGGTTAACTTGAAAAAGGCCGCCGGTAAACCGGGCATCGCCTGAAAAATTTCATCCCGGCGCGACCTGCTCCCCGTCCCCTTTCATAAGAGCGTCCCATGATCCTTTCCCCAAGGCGGGTATTAAGCATCCATTACCTGCTGTATTTTGCGGGGATGGCCATCATCCTGCCTTATTTGAACCTCTATTTCGACGAAATCGGGCTTTCCGGGGACCAGATAGGCGTCATTTCGGCGGTGCGCTCGCTGACCGCAGGGCTGATCCCCCTCATCTGGGGGGCGCTTGCGGACAGGCTGCGCAACCGCCGCACGCTTTTCGTGGCCGCCGCCTGCGGCAACGCGTTTTTTTTCGTTTTCTATCTTGGGCTCACCTCCTTTATACCCCTCCTTGCAGTAACCTTCGTGAACTGCATTTTCTACACCCCCATAATCGCCTTTCTGGAAGCCTTTTCAATGGAGGTCCTCGGAAGCCGGAACAGGGAGTACGGGAGGCTTCGGGCCTGGGGATCGGCCAGTTTCATCGCGGTGGCCCTTTTGATGGGCCGGGTTCTGGAAGGAAGGGACATGGCCCTGGTCCTGCCCGTGCTTCTGGCGATTGGGGTTCTGACCGCGCTTTTTTCGCCCCTTGTTCCAAAGGGCGGGTCATCGGAAAGGCCCTTGTCCCTCAGGGACGGGCTTGGATATTTTCTCCGCACAAGGGTCATGGTGTTCCAGTTCTGCGCCTTTCTGATGCTGATGAGCCACGGGGCCTACTATGCCTTTTTTTCCATCCACCTGGAAAAACTCGGCTTTTCCAGGGACTTTATTGGGCTTGCCTGGGCCTTGGCATCCCTTGCGGAAATAGTGGTGATGGTTTTTTCCGCCCGGATTTTCGGACGCATCAGCCCAAGACGCCTGCTCCCCCTGGCCCTTGCCGCTGCGGCCTTGAGGTGGGGAATCCTGGCCCATGCCGTCTCGGCCTGGGAAATTCTGGGCTCCCAGCTTCTTCACGCAATAACCTACGCGGCCTTTCACGTGGGGTGCATACTTTACACAGAGGAGCTCATTCCGGCCCGGGCCCGCACCCTGGCCCAGTCGGTGAACAACTCCGTGAGCTACGGACTTGGCATGACCGCAGGTTTTTTGATGTCCGGCTTCCTTTTCAACCGCGTGGGCGGCGCGGGGGCTTTCTGGGCGTCATCGGCGGCGGCTGTGATCGGTTCCCTTGTTTTTTTTGTGTACAACGCATTTGAAACCGGGAGAAAATTCTCATGATAGTGGGCGTCACAGGCTCCATAGGCACGGGAAAAAGCACGGTGTCGGCCATGTTCGCGGAACTGGGCGCGCATCTTATAGATTACGACCGGCTTGCAAGGGACGTGGTGGAGCCCGGAAGGCCGGCGTACCAGGCCATAGCGGAGGCCTTCGGCCCAACGGTGGTGACGCCCGACAGGAGCCTCGACCGCACGAAAATCGGCGACATGGTCTTTGCGAGCGAGGCGCTCCGGCAAAAGCTGAACGCCATAGTTCATCCTGCGGTCTTTGAAGAGGACCTCCGCCTTACGAAAGAGATTTTACAAACCGACCCCGGCGCAATTATAATCAAGGAAATTCCCCTTCTCACCCAGATAGGGATAGACCCCAAGGCCCTGGTGGACAAGGTGGTGGTGGTGAGCGCAAGCCCCGAAGTCCAGGTCTTGCGGGTGATGGGAAGGGGCTTTTCCGAGGATCAGGCAAGGGCCAGGGTGGCGGCCCAGGTTCCTGTTTCCGAAACCGAGAAATGCGGAGATTTCATTATCCGCAACAACGGGGCCTTGGAAGAGACCAGAAAGCAGGTGGAGGAGGTTTTCAGAAGTCTCATCGCGTCTTAACAGCCTGTCTAAAAACGAGAATTACTGTGTCGTGCATCAAAGCCAATTCCGTCACGTACATTAAGTACGCTTACTCATTGGCTTTTCGAACTCCTTGCACTTCTCGTTTTTATCCAGGCTTCGTGTCGAGCATTTTTCAACGGACTGTTAAAGGGGTGTTTCATGCGGGCAGGCGGCTCACTTTCCGGACAACCGGTTTTTCGTGTACTTTTTTTGCTGTCGCTTCTGGCGACCGCCCTGCTTTTTTCGGTCAAGATGGGCTGGATAATGAAGCCGCCCGAAGTCCCCAGGGACGAGGCCGTGGCTCAGGCGGAAAAAATGGCCGGAACCATGACCTGGATGAACATCTTCCAGAAGGGCAAAAAGATCGGCTACGCAAGGCGACAGTTCGCCAAGAGGCCCGAAGGCGGCTACACGGCGGGCGAGCTGGTTTTCATGAAACTTTCGTCCATGGGCCTTGTCCAGGAAATTACCGTCTCCACCACCGGCGTTTTGAACCCTGACCTTACCCTTAAAAAATTCACCTTCAACCTTCAGTCTCCAGGGCTCGCCTTTTCGGCCAGGGGCGAAATGAAGGGCAACACCCTTTTTCTCACCACCGGCAAGGAACCCGACTTACGCACCATGACCATACCCCTTAAAGAGCGGCCCTACCTGGGCGCGGGCCTCATGCAGGCCGCCTCTCTGGCCTATCTCGCCCCCGGCCAGACAAGGACCTTCCCGGTCTTCGACCCGGCCACCATGAGCGAGCAGTCGGCAAGGGTTACGGTCAGAAAGATCGAAAACATCACCATACTTGGCGAAAAGGTGAGGGCTCGCAAGGTAAAGGTGGAATTCGGCGGAAACGCTCAGACCGCCTGGGTGGGCAAGGACGGCGAGGTCCTTGTGGAAGAGGGGCTTTTGGGCATCCGCATGGAAAAGGCCACAGTGGAGCAGGTTTTCGCCGGAGGCTTCGACGAGGGCTCAAGCTCCGACCTTGTGGAGATATCTTCCATCAACCCCGGCGGAATCATCAAAGACCCGGAAAAGGCGGTGTCCCTGAAACTCGAAGTGACCGCCCCGGCCCAGGCACTTTCCAACATCGAAACCGAAAACCAGGAGCTTTCAGGAGTTGTCCTCACCATCACCCGGCAGTCCCTGCCCGCAGACTATACCAGGGCCGACTCGCCCCGTGCGACCTTTGAAAACGGGGCCACCTACCTGGAATCGGATTCGTTCATTAGCGCAGGCGACCGCAGAATACGCGGGCAGGCCGAAAAAATCGCCTCCAGGGACGAACCCGCCCTTGTAAGGGCGCAGAAGGTGATCGCCTGGGTTCACGAAAACCTGGAAAAACGCCCGGTGTTCTCCATCCCCAGCGCTGTGGAGATTCTGGAAACCAGGGCCGGGGACTGCAACGAGCACTCGGTTCTGACCGCCGCCCTGGCCCGCGCCCTCAAAGTTCCCACCCGGGTGGAGGTGGGGGTGGTCTACCAGAGAGGGCGCTTCTATTACCACGCATGGAACAGCTTTTACATCCGGGGCCGCTGGATTTCCGCCGATGCGGTTTTCGGGCAGTTTCCGGTGGACGTGACCCATGTCTCATTCTCGCGGGGCCAGGCGGCCCGGCAGGGGGACATGATAGGGCTTCTGGGCCAGCTCGGCCTTAAGCTGGTGGAACAACGATACTAGCGGCCGTCCACAGGCGCGATCCGCTGTGTTGCGCTTCGAGGCGCGGTCCGCCACGTACCTTCAGTACGCTTGCTCCCGCGCCCCTCGCGCGCCTTGCGGCTCATCGCCTGTGACCGGCCTTTGCGCGGCGGGGAGAAAAGAGAAAAGCCGATTGGGCGGATATCTTAGGCGGCGGGGAGAAAAGAGAAAAGCATAAGTTTATCAGGAAATTGCATAACCTCCAGAAAAGGCAATTTTGGCGTAGGTTGGGTGGTTCTGCCCGCAGGGCAGGTTCACCCGGCACTTCTGAAATGAGCCGCCATTAACGAAAGCCGGATTTTGTCATGATCGAGCTATCACGACTAACCAAGAGGTACGGGAACATAGTCGCCGTCAACGATCTTTCCTTAAAGGTCAACCAGGGCGAAATCTTCGGTTTCATAGGCCCCAACGGCGCGGGCAAGACAACCACCATCAAGATGATGGGCGGGCTCATCGCCCCCACTTCGGGGACAGTGAAGGTGGCCGGGGCCGACATGGCCCGCGACCCGGAAAAAGCCAAGCGCATCATAGGCTTCATACCGGACCGGCCCTTTCTATATGAGAAGCTCACCGGCATGGAGTTTCTCCGTTTCACCGCAGACCTTTACGGCGCGGGCGACAACGGCTTCGTGGACCGGGCCGTGAGGCTCCTTTCGGTCTTTTCCCTCACCGAATGGGGAAACGAACTCATCGAATCCTACTCCCACGGAATGAAGCAAAGGCTCATCATGTGCGCGGCCCTGGTCCACGAACCCAGGGTATTGGTTGTGGACGAGCCTATGGTGGGGCTGGACCCGCGCGGGATAAGGCTCGTGAAGGACCTTTTGAAGGGGCTCTCGGAAAGGGGCGTCACCATCTTCCTTTCCACACACACCCTGGAGGTTGCCCAGAACCTGTGCCACAGGATAGGGGTGATCCACAGGGGCCGGATGATAGCCATGGGAACCACCACCGATCTCAAGCGGGAAGCCGGGGTCGGGGAACAGGACCTTGAAGCGGTCTTCCTTCGCCTTACCGAGGAACACGCGGAAGGAGCGGCCACGTGAGAAACAAGGTGGCCTACCTTTTGCGGCCAAGGTGGATTTCCTTGAAGCGGGCCGCCTTTTCCAAGGCCGACCCTGCCCAGAGGAACAAGGTGATCCTCTTCGGCCTTCTGGGGCTCGGTTTCTGGCTGGGCATCTTCGCCCTGGTGTTCAAGGTGCTCACCTATTTCAACTCCGTGGGCGAGGAGGATTTCGGGCGGCTTCTGGCCACCAAGCTCCTGGCCATGGTTTTTCCCACCTTTTTCGCGTTGGTGATGTTTTCCGGCGTGGTGACCACCCTTTCCAAGCTCTACCTTTCCCGCGACCTTTATCTGGTTCACTCCTTTCCTGCGTCCCACGACAAGATTTTCCTGGCCCGCTGGATAGAGTCGGTGGCCGATTCGTCCTGGATGATCCTGGTCTACGCCCTGCCGGTTTTCGCGGCCTACGGCGTGGTTTACCACATGGGGCCTCTCTATTACCTCAACATCGCCTTTGTGATGACGCCCTTTTGCGTCACGGCCTGCGCGGTTTCGGCCCTGGTGGTGCTCCTGGCCGCAGTGGTGCTTCCGGCCAACAGGTTCCGGGGGATACTGGTCTTTTTCGGGATAGGGATATTTCTCCTCATTTATCTGGGCCTTCGGCTGGTACGGCCCGAAAGGCTCGTGGACCCCGAAATTTCGGCATCCCTGGTCACATACATGGCCGCCATGAAGACCCCTTCCAGCGCCTGGCTTCCCCCTTCATGGGCTTATGAATCCATGAGGGCTGCGCTCGAAGGAAGGCTTTCCTCGGTGGTGTTTCACAACGCCCTGGCCTTTTCGTTCGCAGCCCTATGCACCTTCATAGTGGTGGCGGTGGCCTCCGCCGTCTATTTTCCGGGCATGAGCCGGGCCCAGCACAGCCGGGTGCGCAATCCCGGCCCCTTAAACCCGGAGCGCTGGCGGAAAAGGCGTCTGGCGTTTTTTTCGGGAATATCCAGGGCCTTTTTCGTCAAGGAATGGAAGACCTTTTTCCGGGACACCACCCAGTGGCCGCAGCTTTTTCTCATGGCGGCCCTGATAGGCATTTATCTTTACAATTTCAAGGTCCTGCCCCTGGAAAAGGCCCCCATCAAGACCGTCTACCTTCAGAACATCCTGGCCTTTCTCAACATGGGGCTCGCCACCTTCGTCCTCACCGCCCTTGCCGCCCGGTTCGTGTATCCGGCGGTGAGCATGGAGCGGGAGGCCTTCTGGATAGTGAAGGCCGCGCCCGTGAAAATGGGCAGGGTGCTCTGGATCAAGTTTTTCATCTACTATCCGCCCATGCTCATCCTTTCCGAGGTCCTGGTGGTGTCCACAAATATGCTCTTAAAGGTCACCCCTTTCATGATGATTGTTTCAACGGCCACCGTCTTTTTCATGGTGCCGGGAATAATAGCCTTGGGGATAGGGCTTGGGGCCGCCTACCCCGACTTCACTGCGGAAAACCCGGTCCAGTCGGTGACCGGTTTCGGCGGGCTATTGTTCATGATTCTTTCGGCGGCCTTCATTGGGGCCGTCATCGTGATCGAGGCCGGGCCGGTCTATCTGGTGGCCAGGGCCGGTTTCAAGGGGATGGCCGTGACGTCGGCTGAATGGCTCTGGCTCTGGGGTTCGTTCATTGCCGCCGCTGTTTTATGCGTTATCGTCACTGTGTGGCCCATGCGTTTCGGGGCGCGCCGCCTTTCGCCCCTGCCGTGACAGACTGTGTTTTCCGTTTGCTCCACGTGAAACCGTGCCCAACCTGTTGTATTGCGCCCGTTTTTGGGCCTTGCGGGCTTTTTTTGTTTCCCTTGGGGAGGCGTCCGGGGTTTTTTCAAAGGGTTTTGAGGGCCGATTGAAGACCATGTGAAGTTTATCACCAATCTTTAAAATTTATGGTTTTTCAGTTGCATTGATTCAACCGGAGTGGTATTGAAATAAAAACTCAAGCAAGGTTGCAAAGGGCGGGCGTTCGAAGTTCCAGGCTTTTATGGCGCAAACTTTCATCATAAGGAAAGGGGAGGACATGAACAAGGCTGATCTCGTAAATGAAGTGGCCAAGGTCGTTGAGAAGAAAAAGGACGCCCAGGCGGCTGTGGATTGCATGGTTGCCGCCATCACCGAGGCGCTCAAGAAGAACGACACGGTGACCCTGGTCGGATTCGGAACCTTCAAGGTTGACAAGCGCGCCGCCCGCAAAGGCCGCAATCCCCAGACCGGCGCCCCCCTCGAAATCGCCGCGAAGAACATTCCCAAGTTCACTCCGGGCAAGGCCCTCAAGGATGCCGTGAACTGATCTTCGCGCAAGATAATCCGATACGATACACGGCCCTTCCGCAACTGGGAAGGGCCGTGGCTGTCTTTTAAGGCCGCTTCGGGGATGCAAACGGGCGGACCGCAGATTTTTTTCGCGCTGTTGCGCAATTTTGATTGCAATTGGCCCCAGGCCGCAATATAAAAGAATTTTTCAAAGGAGGCGGTGTCATGGGGAAGGTATTTCGACAGTCCAGCCGGGAGAGCAAGATTTTATCCCGAATCGAGTCAAACAGGGAGTACCAGCGCCGTCAGGCCCAGCAGCAGATACCGCAGTGCCTTGACCCGCTGGCCAACGCCCTTGCGCAGAAGCTTGTGGAAAGCCACCTTGTTGAGACAGTGAGCAAGAACAGCCTTGAGGAGGAATTCAGATCCATTCTGGACACCCTTGCCAGGGCCGATGATTTCGACATAGATTACCAGATAGCCCCCATGCGGCGGCTTGTTTCCAACCCCAACGTAATAAGCCTCTATCTCACGGCCTGGGTGGTGGAAAAGCTTTTGAAGCACAAGGACGTGGTGGACATCTACGGTGACGATCTGGACATCTACACCTGCATTCAGCAGCAGGTGGCCCGTTTTCTGCCGTAAGAGCCCGTCCTCGCCGACCCGCATCCAAAGACAATCGAAAAATTCAACTGGTCCCGGCCTTTCATGCGACCTTCCTTTGCACCGAGGCTGGTTTCCGAAAGCCCCTTCGGCGATCCCGCCCTTTTCGCGCCCTTTGCCCTGGAACACCGGGCCCTGTTGTTCGACGCAGGCGACACCGGCCCGCTTTCCCCACGGGATGTCCTCAAAATCAGCCACGTTTTCGTGTCCCACGCCCACATGGACCATTTCATGGGCTTCGACCGGCTGCTTTTGCTGGGCCTTGGCCGGGAAAAGGACCTTTGCGTGTTCGGCCCCGCCGGTTTCCTGAAAAACGTGGAGGGCAAGCTCTCAGGCTATCTCTGGAACCTCGCGCACCGCTTCACCAACTCCTTTTCCATCACGGCCTCCGAAGTCACTGAAGATTCTATCAAAACCCGCACATTTCGCCTTGCGGACGCCTTCGCGCCGGGTCCGGCGGTCATCCGGCCCTTTGACGGCGTGCTTGTCTCGGAGCCGTCCCTTACGGTCAGAGCAGCCGTGCTGGATCACGGCACCCCCTGCCTCGGTTTCGCGCTTCGGGAGCGCTTTCACGTAAACATTCTGAGCACGGGGCTTGACAGGCTCGGCCTCGCGCCGGGCCCCTGGCTTTCCGGGTTCAAGGAGGCCCTTTTTTCCGAAGCCGACCCGGAAACTCCTGTTGCGGCCACGTCAGCAGGGGGCGGGGAGAAGGTACTGCCCCTGGGTTTTCTCACCGAAAATATTGTCCGAAAAAGTCCGGGCCAGTCCCTGGGCTACATAACCGATGTCGTCGGGCACGAGGAAAACGAAAAAAAAATTCTTTCCCTGGTCAAAGGAGTTGACCACCTTTTTGTCGAGGCGGCCTTTCTTGATGAAGATTCAGAAAGCGCTGCTGAAAAATTTCACCTGACTGCTGGCCAGGCAGGGCGCATTGCGAGAAAGGCCGGTGTCAAGCGTCTTGACGTGTTCCATTTTTCGCCGAGGTACTCGGATGATCCGGGAAAACTCAAAAATGAGGCCATGAGGGCCTTTGAGGGCGGGGGTGAAAGTTGACATCGCCAATTAAATGTATAAGATGGCTGGCATGAAATAAAAAATTGCTTGACTTTAACCGTCGGGCAGTAATATAGAAGTACTAATAGGATTATGGCGGTCTATTTTTTTGGGGTGAGGTCTGCCCCTGAAAATAACGCCGAAAAGGTGTTTGGGGCATGCGCCCCGAGCAAAAGCGCCCTTGAGGAGGGGCGCTTTTGGAAGTTTCCTTGAGGAGGGAAACTTCCGGGAGACAAGAGGACAACAAGAACTAGGAGGATTTACAGATGAAGAAACTTATGTTGTTGGCAGTGGTTGCGGCCCTGGTGGTCGCGATAGCTGCCCCTGCCTTCGCCGTTACGACGGAGTTCAAGGGCGCCTATCGGATTCGCGGTTTCTATGATTCCTCACGCCTGCTGGATGATGCACAGGCAAATTCCCACGCTTGGATGAACATGCGGCTTAGGCTCATGACCACCTTCGTGATCAACGAGAACATGCAGATTGTCACCCGCTTCGACGCCCTTGACAACAAGCGTTGGTCCGCAGGCGAAGACAACTCCGGCGACATCGATTTCGAGCGCGCCTACATGAAGATCAAGACCCAGTACGGCCTTTTCGAAGCCGGACGCATGCAGGCCCGCATGTTCGGAACCTCCTTCCAGGATTCCGAAATCGATGCTGACCGCATCAAGTACACCATGAAGTACAGCGATTTCATCCTTGGCGCGGTTTTCGAGAAGATCGCGGAAGCTGACAGCCTCACCTTCCCGTTCCCCGATTACAGCGATACCGACGCAGCCACCTACTACCTGTTCGGCGTTTACAAGACCGAGCCCCTCACTGCAGGTCTTCTGGTCGGCTACACCAACTCCAAGGCTGCTTCCGACTATGTAGGCGTTGGCAGCACGCCCTATGATTCCAACTTCTGGACCATCGATCCTTATTTCACCTACAAGTTCGACGCCTTCTCCGTGCAGGGCGAAGCCATGTTCCGCACCGGAAACGCCATGGAATATGACCGCAAGCAGTATGCAGCCCTCAATGCCGGCCTCAAAGACATTGATTGGGATGCGTGGTCCTACAACCTGGAAGGCACCTATGCATACGGCCCCATGAGCTTCCAGCTTGGTTACGCATGGATGCAGGGCCAGGGCTCTAACGCCAACGACACCAAGGTGAAGACTCTTGGCACCCTGGGCACTGATTGGGACAAGCTGTGGATTCTCACCGCTGGCGCCACCAAAAATAACGGCGACCTGGCCACCGGCCTGGGCGGCGCGGGCAACATCAACGCGGGCGTAGGCGCAAACGGCGCAAAGATTTTCTACGTGGGCGTCGGCTACAAGCCCTTTGACAATCTTGCACTCAACTTCGTGTACGGCAACGCCAAGGCCGAAGCTCCCGTTGACAGCACCTGGAGCAAGGATTACGGTTCCGAGTATGACTTCAACCTGGTCTACTCCATCAACCCCAACCTCCAGTACACCTTCATCGCTGCTTACCTGGATTCCGGCGATTTCTGGCAGTTCGGCGATTCCAAGATGAAGCTTGAGAACAACTACTCCCTGTTCAACGAAATCGAGATGTCCTTCTAGACAACCGGTTTGTTTGCACAGGTTGTAGTAATTGGCTGATCAAGGCCCCCGGAGAAAAATCCGGGGGCCTTTTTTATATACGATATTAATAGGGAGCGTCGGCCCTGCAGAAAGAAACCAGGTAGCCGCATATTTTTAATTTTGGCCTTGTATGGAAAAGCGGGCGCGGCGTGTTAAAAAATATACAAAAATGTCATTTATAGGGTTAAAATCTACAAAAACATGCATAAGCAGGAAAGATTTTGTATCAAGAGTGGCAGTAACATGCTGTGTTAAAAAGCTATCCTTATTTTGGTATGCATCTTGCTAAATAATATCGCAGATTGTGGTTCGAAATTATCGGGGAAAGCGCCGACTGGCGCGTTGGGGCCGCAGTGGTCAGGGTTAAGGTGTGAGCTTGCTTCTCATTGGCCTTGTCTGCGGCATGGGGTGCCTGGGGGTGAAGCCCCGGATTGGAAGCGCTCTTGAGGAGGAGCGCCATGGAGGTTTCCTTGAGGCTGGCAGCTTGGGGAGACATGAAGTCAACAGGAACGAGGAGAACCAGCAGATGAAGAAGTTGATTTTTTTGGCAGTGGCGGCGGCCCTGGTGGTCGCAATGGCAGCTCCGGCCTTCGCCGTTACGGCGGAGTTCCAGGGCGCTTACCGTATACGGGGTTTCTATGATTCCTCGCGCCTTCTGGACGACGCGCAGGCAAACTCCCACGCTTGGATGGACATGCGCTTGAGGCTCCAGACCACCTTCGTGGTCAACGAGAACATGCAGCTTGTCACCCGTTTCGACGCCCTCGACAACAAGCGCTGGTCCGCAGGCGAGGACAACTCCGGCGACATCGATTTCGAGCGCGCCTACATGGTGGTGAAGACCGGCTACGGCACCTTCGAGGCTGGGCGCATGGGGGGCCGCATGTTCGGCACCCTTTTTCAGGACGGTGAAATTGACGCCGACTGCATTAAATACAGCAAAAGCTATAAGGATTTCACCTTCTTGGCGATTTTCGAAAAGGTCGGCGAGGTTGACAGCACTACCTTCCCCGTTCCCGACTACAGCGATTCCGATGCCGCCATTTACTACCTTGGCGGCATTTACAACACCGAAGCGTTAAACGGCGGACTGCTCTTGAGCTACACCAACTCCAAGACGGCGTCCGACGCCACCCTGGACCCCAACCCTTATGATTCCTCTTTCTGGGATATCAACCCCTATGTGACCGGCAAATGGAACGCCTTCACCTTTACGGGTGAAGCTGTATTCCGCACCGGAAACGCCATGGAATATGACCGCAAGCAGTATGCGGCACAGAACGCCGGTCTGAATGATGTTGATTGGGATGCCTGGGCCTACAACCTGGAAGGCGGCTATGTTTACGGCCCCTTGAGCTTCCAGCTCGGCTACGCATGGATGCAGGGCCAGGGCTCCAACGCCAATGACACCAAGGTGAAATCCCTGGCCACCCTTGGCGGAGATTGGGACAAGCTGTGGATTCTGACCTCCACCGAAAACGACGGTATTGCTGGTGGCCTGGCCGGCGTCGGTAACCTCAACTGCACTGAACGCAAAATCAAGGGAGCAAATGGCGCGCCCTGTGTAGTTGGCCACAATGGAGCGAAGATTTTCTACGCGGGCGTCGGCTACAAGCCTTTTGACAATCTTGCCTTGAACTTCGTGTACGGCAACGCCAAGGCCGAAGCTCCTGTTGACAGCACCTGGAGCAAGGATTACGGCTCCGAGTATGATTTCACGGTAAACTACGCAATAAACCCCAACCTGAACTATATGTTCATCGCAGCTTATCTCGCTTCCGGCGATTTCTGGCAGTTCGGCGATTCCAAGATGAAGCTCGAGAACAACTACTCCCTGTTCAACGAAATCAAGATGTCCTTCTAAATCAAGGAGTTCGGTAGGTCTCGTAACAGGCTGTAATTGAGCGTTGTTAAGGCCTCCGGGGGAAACCCCGGAGGCCTTTTTTTATTCAGAGGCTCCCGATTATTCAAATAGCGCAAGAATAATCATAAAAGCGCGTTTATGCCTGTACGGAGCTTGCGGACTTTCAGGGACTTTGGTACATTTTAAAAGTTTGTATAGCTATCCGGCTGGCGCGAACTTCCGGGAAGGACGGCGGGCGCTCTAAACATGGGGGCTTGAGGCAATGCCAGGCATCGATCGCAGAAAAACCCGCACCGTGTTCATGGGAAAGACGCCCATCGGCGGGGATTCGCCCATAGCGGTGCAGTCCATGACCAACACGGACACCCGCGACGCTTTCGCCACCCTGGATCAGGTGCGCCAGCTTGCATCCGCCGGTTGCGAGATAGTGCGGGTGGCCGTGCCGGATGAAGATGCGGTCGCGGCCCTGAGGGAAATTTCTGCTCATTCGCCGGTACCCATAGTGGCCGATATCCACTTCGATCACCGCCTGGCAATCGCGGCTGCTGAAACAGGCGTGGCCGGGCTTCGCATCAATCCGGGAAACATCGGGGGCCAGGCCAAGGTGGCCGAGGTCATCGCCGCAGCCAAAGCCAACGGACTGTGCGTCCGCATCGGGGTCAACGCTGGGAGCCTTGAAAAAAAACTGGTGGACCGCCACGGCGGCCCCACGCCTCTGGCCATGGCCGAAAGCGCCTTGATACACGCGGACTTCGTGGGGGCCATGGGTTTCGACAATTTCAAGGTATCCTTGAAGGCATCGGATATTCTAAAGACCATCGAGGCCCACCGGATTTTCGCCCGAAAATCCGACGCCCCCCTTCACGTGGGCATAACCGAGGCAGGAACCATGTTTTCGGGCGCGGTGAAAAGCGCGGTGGGCCTGGGAATCCTCTTTTTCGAGGGGCTTGGCGACACCGTGCGGGTGTCCCTGGCTGGCGACCCTCTGCCGGAAGTCCGCACCGCCTACACCATCTTAAAGGCTCTGGGCCTGCGGAGGCGCGGCCCGGACATCATCGCCTGCCCCACCTGCGGGCGCACGGAAATGGACGCATCGGGCCTTGCCGAGCGAGTGGAGCAGGCGGTTTCGGGTTTCCGCGCCCCCTTGTCCATCGCAGTGATGGGCTGCGTGGTTAACGGCCCCGGAGAGGCCAGGGAGGCCGACGTGGGCGTCGCTGGCGGCAGGGGAACCGGGATTTTGTTCAGAAAAGGCAAGGTGCTGAAAAAGTTCGCGGAATCCGAATTGTTCGATCGACTCATGGCCGAGATAAGGGCCATGGAAGAAGATTACCTGGAAAGGAATGCATGATGGCCAAGGCGGCGAAAACAGCCATAACCCCAACGCGCAGCGAAGATTACGCCCTCTGGTATCAGGAGGTGGTGAAGGCCGCTGACCTCGCGGAAACGAGCCCTGTTCGAGGGTGCATGATAATAAAGCCCTGGGGCTACACCCTTTGGGAAAACATGGTGGCGGTTCTGGACGCCAGGTTCAAGGCCACCGGCGTGAAAAACGCCTATTTTCCGCTCTTCATCCCCCTGCGTTTTCTGGAGCAGGAGGCCGAGCACGTTGAGGGCTTTGCAAAGGAATGCGCGGTTGTCACCCATCACCGCCTGGAAAAAGGCCCGGACGGCGGCCTTGTGCCGGCCGGCCCCCTTACCGAGCCCCTGGTGGTGCGCCCCACCTCCGAGACCATAATCGGCGAGGCTTTCTCACGCTGGGTGGGCTCCTACCGAGACCTGCCGGTCCTTATCAACCAGTGGGCCAACGTGGTGCGCTGGGAAATGCGTACGCGGATTTTTCTGCGCACCAGCGAATTTTTATGGCAGGAGGGCCACACCGCCCACGCATCCGAAGATGAGGCGCGGGAGCGCACCCTGATGATGCTTGGCGTTTATTCCGATTTTGTCGAAAACTGGCTCGCCGTGCCGGTGATCCGGGGCGAAAAGACGCCCGCCGAGCGCTTTCCGGGGGCGGTGGCCACTTGCTGCATAGAGGCCATGATGCAGGACCGGAAGGCCCTTCAAGCCGGGACGTCCCACTATCTTGGCGAGAATTTCGCCAGGGCCTCAGGCATCCGCTTCCAGAACCGGGAAGGCCAGGAAGAATTCGCCCGCACCACGTCATGGGGCGTCTCAACAAGGCTCATCGGCGGGCTCATAATGACCCATTCCGACGACGACGGCCTGATTCTGCCCCCCAAGGTGGCCTCTGCCCACGTGGTCATAATGCCCATTGTCAAAGACCCGGAAAAGGCAGCAGCGGTGCGCGAATACGCCGAAAAGCTCTCGCGGGAGATTTCCGCAATGGACTACCACGGGCGAAAGATAGTGGTGGAGATGGATGACCGGGAAACCGGCGCAAGGGGCTGGGACTGGATAAAGAAGGGAATACCGGTCAGGGTGGAGATCGGCCCCCGCGACATGGCCGAAAACGCGGTTTTCGTTGGGAGGCGCGACACGCCGGGCCATAAGAAGGAATCCGTGGCCAGGGACGCCTTCGTCGGGCAACTTACCGAAATCCTCGATTCCATACAGGCCAACATCTATAAAAAAGCCCTTGATTTCCGCGCGGAGCACACAACGGAAATCGACGATCGCGTGGACTTCTACGAGTTTTTCACCCCCCGTGACGCCGAAAAACCGGAAATCCACGGCGGCTTCGCCCGCTCCCACTGGTGCGGAAACCCGGATTGCGAGGCGAAAATCAAGGAAGACCTAACCGTCACCATACGGGTGATACCGGAAGACGGGCGGGATGAAGCGGGCCGTTGCGTTTTTTGCGGGGAAAAAAGCCACCGCCGGGTCATATTTGCGAAGGCTTATTGATGACATGACAAAAAAAGCCGATTTTTTTTCAAGGATGGGCGAACAGCATCCGGAGCTGGACACGGAGTTTTTGAAAAGGGTTCACGACTGGGCCGTTTCCAAAAAAAAGGCTGCTTTGGGGTCGGGTGAAGCCGAAGGCCATCCCGACCGCTCCCTGGAAGTGGCGTCAATCCTGGCCGACATGAAGCTCGACACCGTGAGCGTCGCCGCCGGGCTTCTTCGGGACGCCGCTGGCGAAAACGGGGCGGCGCGCGAGGAAATCGAGACCCTTTTCGGGGCCGACCTGGCGGGGCTGGTGCATTCGGTTTCCCGGATATCGGGCCTTTCATTCAATTCTGGCCGCGAACGCCAGGCGGAGATCATCCGCAAGATGATCCTGGCCATGTCCACGGACCTTCGGGTGATCCTCATCCATCTTGCCGACCTCCTTTACCGGATGCGGAACATAGAAGGCCTTGCGGGTGAAAGACAATCTGACCTTGCGGGTGAGACCCTGGAGATCTACGCCCCCATCGCCAGCCGCCTGGGCATCTACTGGATAAAAAAGGAGCTGGAGGACCGGGCCCTGAAGGTTCTCCATCCCACGGAGTATTCCGCCATAGAAAGCCGCCTCATAACCGAGCGCGGCGAGCGGGACATCTTCATAGCCAAGGTCAAGGCCGAAATAACCCAAAGGCTGGCCAGGGACGGCATAACCGCCGAGGTGAAGGGCCGCTACAAGCACATCTACTCCATCTTCACCAAGATGCGCCGACAGAACCTGCCCTTTGAGGAGATTTACGACATTATAGCCTTCCGGGTGATAGTGGAAAGCGTGCCCCAGTGTTACCAGGGCTTGGGAAGCATCCACAGCCTGTGGAAGCCGGTGGAAAACAAGTTCAAGGATTACATCAGCCGCCCCAAGAGCAACATGTATCAGTCTTTGCACACCACGGTGATCGGGCCGGGCGGGCGGCGTATGGAGGTCCAGATCAGGACCGGCGAGATGGACGCCATCGCCGAATCCGGCGTGGCCGCCCACTGGAGCTACAAGGAGGGCAGGCGGCCCGATCCCAAGACCCTGGCCGCCATCGCCTGGGTTCAGAACATAGTGGACCAGCAGCAGTCCATAACCGATCCGTCCGAGTTTCTGGACAACGTGCGCATCGAGCTTTTTCCGGACGAAATCTACCTTTTCACGCCAAAGGGGGACGTGCTGGCCCTTCCCAAGGGCGCGACCCCGGTGGATTTCGCCTTTGCGGTGCATACCCAGGTGGGGCACACCTGCGTCGGCGCAAAAATCAACGGTCGCATGGTCCCTTTGAAAACCCGCCTGGAAACGGGAGATTCGGTTGAAATCATCACGGCCAAAAACCAGCACCCCAGGAAGGACTGGCTCACCTTCGTAAAAACCGTGAAGGCCCGCGCCCGTATCCGGCAGTGGATAAAGACCGAGGAGCGGGAACGCAGCCTTTCCATGGGCCGGGAGCTTTGCGAAAAGCTCTTCAGAAGGAACAAGCTGTCCTTAAACAGCCTGATAAAGTCCGACAAGTGGCCGGACGTTCTGTGCGCTTTCGGGGTGAAGGCAACCGAGGACCTTCTGGTGGAGGTGGGTTACGGCAAGGTGACGCCTCTCCAGATACTCAACCGCCTTCTTCCCAAGGAGGGCGACGAGGAGAAGAAATGCGAACTCCCCGCCTCCGAGGCCAGGGAAGCGCCAAGAAAGAAGGTGGGGGGCGGAATCACCGTGAGGGGGGCGGACGGCATCCTTTTGAGGTTCGCCAAATGCTGCAACCCGGTTCCGGGCGACGCCATCACGGGCTACATAACCCGTGGTTTCGGCGTTACGGTGCATAGGGCGAGCTGCCCCAACGCCCGCGCTGCCTGCGACCTGGAGCGGGTGATAGAGGTTGCCTGGGAGGGCGAGCCCGAAGCGGCCTACCCGGTGCGCCTGAGAATCATTTCACGCGACAGGGTGGGGCTTCTGGCCGACATCACCGCCGCCATAACCAAGATGAAGGCCAACATCCTTTCGGTGAATTCCACCAGCGACGTGGCCAGGGGCATGGCCGACGGCATTTTTATCGTGGCGGTGCCGGGCAGGAAGCAGCTTGACCTGGTTGTGAAGGAAATCAGGAAGATACAGGGAGTTCAGGATGTAAAGCGGCTGGGCGGATAACAGCCTGTCTAAAACGCGAACTGCTGTGTCAGGCATCAAAGCCAATTTCGGTCACGTACGAACATCCTGATTTAGCCCAAGAACTCTGCGATTTCTTGGGCGGGTACGCTCCCTCATTGGCTTTTCGCCTTCCTTGCACTTCATCGCCAATATTCAGACTGGTATCCAGGCTGCGCATTCAGCCTTTTTCAACGGGCGGATGACGATTTTAGGGCAATGCGTTCAGACCGAAAACATTTTTCGTTGAAATTCGACATGTTAAGGCAAATCCGTTACCTGATGGAACGAGGAGTCCAAAAATGAAAAACGTTCTGGTTACAGGCGCTGCCGGGTTTATCGGCTCACACGTGGTGCGCGACCTTCTTGAAAGCACCGGTGCGCGGGTGCGGGCGGTGATCAGGCCCGGCGAAAAGGCCTCCAGCCTGGAAGGGCTTGATGTCGAGAGGATGGAGGGGGACATCCTGGACCGGGGCTTTGTGGACCGGGCCATGAAAGGGGTCGACACGCTCTTCCATCTGGCGGCGGTCTATTCGGTCTGGATGCCGGACTGGAAACCTTTATGGGAGATAAACCTTCAGGGCACGCGGAACGTCCTGTGGTCGGCTATAAAACAACAGGTGCAAAAGGTGGTCTATACTTCGAGCGTTTCGGCCATAGGCGTGCTGCCGGGCAAAACGCCGAGCGACGAAACCACTCCGTTCAACCAATACGGTCTTCTACACCACTACGTGCTTTCCAAATACCTTTCACAGCAGGAGGCCTTGGGCTTCGCCGCAGCCGGGCTCGACCTCACCGTGGTCAACCCCGCGTTTCCTTTCGGCGAAGATGATAAAGCCCCCACGCCCACTGGCCAGGCCATGATCAATATGGTGAAGGGACTCAGCAGGTTCGACTTTCCGGGGGGGATCAATCTGGTGGACGTGAAAGACGTGGCTCGCGGCCATGTCCTGGCCGCAGAGAAAGGCCGGTCCGGGGAGCTTTACATCCTTTCAAACCTGAACGTGACCATAAAGGAGTTCTATCTTTTGGTCTGTCAGGCCGCAGGAATCGAGCCCAAATGGACCCCCAAGGTCCCCACCTTTCTGATGCGCGGGTTGTCCGGCCTGCTTACCGAATGGTCCGACAGGGTCAGCCAAAGGCCGCCGCTTTCAACCCCTGCGGATATTCGCTATGCCTCCAATTATCTTTTTTTCGATAACGGAAAGGCGGTAAGGGAACTCGGCCTCAGCTTCGCGCCGGTTGGGCCATCTTTGGAGCGCTCGGTGGCCTGGTTTCGAAAAAACGGATACGTTTGAACGGACATGGAACGTGAAGATTCCCCCGGACACGCGCTTAGGGGCTGTTTCCAAAAAAATTTTTGCATTCGGTCGCGCCTTCATCCCCGCCGACTGCGTTGTGCTCCTTGCGGAATAGCGAGCTATTCCTCAGTCACGCGCCTTGTCGGCGGGGCGAATTCGCAACCTCGGTGCCACAAACTTTTTCCGGAAACAGCCCCTAAGTCATCAAGCGCCCTGATCCATTTCCAAAGCCTGGCCCGTTTCCTGCCCTCCGTGCACAAGTCCGCGATAATAATCGGTTTCCCGCAGATTTTCCAGGTCCGTGTCGTGAGAGACAAGGGCGTAGTCAGAAAAGCCTTCGGCCAGAAGCCTTTTAAGCCACTTTACGGCGCTGTCCCTGTCGTTGGTGCGGGAGTAAAGGCACATGAGGTTGTAAATGGCCGCCATGTTTTTTTCGTTCAGGGCAAGGGCTGCGGAAAAGTATTCCCTGGCCCTGGGATAATTTTCCTCTTTCATGGCGATGAGCCCCAGGTTGTTCTTTATTTCACCCACCTTGGGGGCGAGCCTTTCCGCCGCCAGATATGCGTTTATGGCCCCCTTGTAATCGCCCATCCTTTCCAGGTTGACTCCCAGTTCCAAGAGGGCGGCAGGGTTGGCTGGATTTGTTTTCAGCGAGGCCGCAAGTTTTTCCGCTGAAGCCCGTGCGGCCCCGTACCTTGCCTCAAGCCTCAAGCCTCGTTTTTCGGCGGTCTTGCACAAGGGGTTCAAGGGATCGACCGCAGAAGCCCGCTTGTAGACGGAAATGGCGCTAAGAGGCCTGCCGGTCAGGTTTTCCATCACCGCGAGTGTCAAGAGCGCGTCCACGTTCTCCGGGTCCAATGAAACGGCCTTTGCGTAGAGGGCCTTGGCTTCGCGGTATCGGCCAAGGCGATACAGGCTGTGGCCCCAGTTGCTGAGGGCCGAGGCGTTTTCCGGGTCAAGCTGCGCCGCCTTTTCAAAATTTTCGCCTGCCTTCCGGTAAAGATACAGCTGGGCCAGGGCGGTTCCCATGCTCTCGTAAACCAGGGCCATGTCGGGGGCCTGGGCCTGGGCCAAACGAAGGTGGTTCAAGGCCTTTTCGGGCTTTTTTTCGTGGAGGAGGATTCTGCCCGCAGTAAGCTGGACCAGGGGATCGCCGGGCGAGGCCTTGAGGGCCGGGGCGAGGGTTGCGCGGGCCTTGTCAAAGTTCCCCAGCTTGGCCAGCGCAAAGGAGCAGTTGATGAGGGGCATGTAGTCGCGGGGGCCGAGCCTTACGGCCTCGCGGTAGGCTGCAACTGCCTCTGTTAGCTTGTCGATGTCCGGGTGTTCGAGTATCCGCCCAAGGTTGAACCAGGCATCGGGGTCCAAGGGGTCCAGCTTCACCGCCTTCCGGGCCTCGCCCTCAGCCTCGGCGAGCCTGCCTTCCCTGTAGAGGGCGACGGCCAGGCTGTAACGTGGCCGGGCCTTTTGGGGCGACTTTTTCACGGCGTCCTGCCACATGGAAATGGACCCCGCCCACGCCTCGTTTCTTACGCGGGTTCCGAGTCCCGAAGCCAGGACCAGGATGATGCACAGGACGACCGCCCGGCGGCTGTTTTTGAAGACGCTGAAAATCGCCATCACCACGGCGAGGAAAAAGAACAGGGACGGCAGGTAGAGCCTGTGCTCGAAAACCATCTCAAGGCCGATCACCGAGGATTCCATCACGAGGTTTCCGAAAAACCACAGGATGGAAAAGGAGAGAAGCCTGTGCCGCCTGGCCAGAAATAGCGGTGAAAGGGCTGCGGAAAAAATGAAGAGGGCGGAAAAAAACGTTGTGACCGGCGAAAAAAGACCGGTGGAGAGGGGAAAATCGTGGTCGAAATTGAGCCTTTCCGGCAGGGGCGCGACAAGTATGGAAAGATAGTGGACCACCACCCTGGCCTGGGTAAGAAGCCGCTCGGCCATGGTGAAGTTGCGCACCTGATAAGGCCCGGCAAGGCTTTGCACCGGATGAAGGCCCATGGCGACAAGTCCCACGGCCAACAGAAAGACCATCGAGAGCAGAAAATACGCCGCGCCCCGGCGCTTGAGCCATCCCGTGTCCAGGTCCTGAAAGAAAAACCACTCGTACAGAAGAAGGAAAAACGGCAGCATGGCCGCGTTTTCCTTGGAGCCCGCAGCAAGGAGGGCGCAAAGGCCGCAAAGGGTGAACCAGGCGGCGCGAAAACCGGCGCGGGCGCTTGATCGGGCCTTTATATAGGCCACGAAGGCCGAAAGATAGAAAAAGGCGGCCAGGATGTTCATGCGCTGGACGATGTAGCTCACGCTCTGGGTCTGGACCGGGGAGAGCATCCACAAAAGGGCCGCGCAAAAGGCTATTGTCCGCCGGTTTTTATGCAGGCGCTCGGCGGTTCCGGGGGCTCCCAGAACCAGGAACAGCAGAAGACAGGCCATGAAGGCAGTGGCCGCGTGCAGGGCGACGTTGACCGCGCGGAAGTTTCTTGTGGAAAGCCCGGCCCGGTAATAATCCAGGGCAAAGGTCAGCTTGGGGACCGGGCGGTTGGGGGAGGGCCCCAGAAAGGCCGCATCGCAGAGGGCGTTCGGAGAAAGGCTCGTCACCCGGATATACCGGTTGTCGCCCAAATGGTCGCCGTCGTCCAGGAAAAACGGGCCGTCAAGGGCGTTTTGATAACATGCGAAGGCGGCAAGAATAAGGATCAGAAGCGCCGCCGGGCCGAATAATCTGTCGTGTCGCAGGGCCACGTGTTCTTCTTTCATGCGTCGGGTGATTTCGCCTTGCCGTGTTTTTCCAGTGTCTGCCGGTATTGGGGGGTTTTTACGAAGTTTGCCAGATCGCGGTCTGCGGCAAGGGCCCGGAAGTCGGAAAAACCCAGGCCCAAAAGCCTGTCGAGCCACAGGGCGGCCTTCCTGAAGTCGCTTTTCACCGAATAAAGGCAGACCATGTTGTAAAGCGCCGCCATGTTTTTGGGGTCTTGGGCCAGGGCCTCTTCAAAGGCCTTCTGGGCCGCCGGGTAGTGCCTGCGCTCCAGTTGGGCGAGGCCTAAGTTGTTCAAGAGCACCGGGGAGCCCGGCGCAAGGGCCAGGGCCTTTTCCAGAAAGGCCACCGCCTCGTCGGCCCGGCCTTTTTCCCGGTAGAGCACCCCAAGCCGGTTGTAGATGGCGGGGTTTTCCGGGGACTGTTCCAGCTTTTTGGTCAACCCGGCGATTTCAGGGTCGGTGGCCGAAAGGGGCAGCGCCAGTGAAGGCTTTTCCGCCTTTTCCCCGACGGCCGCCAGCCTTTCCCATATCCCCTGGGCGTGCGGGTCCAGCCGGGCCGTTTTCCGATACAGGTCCGCAGCCTCTGCGATATTACCCGAATTGAGCCTTGCGTCACCCAGTAAAATCAGGGCGGTGGTATCATCCGGCTTGTCGCGCAGTATTGTCTCGAAATGCGTGGCCGCCCTGTCGGGTTCCTTTCGGGCCAGAAGAATGCTCCCCGCGTTAAGGTTGGCGAGATAATGGCCGGGGGCCATTTTGAGGAGCCTCGCCCACAGGGCCAGGGCCTCTTCGGAACGGCCCGTCGCGGCCAAGGCCCCGGCAAGGCCGTTCAAGTTGCTGAAATGCCTGCTCCTGATGGAAAGGGCCTTGTGAAAAAAGGCCATCCCCTCTTCCTTGCGCCCCAGGGCCGCCAGGGCCTTCCCTTTTTCCAGCCGTTCGCGGATGAATTCCTCATCCATTGCAATGGCCGATGTGTAAGGGTTGATGGCCTCGGAGAACCGCCGTTTTTCCATCAGGGCAAAGGCCAGCCCGGACCAGGCCCTGGCCGAATCGGGGTTTTTTTTCGCGGCGTCCGCAAAAAAAACCGGGCCGTCGCCCCAAAGCCGGTTCCGGGCAAAGGAGGCGGATGAAAAAAGAAGGCCGGCCACGCATATCGCGGCAGTGGCGGTCCTCCTCTTTTCAAAAACCGCGAAAAGGCCGAGCGCCATCAGGGGGGTCAGCGCAACCGAAGGCAGGTACATCCTGTGCTCGAACACCATTTCCAGGCCCACAGCCGTTGACTCTATGGCAAGCGTAGCGAAAAAGAACAGCACGAAGAATGAGAAAAGCCTCAGGCGCCTTGCCAAAACCACTGCGGCCACAGCCAGTATCAGGATGAAAAAAATGGAACATGCCGTGGATATGGGGGAAAAAAGCCCCGAAGACACCGGAAAATCATGAAACAGATTCTGGCGGCCCGGAAGGGGCAGGAGGAAAAGCGAAAGGTAGAACACGATCACCCTGGCCTGGGTGAAAAGCCTCTCCTCCAGTGTGAAGTCCCGGATCGCGTAAGCCCCTGCCATTGTTCCCGAAAAATCGAACCCGGAATAGGCCCATGCAAGAAGGAGAAACACCATTGCGGCGAGTATGATCCAGTGGAGCCTGTATAGGAGGAACCGGGGCGAAAGGTCCCGAAAGAAGAACCATTCATAGAGGATGAGCAAAAAGGGAAGAACCGCCGCGTTTTCCTTGGATCCGAAAGCCAGGACCATTGAAATTGCCGAACCTGCGAAGAGCCGCGCCGCATGCGAGGTGTCTTCGCAGGTTCTTGCCTTGGCGTAGAAAAAGAGGCTCGAAAGGGAAAAGAGCGCGGCCAGGATGGCCATTCGCTGGACGATATATGAAACCGCCTGGGTCTGAAGGGGATGGCACATCCACAGGATGGCCGAGAAAAAGGCCGCCGGAAAGGCCAGGGCGGCTGAACCGGGCCGCAGCGAAAAGGTGGTTTCCAGAAAGAGGAAGAGCAAAAAGGCCGTAAGCGCGTGGAGGATTATGTTGGTGACGCGGAAACCGGACGGGTTGACGCCATAGGCCAGGTGGTCCATGGCAAAGCTCAGCATGGCCAAGGGTCGGTTATGGGAAGGCCCGGACCACGCCGCCTTCCAGAGCGCGGAGGGCGAAGGCTTGGTGATCAGAACCCCCGGGTTTTTCTGCAGATGATCGGCGTCGTCCAGGTAAAACGGCCCCTTTATGGCCGGGGCGTAGAGGCAAAGGGACAGAATGATGAAAAGTGCTAAAACCGAAAGGCCGCGCCATACCGGCCTTGGGTTTTCATTGCCGAATATTTCCGTTGTCTTCATGGGCTTTGAGCGTTTCAGGAAGTGGGTGCGGAAAGCCGGAGAAGGGCCTGCTGGGCGGCCTGGGCCGCTTCCATCTGCTCCGGGGCCTTGGGCGGGGTCTGGACCGTCTGTCGGTAATATTTTCGCGCCAGGTCCTTATTGCCCATTTTTTCCAGTATCAGGCCGAGGTTGAACATGGTCACCGAGTCTTCCGGGAACAGGGCGAGGGAGGCCTCAAGATGTCTGGCCGCCCGTTTAAGGTCGCCCATGTCCGAATAGGCGATGCCGATGTTGTTGTGGGCCTTGGCGAAGCCGGGGTCCAGGGCCAGGGCCTTTTCAAAGTAGGGCAGGGATGCCTTGGGGTTTCCCATCATATAGAGGCTCCGCCCGGCGTTGAGCCATATGGAAGGATTGCCCGGCTCGATTTCCACCGCGCTTTGCACCAGGGTGAGGGCCTGGTCGAAATTGGCCAGGGCCGTTTTCCTGTCGTTGTCCTTGAAGGCCGCCCGGCCCTTTCTCACCATTATATATGCCATGTTGGCAAGGGCCAGGGAATGGTTGGGATTGATTTCGAGGGTTTTCCGATAGCTGGCCAGGGCCTCGTCGTAGCGCTTTATGCGCGGATTTTCCAGGGCCAGGCCAAGGTTGAAGTAGCCCAGGGGCGAGTTGGGATCGAGGCTTATTCCCCGCTGGCAGTAGCCGATGGCCTCATCGGGCCTTCCGTGGGAGGTGAGGGTGGCGCAAAGGTTGAAATGGGGACGGGCCTTGTTGGGGGATTTTTTCACCACGTCCTGCCACAGGGCAAGATCGTCCGCCCAGACCTTGTTTCGGGCGATGGTCCCGATGGAAAGCAGTACGCAGATCAAGGCCACCAGGGTTGCGGCAAGGCTTATGGGCTTCACCCGGCCAAGGATGAAGTGCGCCGCACCAAGGAAAAACAGCATGGAAGGCAGGTAGGTCCTGTGCTCGAAAACCATTTCAAGGGGCAGGAAACTGGATTCTATCAAAAGGTTGCCGAAAAACCAGAAAATGCAGAACGAGTAAAGCCTGTGTTTTTTTGCGGCGGCAAAGGCCCATACAAGCACCCCGAACAGCAGAATGATTGCGATGAAGGTGGACGGCGGCGAAAAAAAGCCCAGGGACTTCCCGAAGTCCCAGTCCAGATTCATGCGGGAAGGCAGGGGCAGAACCAGCAGGCTGGCGTAGAGTACCACCACCCGGAACTGGGTGAGAAGCCTCTGGGACAGGGTGAAATCCCGGAACTCGTAAGGCAGGGTGAGAATCCGCCCCGGGTCGAAATTGGTGTAATAGAGTCCGGCCACCACCAGAAGCGCCAGGGCCAGGCCGATGAGCGGCAGTTTTTTCATTAACCAGCTTCTGCTCAAATCCCTGAAAAAGAACCACTCGTAAAGGGCCACCAAGACGGGAAGGGTCGCTGCGTTTTGCTTTGAGGCTATGGAGCAGCCGAAAAAAAGGAGGCTCAAGGCGAAAAAGGCAAGGCTCTTCCGGCGGTTTTCGTCCAGGCGGGCCGCAATGTAACAGGTGAACGACATGATGTAAAACATGGCCGCCATGGAGGCCATGCGCTGAACTATGTAGGATGCCACGTTGGTGGCGAGCGGGTGGACGAGAAAAATCAGGGCGGTGGCCAGGGGAACCCACCGGGCGGCCTTGCCGGTGTCCGAAAGAGCCGGAGTGCGAAGGGTAAGCCTTGCGAAAACGAAAAGCACCAGGGACGTTATCACGTGGATCATGACGTTGACCAGGTGAAAGCCCCTTACGTCAAGGCCGCTTGCGTAATGATTTAGGGCAAAGGAGATGTTGGGCAGAAAACGGGTGGAGGAGGGCTCGGAGGTGGCGGCTTCCTTGAGAGCCCCAAGGCTTAACTCGTAGATGCGCACCTTGACGTTGGCCACAATGTTGCTGGCGTCGTCGAAAATGAACGGGGCGTCCAGGGTCTTGGAATAAAGCAGAAAACCTATGACCGGAAACAGGACCAGCGCCCATGTGAGAGGGTCGGCGAGCCAGGGGTATTTTTCCGTCGCAACTTCCTTTGAAGCGGGCTTGGGATCGATTGCGGCGCGGGGCTTGCCGCCCGGCTCGCCCTGGGGCTTTTTTCGGGCCATTAAGGCCATCCTTTCAAGCGTTACTGGTCGTCAATCGGGAAAGGTCCGCCGGTTTAGGCCCGGATTCATTTCAAGGGTACGAACCGGGCTTTTCTGTTAGCAGCCTGTTGAAAATGACTGGAAGTAAGGCCCGCCAAAAAACGATGAGTTGCAAGGCTAAACTGCAAGCCAATGAGTAAGCGTACCCGCCCAAGAAGTCGCAGAGTTATTGGGCTAAATCTGGTTGTTCGTACGTGACGGAATTGGCTTTGAAGTGCGAACACTGCCAAATCGCGTTTTTCGACGGGCCTTTAGAGAATGTTCATCATACGCAGTAATGTTGCCCATTTCAAGGCATTCCTGCCCTGTCGGGTGAAAAAAATGCGAAAAAAGCGCTTTACAAATTTTTCACCATCGGATAAAGAGCGGTGTTTGCAACATGCGCGGGGCGGCTGAAAAAATCGCGCACGAAAAGGTTTTACATCTCGCCGAGTCCGTTAACTATCAGGGATTCCGCGCAATTATCTTCTAAGGAGAGAGTCATGTCCAGAATGTGCGAACTTTGCGGAAAAAAGCCCGAAGTGGGCAACAATGTCAGCCATGCCCACAACGTGAGCAAGCGCCGCTTCAACCCGAATCTCCAGAAGGTGCGCACCGTGAAAAACGGCCAGTCGGTGCGGATCGTGGTCTGCACCAAGTGCATCAAGGCCGGGTTCGTTGTAAAGCCCCTTGAGAAGAAAAAGGCTCCTGCAAAGCCCTGATTTTTCATAGGCTGTCGCAAAAGGCCAGCCCGATGGATTTTTTGGTCTTTTGTTCCGGCGTGGCAGCTTTTGGCTGAAATTTTTACGGCACACACCGGCATATCCGGGTGTGCCGTAGTTTTTTTGAGGACCCGGCAACCGCCTTGACGGAAGCTCCGTCAAAGGGGATGATGCGGGCAAAAAAACGCCCCGAAAGGCACGGACGCTGTCCGGTCTTTCGGGGCGTTTCTGTTGACGGAAAGATTTTAACTTTTGATGGGCGCAGGCAAGCTCTTCAAGGGCTCCACGGATACTTCCGCCACGTTTTTTGGCGGCTCGAAGAACACTATGGTGAAGCCGATCTTGCCGCCCGGAGGTATGACGGCGTTTGTGTTGTCGTCGCCTGCGGCCTTTTGAAGGCGGACCGAAATCTCCTCCTCGGTAAGGGTGCGCATGTCCTTCACCGTGGGGGTGTTGCCGCAATAAACGCTTTCAGTCGCCCCTTCAACCACCTTGCCGGTGTCGTCGAAAAGCTCGGCGGTCACCTGGAGGTTGCTGCGGGCCTCCTTGTAGTTGTTGGTGAGCTGCCCCACAACCACGATGATGTCGCCGCCGGCCTTGAGGTTGGTTTCCTTCCTGGCCTCCACCTCGTTTGCCGCGATGGAAAGATGAAGGGTTCCGTAGGTGTCCTCAACCGCCACAGGGGGCGGCGGCGCGGGCCGGTACAGGATTTTGGCGGCAAGTATGGCGATGCCTGCCAGCACTGCTACAGCCAGGATGAGGGCCAGCACGATTTTCCAGGGAAAGGGCTTCCGTGGGCGACGGGCGGGCTTGGCCGCGCGTTCTTCCGGGGCTTCCTCTGCTGCTTCGTCGGTGAAGGTCTCCTCGATTTCCTCCATGGCGGGCTGATAAGGCCTGTCCTCGGAAACGAAAGACTCCTCGAAGGCCATGGTGGCCTGGGCGTCGAAGGAGGGGTGCGGAACTTCCATTGTTGGAGGCGGGGGAGGCGCGGGCTTGGCACCCGGCTTTCCGGGCTCCATGTCCATGGTTTCCTCGGAATCGAATTCGAGGTCCATGGATGAGGGCTTGGCAGCGGGCTTGGGCGCGGCCTCTTCTGCGGCGTCCATGGAAAGTTCGAAGCCGTCCAGGTCAATGGCCAGATCGTCGCTGCTGCTTGCGGTTGTCGCGGCTGCTGCGGCAGGCTCTTCGGCCTCCAGGTCGCCCAAGTCCCCAAAGTCGCCAAGGTCGAGATCGTCAATCCCCCCCTCCAGAGCGTCCGGCTTGCCCGAAGGTTTGCCGGGCGAAAGCGGGGGCTCATCGTCAAGGCTTAAGGACAGTTCATCGCCGGAAACATCGGACGGCCCGGATTCAAGGTCGCCCAAGTCCCCAAGGTCATCCAGGCTGAGTTCCAGATCGCCAGCCGGGGCCGCTCCCTTCGCCGGGGCCTCTTCTTCGAAGTCGCCCAGATCGCCCAGGTCTCCCAGGTCGTCCAGGCCAAGGTCCATGTCGTCGCCTTTTGGCGGCGGGGCCGACGCTTCCTCCTCCGGTTCCAGGTCGGGCAGGGACAGTTCCATGGTTGCGTCAAGGGGAGGCGCGCCGGGCAGATCGAGGGAAAGCTCGTCGCCCATGTCTGAGCCTTCAATGGCGGCCAGGGCCTTTCTGACGTCGTCCTCGTCTTCAACGTCGTCCCTTTTGCGCGACGGGGCCTCTTCCTCCATTCCAAGGCCGGGCATATCAAGATCGAGATCGAGGTCCAGGGAAAGCTCTTCGGTTCCGCCCCTGTCCTCCGGCGCTTCGGCTTCCAGGCCGGGAAGGTCGAGGTCGAGGTCGTCGGCCTTGCCCGACGGGCCCTCATCCTCACCAAAAAGCGCGCCAAGCTCCCCGAGATCATCTTCCTTGGACGTGGTCGGCGGGCCGCCAAGGGCGTCCTCTATTTCGCCCGCCAGGTCGGGAAGCTCGCCCAGGTCATCATCCGCCGCCATTGCGGAGGGCTTTGAGGGCTTTTCGGGAGGCGCGGTTGCAAGGTCGTCGTCTTCGAGATCGCCAAGCTCACCCAGGCTGTCGTCCTCCAGGGGCGGAGGCGCGGCTTTTTTGGGCGGCGCTGGAGCCTTTGGCCTTGGGGGGGGCGGCGGTTCGGGAGCCTTGGGCGTCATGGCGGCAAGATCGTCGTCCAGGCCCGATTCCAGGTCTGAAAGGTCGGGAAGGTCCAGGCGCAGGTCGGGCTCGGCTGCGGGAGCCTTGCCGCCGCTGGACGCCAGGGCTTCATCCAGGCCTTCTTCCAGGTCGGGCAGATCCGGAAGCTCCAGATTGAGGTCCAGATCGTCCGCAACTTTTCTGGATGCAGAGCGGGAAGCGACAGGGCCCACCGGAAAGACGTGCCGGCAATTGGCACAGCGAACCTTGACCTGCTTGCCCTTGATGAGGCTGTCGTCAAGGCTTAATCCGGTGGAGCAGTTCGGGCAGGTGACGATCATGACAGTATCCCGATCTTAGGGTTTTATTTCGTATATCGCAGGCAGGCTGCGGTATTGTTCGGCCATGTCCAGGCCGTAACCCACCAGAAACCCCCGGTTCACGCGGAAACACCGGTAATCCACGTCCACGGCCTTTTCCCGGCGCTCATCCTTGTCAATGGCCGCGCACACCTTAAGCGAGCGGGGCGAAAGCAGGGCGAGGCGCTTTTTGAGAAAATCAATGGAAAGGCCGGTATCAATGATGTCCTCCACCAAAAGGACATCCTTTCCCTTTATATTGAGCTCCAGGTCCTTGGTAAGGCTGATGCTTCCCGCCGATTGGGTGGAGCCGCCGTAGCTTCTGGCCCTTACGAAATCGATCTTGTGCGGCGTGGTTATCTGTCTGGCAAGATCGGCCAGGAAGATGAACGCGCCGTTTAAGACTCCCACAAGAACCAGGTCGGCACCAGCGTAGTCTTCCGAAATGCGCCGGGCAAGGTCCCGGACGCCGCGCGCTATTTCGCTTTCGCTGAATACGGGATAAAGGTCCGGCATGGAGCCCATGCAAACGCCGCCGCCCGGAAAAAGCACCCGATGGCAGGCCGTAAGTGTATTTTTTGAATTCAATCCCCTTATCTATTTGACATATAAAAAAAAAGAGTTCCTGTCAATGGTGTTCGCCGTAATTGTGAATTAATACTCTTATCGGGCCGATTGTCATCACAATCCGGGCATTGGCTGCGAAACGGGCGTCGCCGCCCGGATGGCCGGAAAGCCTGCATCTTCCGGGCGTCTCCCGCCTTCGGTCATGCCTTTGTTTTGTATTTCGGCCCGGTTACGCTGATTGGCGCGATGTTGTAGAGAGCGCTTCCGGTTGCGAGCCCGATGCCTTTCAGAAAGGGATGGTCCCTGCCCATAAGCTCGCGGGTTCTTTCGGAATAGTAGTCCACCGGGTTCCTTGAGGGCGGCTTGTGCCCGGCCCTTTCCCTTAGGGTCATTGCACAGGTCTTGTCGCACTTTGTTACGCACAGGCCGCAGCCGATGCACTTGGCGTAATTGATCTGCGCCTTTTTGGCCTTGCCCTTGCCGATCATGGATATGGCTTCCATGGGGCAGATTTTCGCGCAAAGGGAGCAGCCGTTGCAAAGGTCCGGGTCTGTAACGGCCTCGAAGTGGCTCCCGACGATCACCGTCGGGATGTTGTAATCCTTGAGCATCCGCAAGGCCCCGCAGCAGCAGGTGCAGCAGGAGCACACCTGCATGGGGTCGGTGAGGTTGTCCACCATGTGAACGAGGCCAAGGGAGGTCGCGCGGGCCTTGGCTTCCATGAACTCCTCTTTCGAGACCCTCCGGGCAAGGCCTTTGTCTATGGCCAGGTCCGCAAGATAGCCCATGCCGGAGCACACGTCCATGCCACGTCCGCAGCCCTTGCCAATGAGTTCCTTTTCACGGCGGCAGGCGCAGACGTTCACCAGGCAGAAGCTCTTGTTCCTGTCAACTATCTCGGAGTACCTGTCCGTGGCAAGTGGCATCACCCCGGAAGACCGGGTGATGGACTGCTCCACCGCCACCACGCGCCCGAACCGGAGGTCCTTTCCAAGGGTCTTGGGTTTGATCCAGGTCATGTATTCTTCGTAAAGGTCCTCGAAAATTTCCGCAAAGCGCTTAAAGTGCGTGAGGTCCTCTCCCGCGTTTTTGCTTCGTATCATCTGGAACTCGTAAACCCCGGGCACCAGCATGGCGAACATGTAAAGGGTTACGCCGGCGGCCTTTACGCTGATCATCAGCAGACGCTCGGCCATGGAATCCAGTATGGGTTTCACCTCGGCAAGGGGCCTTTTGAGCTTCTTGGCGATCATTTCCGCAGGCTTTGGCGTGAAGGAGAGCGCACAGGCCACGTCCGCCTCTTCTTCGGTGTACATGTGGGCCACCAGCGCTAAAAGGGCGTCTCCCACCATGGCGTCGGGAAAGGTTTTCTTGAACATGAACTTTTCGGCAAGGCGTCTGTGGGCCTGGGTGACGGGCATGGCAAGTTTTCCCCCGGTTTGGTTAAGCGGTTTGTTTCAAGCCTGACGGATGAGAGCGGGATATTGACGGGCCGTATGCTTTTGATTGCCTTACAGTTTACCCGCTTTGGCCGACCCGTGTCAAATTTCTTGGGGTCTTGCAGGTTTTTGACAACACATCATTTCTGGCGTAAGTTTTTAGAATGAACAGGCTCGTGGGCATAATGGCGGACAGCCACGGCGATGCTTCGGCCATCGAAGGGGCCATTGGGGCTCTTTCGAGCCTTGGCTGCCAAAGCCTGGTGCATCTGGGCGACGTGTGCGACTCCTCCCGCCCGGAAAGCGCCGACCGGTGCGTTTCTATTCTGCGGGAAAACGGGGTTTCCACGGTGAAGGGCAACAACGACCACATGGTGGTTGCCAACCGGGACGGTCTCGACCTTGGGGACGTTTCGCCCGAAACCGTGGCCTGGCTCAAAGCCCTTCCCCTCAAAATCAGGATTGACGGCGCGGCCTTCGTGCATTCCCTGCCATTCGTGCGGGAGCTTGGGCTTTCCGCCATGGTGCGGGGCATGGGAAAAAAGGAGATGGCCTTTTATCTGGGCTTTCCGCACCGCGAGCGGCTTCTTTTCCGGGGCCACAACCATGACCCCTGCGTGGTCTGCATGGAGGACGGGCGGCTCTCGGACCGGGTCCCCGCCCCCGGCCAGAAGATCGAACTGCGCCCCGGCCTGGCCTTCATAGTCACCTGCGGGGCGCTCATCAACGGCTTGTGCATGGTCTGGGATCAGGACCGGCACGCCGTCACATCTCTAAGCCTCTGACCCATGCCCAAGGTGTCCGTAATAATACCCGTTTACAACCGCGCATGGTGCGTGGCCGAGGCCATCGGCTCGGTGTTGGATCAGGATTTTTCCGATTTTGAGCTGATAGTTGTGGACGACGGCTCCACCGACTCCACCCCTGAAATCCTGGCCGCCTTTCCGCAGATCAAGATGATCCGCACGGAAAACAGGGGCGTTTCAGCCGCCCGCAACACCGGCGTCGCCCGTGCGCGGGGCCGGTTGATCGCATTTCTGGATTCCGACGATCTGTGGCTTCCGGAAAAGCTCCGCATCCAGTTTGATTTCATGGAAAATTCGCCCGGATGCCGCATCTGCCAGACCGAGGAGACCTGGATAAGAAACGGAGTCCGGGTCAACCCCAAAAAGCGCCACAAAAAGCCGGACGGCGAAATTTTTTTCCGGTCCCTGGACCTCTGCCTTGTAAGCCCCTCCGCCGTGATGATGGAAAAAAGCCTTTTCGACGAAATCGGCGGCTTTGACGAGGGCCTTACCGCCTGCGAGGATTACGACCTGTGGCTCAGAATCGGGCGGGCCCTTCCCGTGCCGCTGATTCCGAAGGCCCTTACCATAAAGCGCGGAGGCCACGTTGACCAGCTCTCGCGCCAGCCCGGCCTGGACCTTTTTCGCGTTTGCAGCCTGAATAAACTGCTTGCGGGCGGGCTTCTGACGGATGAGCAGGCGGAGGCGGCAGGAAGGGTGCGGGACGAAAAGGCGGCGATATTCGAGGCCGGAAGGCAAAAGCGCGGGATTGCGGAATAGCCGGTCAGTCTGGATTATGGCTTTGAACGGTTTTCAGTTTTTTAATAAAAAGAGCAGGGAGCTTTTACCCTGGGAGCGCGGGCGTCTCGCCCGCATTGTACTGCATAAGCGGGCGGGACGCCCGCGCTCCCAGGAAAAGCACTTTGCTGAAAATAGTTCACAGTAATAATCTTGGTTATCAGCGGCGAAACGAGCCCGAAGCGGCCTCGTTGAAGGATTTTTCCGCCTCCTCGATGTAGCGGCGGGCCACGGTCTCGATTTTATACGGGCCGCAGGAGATTTTTTCGCGGGCGTTTGCCGAAAGCCGGGCAAGAAGCGCCCGGTCGCAGTGAAGGATGGACAGCCGGTCCGCGAAATCGGAGATTTTGCCCACCGGCGCGCGGTATCCGGTGACGCCGTTTTCCACAAGCTCCGGTATTCCGCTTCTTAGGTCGGTCACAACAGGCGTGCAGCCTTCCGCCATTGCCTCCAGTAATGATACCGGGGTTCCCTCGAATTCCGAAACAAGCAGGAATACGTGGCTCTGGCGGAAAAGCCCCCGCACGGCCTCGTTTTCGAGGGTTCCCAAAAACCGCACTTCCGCCCGATCCGTCAGCCCCTTGAACTTTTTTTCAAGCCCGCGCCGGTCCGGGCCGTCGCCCGCGATGGAGAGGGAAAACCTCATCCCACGGCCATCAAGGTTATGGGCGATCTTGGACAGATCGTAAATCCGCTTCTGATAACGTGAAAGCCGCCCGGCGTATGCGATTTTCAGGGGGCCGCAGTCAGAATCGCGGCAGGGCGGGCATTCGGGGACAGTCACGCCCGACGGAATGGCTACGACCCTTTCCGCAAGAACCGGAAAGCGCCTTTTCACCTCATCCGCCAGAAAGCCGCTCACCGCGATCACCCGGTTCCAGGAGCATCCCAGCCGTTTCACGTGATCGTAATGAACAGGCTCGTCCGAGTGCACCACACCCATCACCACGATTCTGTCCGACAAGCCCTTTGAAACCCCCGAAAGGGCGAAGTCGTAGCCCGGAACGTAGACGCAGGGGGCGTTTTGTTCCAGGAATTCCGCCAGCATCCGCCGCCGTTTAAAGGCCGGGGTGAAGCGCGATGACGGCAGGCTTTCCACTTTAAGCCCTGGGGAGACGGGAAGCGGGGACCGGTCGATTGCGCCGGGGTGGGTTATCAGAATCCGCGCGTCATGGCCCATTTCGCACAAGGCAAGGGCGATGTTGGCCGTGGCGGTGTTCACGCCCGAAAGGCTGAACGTGGGGGATGTGAAGAAGAATTTCATCGCGGAGCCAGTAGAACCTTATCAGGGGCGGCTTTCACAATGTCTCCAAAAAGCGAGTTGATTTCAGCACCTGCCAGCGTCCCGCAAGCTGGGTGAAGAAGTCGTTGCCCTTGTCGTCCACTATTATGAAGGCCGGGAAGTCCTTGACGGTGATCTTGACCACGGCCTCCATGCCCAGTTCCGGGAATTCCAGGGTCTCGAAGCTGGTTATGCATTCCTTGCCGAGGCGTGCGGCGGGGCCGCCGATGCTTCCAAGATAGAAGCCGCCGTGGCGCTGGCAGGATTCCGTCACCTGGGCCGTGCGGTTTCCCTTGCCCAGCATGACCAGAGACGCGCCCTGTTTCTGGAAGTGTGGCACGTAGGGGTCCATGCGGCCCGACGTGGTGGGTCCGCAGGAGCCGCAGGCGAAGCCTTTCGGGGTTTTGGCCGGGCCCGCGTAATAGACGATGTGGTCCTTGAAATAGTCGGGCAGGCCCTTGCCGGAGTCCAGGCGTTCCTTCAGTTTTGCGTGGGCTATGTCCCGTGCCACGATGATGGGGCCGTTTAAGATAACGCGGGTGGCAACAGGGTATTTTGTGAGGATGGCCCTTATTTCGTCCATGGGGCGGTTTAGGTCGATCTCCACCGGGGCCTGGCTGAAGATGTTGATGTCGGCGGGAAGGAAGCGACCGGGGTCCTCCTCAAGCTGCTCTATGAAAATTCCTTCCGCGTTTATGCGGGCTTTGACGTTGCGGTCGGCGGAACAGCTTACGGCAAGGCTTATGGGGCAGGACGCGCCGTGCCGGGGAAGCCTTATGACGCGGGTGTCCAGGCAGAAATATTTTCCGCCGAACTGGGCCCCTATGCCAAGCTCGTAGGAGGCGGCAAGGAGCTTGTGTTCAAGTTCAAGGTCGCGGAAAGCGTGGCCGCCAGCGTCCCCGCTTGTGGGCAGGTTGTCCAGGTATCCGGCGGTCGCCATTTTAACGGTTTTGAGGTTGGTTTCGGCGGAGCTTCCCCCCACCACGAAGGCAAGGTGATAGGGAGGGCAGGCCGCCGTTCCAAGGGACACCATCTTTTCCACCATGAAATTCAAAAGGGCCTGGGGGTTCAGGATGGCCTTGGTTTCCTGGTACAGGTAGGTCTTGTTGGCCGAGCCGCCGCCCTTTGCGATGAAGAGGAAATTGTAGGAATCCCCGCTGGTTGAATAAAGGTCTATCTGGGCCGGGAGGTTGTTGCCCGTGTTTTTTTCCTCGAACATGGTGACGGGCGCGTTCTGGCTATATCGCAGGTTGTTTGTGGTGTACGCAAGCCTTACGCCCTCGGAAAGGGCCGCCTCGTCGTGGCCGGGGGTAAGGACGTTGCCGCCCTTTTTGCCCATGATGACGGCTGTTCCGGTGTCCTGGCAAAGGGGAAAGACCATCTGGGCGGCAATCTGGGCGTTTCTGAGCATTTCGAGGGCCACGTAGCGGTCGTTGTCGCTTGCCTTGGGGTCCTTCAGGATTTTGGCGAAAAGGGCCAGGTGGCTTGTGCGCATCCTGTGGCTTACTTCGGTGAAGGCGGTTTTGGCGAGATACGCCAGCCCTTCGTGGTCAACCGATAAAAAGCGGTCGCTTCCGCAATCCCTTACGGAAACATAGTCGCTTGTCAGTTTGCGATAGACGGTGGTGTCAGGCCCCAAGGGATACAAGGGGTTATATGAATATTCGCCGCTCATTTTTCTGCCTCCTTGACCGCGTGGTCATGTTCAGTCAAGAAATTTCTATAGGCCAAGGGGATGCCAAACACAAGGATAATGGTAGCAGCAGCATATTTTCGCTTGATTGCTACAAATTTGTGATATCCGAAATGCCTGCGCCTGCAAATTTTCTTTTCATCCCCTCTTGTCCCTTCTTGCCTACCGATAAAAAATAGGTTACAGGCTTTTCAAACCATTTTTCGCCGCATCCACCCGCAAACCCATGAAAGGAACGTGAAATGGCCTTGAGAAAGATTGTCCTCTCCGAAGACGAGATGCCCCGGCAGTGGTACAATATTCTGGCGGACATCAAGATGAACCCGCCTTTGGGGCCGGATGGAAACCCCGTCTCCCCCGACGCCCTGGCCCCCGTCTTTCCCATGAATCTCATCGAGCAGGAAGTCTCAAGCGAGCGGTGGATCACCATTCCCGAGCCGGTCATGGAAGTTTACCGGATATGGCGGCCAAGCCCGCTGGTTCGCGCCATCAATCTTGAAAAGGCCCTGGACACACCGGCCCGCATCTATTTCAAGAACGAGGGCGTAAGCCCCCCCGGAAGCCACAAGCCCAACACCGCCGTTCCCCAGGCCTATTACAACAAGGTCTTCGGCATAAAGCGCATCACCACCGAAACCGGAGCCGGCCAGTGGGGCTCGGCCCTATCGTTTGCGTGCAGCCAGTTCGGCCTTGAGTGCAAGGTTTTCATGGTACGCATCTCCTTTGACCAGAAACCCTACAGAAAAACCATGATGGGAGTTTGGGGCGGAAAGTGCATTCCAAGCCCAAGCATGGAAACCAAGGCGGGCCGTGACGTTTTGGCCCAATATCCCGACACCCCCGGAAGCCTCGGCATCGCCATTTCCGAAGCCGTCGAGGCCGCCGTTTCCGACACCACCGGCCAGACCCGCTACAGCCTTGGAAGCGTTCTGAACCACGTGATGCTGCACCAGACCGTCATAGGCCTCGAGGCCAAGAACCAGCTTGCCAAGGTGGGCGAATACCCGGACATCATCATCGGCTGCGCGGGCGGCGGCTCCAACTTCGCCGGAACTGCCTTCCCCTTTGTGCTGGACAAGATCAACGGCAAGAACATCGAAATCTTCCCGGTGGAGCCCGCAGCCTGCCCCACCCTCACCCAGGGCCCGTTCGTGTACGATCACGGCGACAACGCCGGATACACCCCCCTTCTGCCCATGCACAGCCTTGGACACAACTTCGTGCCCGCTCCCTTCCACGCGGGCGGCCTGCGCTACCACGGCATGGCCCCCACCGTAAGCCAGCTCGTGAACGAGGGACTCCTGGAAGCCAAGGCAGTGAGCCAGCTGGAAGCCTACGAGGCGGGCCTCATCTTCGCCCGTTCAGAGGGACACATCCCGGCCCCCGAAACCACCCACGCCATCGCCCAGGTGGTGAAGGAAGCCAGGCGCGCCAAGGAAGAGGGCAAGGAAAAGGTCATCCTCTTCAACTGGAGCGGCCACGGCTGCCTCGACCTCGGCGCTTACGAAAAATTCCTGGCAGGGGAGCTCACCAACCCGATCTTCACGGAAGAGGAGAAGGTCAAGGCGGCGGAGGCGTTCAAGAATTACCCCAGGCCCGCGAATCTTAAATCGAGGTAAGCTGAGCAGCGGCCGTCCACAAGCGCGAATTGCTGTGTCAGACTTCGCCGGACGCGGTGCGCACGTATCTCGATACGCTTACGCCCGCGCCCGGCTCGTCAACCTTAGCACTTCATCGCTTGTGATCGGCCTTGAGCCGCTCCGTTGAAAAAAATGTAGGTTGGGTGGTTCCGAGCGCAAGCGAGGGTTCACCCAACCTACGGCTGAATCCGAATTATCCGTTATGGGGCGGGCTGAAGGGCTCGCCCCTTTTTACCTGATTGGAAAATCTTTCCGATGGAATCCGTTGACCCAAGCATACGCTGCCCAAGGCTGGGAAGCGACGTACCATTCTACTATTGCCGGAAATGTGGCGAAAACGGGCTTCCCTGCTTCAAGGTATTCGACTGCTGGTGGGAAATCTTCGACGTGGTGGCCTATCTTCGGGACGAGTTGTCGCCGGTTGACTTCGAGAGACTCAAAGGGACGAAGCCCAAGGAAAAGGTGCTTTCGCTTCTTGAGATAATCGAAAAGGCGAAGAAAAACGCCTCGGAGCCGCCCGCGCAATAAGGAGAAATGACTTGATACTCGATGTTCTGATGGTGGGTCCCATCGGCACCAACTGCTACATTTTCGGATGCGAGGAGACCGGCGAGGCCGCAGTTATCGATCCCGGCGACGAGGCGGACCGCATCCTAACGGCCTGCGCGAAGCGGAGCCTTAAGGTGGTGAAAATACTCAACACCCACGGCCACGTTGACCACGTGGGGGCCAACAAGCGCATGAAGGAAGTGACCGGGGCCGAGCTTTCCATCCACGAGGCCGACCTTCCCATGCTGGCGCATCTGTCGGAGATCGGCCGCATGTGGGGCATGAGGGTGGACAACTCCCCGGCTCCCGACCGCTTTTTAAAAGACGGCGACGTGCTCACGGTCGGCAAGCTGACTCTTACGGTTCTGGGCACCCCCGGCCACAGCAAGGGGGGCGTGTCGCTTCTGGCCGAAAAAGTGGTTTTCGTGGGAGACACCCTGTTCGCGGGCTCCATAGGCCGCACGGACCTGCCGGGCGGGGACTACAACGAGCTTATTGCAAGTGTGCGCAAAAAGCTCTTCACCCTTCCCGACAACACGACGGCCTATCCCGGCCACGGCCCGGAAACCACCATTGGCCAGGAAAAGAAATACAACCCTTTTTTTCATTGATCCATCAATACCCCTGCCGGAGGCTTTAATGCATTACATAGTACGCTGTCCCGTACCCGATGATGTTGCGCGAAAACAGATCGATCTCGCCCTGGCCATAAGGGCCAACCCTCAAAAGGGCGTCCACGTGGACAGGATGCTGGATGCGACCCTGGTCATGGCGGACGAGCTTCTGAATTTTTTCTTCATGCGGCCCCTGGAAACCGCCCGGGTGGGCTCCATGACCAAGGGCGCGGTCTCCATGGGCATAAGAACCGGAATGGGCATCATATCGAAGCTCGCCAAGCGGGCCTTTGCCGGAATGGAGCGCGACCAGCTCCTGCTTTTCGCGGACTACCTGGATTCCCTCATTTCAAGCGAGGCGTGACAGGAGAACTGAAACCGCGACCTAAAGTGTCAGACTTCACCGGGTAGCCTCGTTGCCGGGCAACCTAGTAGGTCGGGCTGAGGAACGAAGCCCAACGGACTGATTTATTACCATATTTTTTTGGACATTGTGTTGCAAAGGCGGGCGGGACGCCCGCGCTCCCAGAAAAGCGCTTTGCTGAAAACAGTCCGCAGACATGAAACATAAAAAGGCGGAAAGGCCCGGATATCCGGCTTTTCCGCCTTTTGTATTGGACGTTCCACTACTGGAATCAGCAGGCTGGCTTCTCGAAGTACATCACGAGGCTTTTTCCGATCACCGGATTCAAAAGCCGGTCAAGAACCCTGGTGAGCCTTGGCTTTTGAACGATGTCCCAGACCAGCATTTTGTGATAGAGCGCCACCGGCAGTGCCTTGTCGTCCCGCACCCCCACCAGGCATTTGAGCCACCAGTAGGGCGCGTGCAGGGCGTGGGCGTAGTGGTGTCCCTTATAGACGAGGCCGGTGGACTCCATCAGGCGTTTCAGATCATTTTTGCGGTAGATTCTTATGTGGCCGCCCTCGTTTGAGTGGTACTCGTCGGAAAGCGCCCAGCACACGCGCTCCGGGAACCAGCGGGGAACGCTCACCGCCGCGACTCCTCCGGGGGCCGTCACCCGGAAGATTTCCTCCGCCGCCTTTTTGTTATCCAGCACGTGTTCCATAACCTCGGAGCAGACCACGGCTTTAAAATGTCCGTCCGGGAAGGGCAGATTTTCCGCGTCGGCCACGATGGCCTGCCAGCCCGCGCCCTTCCCCATATCGGCGGCGTCCATGCCCTTCAGAAAATCGGCGGTCTTTTCCACGTTTTTAGGATCAAGGTCCACCGCAACGGCGTAAACCCCGTCCATAAGGTAGGCGTTGGATACGTGGCGGCCCTCGCCGCAGCCAAGGTCAAGGAATTTCGAATCGGGGCAAAGGCCCAGCCTTTCAAACCGGACGGTGAGCACGCATGGCCTCCCTGTAAACGTCCGTCACCTTCTCCGCAGCGCGTTTCCAGGTGAACATGGAGTGAACCCGGTCAAAGCCGGCCTGCCCTAAAGCTGCGGCCTTTTCGGGGTGATCGAGGATGTCTATGATGGCTGCCTCCAGGGCCGCAGGATCGGCGGGCGGAACCAGGACCCCGGCGTCGCCCACAACCTCCGGCAAGGCCCCCCCGGTTGTGGAGATCACCGGAACCCCGCAGCTCATGGCCTCTCCGGCGGGCAGGCCGAAGCCCTCGTAAACGGAGGGAACCACCGCCACGGCTGCTTCTGCGTAGCGGGCAACGAAGTTTTCGTCCGAGAGCCTGCCCGTGAAATGCACGGTGTCCCTCAAGCCAAGCTCGCGGATGAGCTTCACCACGCCCCCGCCCTTCTTGGGGGTGCCCACAACCTCAAGCTCCACCGGGCGCTTTTTGCGCACCCCGTCTATCGCCTGCAAAAGGTAGTAGAGGCCCTTTAGGGGCGTGTCGGCGCTGTTGGTCACCAAAACCCGGTTGGGATTGCGTTCGATCTTGGGAAGGGGGCGGAAAAGGCCGGTGTTGATGCCGTTGGGGACCACCCTCATGCGGCCCCTGTGCACCGGGAATTCCTTTAAAATGTCGGTCTTGGAGCACTCGGAAACCGTGATGAGCCGGAGCATCTTGCGGCTCACCCGTTTTTGCATCCCGATGAACGAGTACCAGCGCCAGATTTTGGCCTTTTTCACCCAGGAGCGCACGGACTCCACCGCAACGTCGCGGTCCACCGTTATGGGATGGTGGATGGTGGCCACCGTGGGCAGGAAGCGCGAAATGGCCCACAGCCCGTAGCCCAGGCACTGGTTGTCGTGGACGACGTCGTATCTGCCGCTGTTTTCCGAAAGGTACTTGAGCGCCCGGAGGCTGAAGGTTAGGGGTTCGGGAAAGCCCATTGCGCAGACGTTCAGCCATTCGAAGAGGTTGACGGGGTCCGAAAGCTCGCCAAGGCCCGGAATGCGGAAAAGGTCGGCGGGGTTGTAGAGATCGAGGCTCGGCAGTTTCACGAGCCCCACCCCGTCGTCAAGTTCCGGCCAGGGCGGCCCCGAAATCACGTCCACAAGATGCCCCAGTCGAACGAGTGCGGTGGAGAGATTTTTTATGTAAACGCCCTGGCCGCCGCAGTGGGGGTTGGAGCGATAACTTAAAAGGGCCACCCGCAAGGGGCGGAAATCGGTTTCGTTGACCATTACTTCTGTTCCTGCCGACTTATTTATATGAAAGGCCGGTTCTATCCGGCCAGAATTTTCGCCGCGTCCGGGGCGAAGTAGGTGAGGATCATGTCAGCGCCGGCCCGGCGGATGGATAAAAGCATCTCCATCATGGCCTTTTCGCCGTCCAGCCAGCCAAGCTGGGCCGCAGCCTTCACCATGGAGTATTCGCCGGAAACGTTGTAGGCCGCAACCGGCAGGTCGCACTCCTGGCGCACCCAGGCGATTACGTCGAGATAAGGCATGGCAGGCTTCACCATGATGATGTCCGCGCCCTCCTCCACGTCCATGGAGACCTCCCGCAAAGCCTCGCGCGCGTTGGCCGGGTCCATCTGGTAGGTGCGCCTGTCCCCGAACTTGGGGGCCGAATCCGCCGCCTGGCGGAAAGGCCCGTAAAAGGCCGAGCAGTACTTGGCCGCGTAGCTCATGATGGGGATGTCCGAGTGGCCGCTTTCGTCCAGGGCCTCCCGGATTTCGGCAACCCTGCCGTCCATCATGTCGGAGGGGGCAACCATGTCGGCCCCTGCCGCCGCGTGGGAAACCGCAGTGCGGGCCAGAAGGTCCAGGGTGGAGTCGTTGTCGATCCGCCCCTTTTCCACCATGCCGCAGTGACCGTGATCGGTGTACTGGCAAAGGCAGACGTCGGTTATCACCATGAGGTCCGGGACCTTGGACTTGATGGCCGTCACGGCCCTCTGGACTATGCCACCCTTGGCGTAAGCGCCGGTTCCAAGGGGGTCTTTCTTGTCGGGAACGCCGAAGACCATTATGGCCGGGATTCCGAGCCTGTGGGCCTTTTCTGCCTCCTTCACCAGGTTTTCCACTGAGAAGCGGAACTGGCCGGGCATGGCGGCAATGGGTTCCGTTACGTTTTTGCCTCCAACGGCGAAAACCGGATAGATGAGGTTATCCACGGAAAGCCGGGTTTCGCGCACCATGCGCCGCAAATTTTCATGCGCCCGCATTCTGCGGGGGCGGTAATCGGGAAAGATCATGTTTCACCTTACAGGCTGCCGAAAACCGCGATCCGCTGTGTTACGCTTCGCCTCCCGGCTCGGTCACGTACAAAGGCGTACGCTCCCTCGCCGCTCGCTCGCGTGCCTTGCGGCTCATCGTTTTTCATCAGCCTGTCAAATTCGAGGTTTTTCGACAGCCTGCCCTATTTATCTTCTTCGATCACCGGCACCGGTTCAAGAGGCTTTGAAGCCTGAGGGGCGTCCTCGACCACCTTCACCGGTTCGGAGGAGACAAGGCCCATCTCCTTTTCGAACTTCAAAAGAAGATCGTCGGCCATAGCCTTTTCCATAGCCTTTTCGGCCTTGATTTCAACAAGTCCCTCGCCGGAAAGGTCTGCGGCAACCCGCACGGCTCCGCGATTCAAGTCAATCTTGTCATGTATCACCTGCTCGATCTCGCCGAAATCGGTGGTGAGATCGAATTTGAAGGTCTGGGAAAGTTTCGCAAGCTCCGCCTCGGCCTGGCTCATTTTAAGCTCGGCCTCGTACTTTTTTATTTTTTCACGCACCTTGTTCAGGTTTTTGGAGGCGTGTTTTATCTTTTCGACGTTGTTGCCGTAGGCCTCCTCGTGCATGGCAAGCTGCTGCCGGTTTTCGGTGAGGTCCTTTTTGATGTCCTCAAGCTCCATGGCAAGCTGGCCCGCCGTGTTGCGGTCACCCCCCTTGAGATAGGCCTTGATCTTGGCCGTAAGGGTCTGTTCACGGCCTTCCAGGGCGGATACCTGACGGCTTACCCGCTCCACCAGAGCGCGGTACTGCTCAAGGCCGGTGCGGCCCTCCTTCAACTGGGCCACCGAGCGGTCATATTCAAGCTGCATCTGGGCTATGGGGTCCATTGACCAGAAAAAATTGGCCAGCTTGTTGAACTGGGCGAGAAGGGCCTTCCAGAATTTCATGGCGATTTCCTCCGTTTTGGGGGGATGGGAAAAGATCTGACGGGGATATCTAATAAAACCTTTTGGCGACAAACGCAAGGCGAAGGCTTGGGGTTTCGGTCAGAACGCCCCAAGCTGGCAGGCCTTGATCCTTATGCCCAAAGCCTCGCAGGCGCAGGAAACGTCCATCTTTGCGACTTCCAGACTTTTGGCGATTTCCCAGGCTGCGGCGCATTCAAGCCTGCCGTCGATCAAGGCTCCCCGGATGGCCGATTCAAGGGCGGGGGCGACTGCGGAGGCGGGGGTCACGATCCGTTTTTCCGGGTAATATCCGAAAAGGCCCAATTGGCAGCGGTTGAGCCTGATCTTGGCCTCGTCCGCAACCTTTCCCACCAGGGCCGGTGCCACCAGCATTCCATCGGCGATTGAAAACGCGGCGGCGCAGGCCAGGCGGCCTTCCTCCGCCTTTTCGGCGACAAGGCGTTCAAGGTCCTTCATCTCATCCGTCATGGCGCTTTCCCCCTGATTTGATTGTCAGTCATCCCACAGCCTGAAAAGTCCGTTCCACATCCCGCGTCTTTCAAGGGCGGAAAGCGCCTCGCCCACCATGTAGAGGCTTCCGGTCACAAGGATCACGTCGCCGTCTTTTGCCTCCCCCATGGCGGAACCAAGGGCCGCGTCAGTGGATTCCGCCAGCTTGAGGCAACTGCCCGGCGGCAGGTTTTTTGCGATTTCTTTCGGGTCAACGGCCCGGTCTATGGAAGGGCGCGTGAGAAAGAGAGCCCGCGAGCGCCTCATCAGGGCTTCCAGCATGTAGGAGTAAGGCTTGTCCTCCAGAAATCCCGCCACCACGATGAGCCTTTCGGGAGGAATCTGCCGGTCCAGGTGGGCGCATAGCTTATCCAGGGCGTCCTTGTTGTGCGCGCCGTCCAGAAGAACCCTTGGGGGGCCGGGTATTTCATCCAGCCGCCCCGGCCAGCGCACGGAAAGGAAGCCCTCTCTGACGGCCTTTTCGGGCAGGCTCACGCCTTTTTCCCTCAAAACCTCGCAGGCCGCCAGAACGCAGGCCGCGTTGGCCACCTGGTGCGCTCCGGCCAGCACCTTTTTCACGCCGGGCATCCGCTGGGAGATACCCTCGTAATCAAAGGAGCCGTCGCGCTTTTTCCGGGTGGAGAAATCCCTGCCGTAAAGAAAAAGCGGGGCGTTTTTTTTCGCCGCGATTTTTTCCAGGGTGGAGACCGCGCTTTTCTGGCTGGCCGCGCTTACGACGGGCGTATCCTTTTTTATGATTCCGCCCTTTTCGGAAGCGATGGCGGCTATGGTGTTACCAAGGTAAAACTGGTGCTCGAGGCTTATGTTGGTGATTACAGAGGCTTCGGGTTTCAGGATGTTGGTGGCGTCCAGCCTTCCGCCCATGCCGGTTTCCACAACCGCCCAGTCAACCCTTCTTTTGGCGAAGATGAAAAAGGCCATTGCGGTGGTGTACTCGAAAAAGGTGGGCGAGCGATCGAGCCCCGGCGTTTTTTTCAGGGCCTGGTAGGCTTCGATTATCTCCCGGTCTGAAACAGGGCGTCCATCAACGCAGAATCTCTCGTTCACGCTCACCAGATGCGGGCTGGTGTAGGTTCCCACCGAAAAGCCCGCCCGGTGAAGGATGCAGGAAAGCGTCGCCGACACCGAGCCCTTGCCGTTGGTGCCCGCAACGTGAACGGCCCGGAAACTTTTCTGGGGGGCTCCCACGGCGGAGAGCATGGCCGATATGGTTTCAAGGCCGAGCTTTATTCCGAAGCGGGAGAGGGAAAAAAGCTCTTCCATGCTGGTTTTGAACAGGTCTTTTTCGTCAGTCATGAGATTATACCATGATAATGAAAGCGGGTTGCGGCCTTCCGAACCTGGGTCGCCGGGTCATTGGGTCTATTCCGGCCCCTCAAAACAAAACCGGCCCGGCTGGAAGGGTATCCGCCGGGCCGGTAAGAACAACAGGAGCGTGAGACTTTTAACGGGTGCGCTTGCGGGCAGCGGCGCGAATGCGGCGAAGCATCTCGCGCTGCTTGCGGCGCTTGACCTCGCTGGGCTTCTCGTAAGCCTTCTTCATCTTCAGCCTGCGAAAGAGCCCGTCGTTCTGGATCTTCTTCTTCAAGACCCGCATTGCCTTTTCAAGGTCGTTGTCGTAGACTTTGACCTCAAGATTGCTGGGTTCAGCCAAGTAGCACACCCCCTTTTCTTATTTATTTTTCGAGAGTATCAAACTCAGGAACAGCTTTCATAACCCATCCGCAAAAAAAAGCAAAGGAAAATTTTGACAGGGCAAACGCATATGGAAAAATTTGATCGGGGTTATTTGGTTAAAGAATGACTTTTATATTCCGATATCCTTTCGCGTGGGCAAAGTGGGGCGCGGAAAATTGTCAGATTAGCGCTTTCACATATTTAACAACTTGAAATATTATTACTTTCTATTGATAGGGCTTTTCTTTGGG
>JACRLG010000035.1 GCA_016235345.1 Deltaproteobacteria bacterium | reverse complement strand
TGGCGATCCAGCGCGCCTCGGCAAGATGGACCATGCCCATAAGGGATTGGGTCGCCGCCCTGAACTATTTTTCAATTGTCTTTGAAGGCAGGATGCCCGTTTGATGAAAAAACCAGTTACACAGTTTAGTTGACAGGCTCAACGTTAAGAGCCAGTTGCACAACCCGAAGAATCTTCTCGACATTGTTTACGGAAAGTTTTCGATTGAATCTTCTTTAAACCGACTAACGCTTACCATTAAGCCGCTACCTTTCTTAGGTTCATCTTTCGTTAACAATATACCTCTGCGTAGCCCAGACTCCTCATATTATGCATCTTATCTAACTGCATAAATAAGAGCCTGTACTAAGCAGAAACGTTAAACGACTACTGTCTGTCGTGTATATTGAATCTGATTGTAAGCTGGCTTAAACGCAACATAGCTCTCATACAGACTACGTTCTGCATACATAAACCATAGTACAAAAATTATCATACTATCAACGCAGACTACACACATTAACAAAACTTTTGATCTTAGTACTCTAATGAAGCTCCTTGCAGCGGGCTGCGGGGAGCTTAAAGCAAATCACAGTGTCCAAGGAGAACTGCAACGCAAGGAAGAGATGAGTGACGTTTGGAAAATCATTGATGACAATTCACGTAAAACAAGAAACTTAATATGGGCACACAACCACATATTCTCTTTAACAGTCTCCGGGAAATCTCTGCCTTTGATTGCATGGAGCATAAGCGTTGCAGATAGATTACACCGCAACAAGCATACTTCCTGCGCATATAACTATATGTCTGACTGAAGCCAGTTACAGAGTTACGAAGCGTAACCCCTTGATAAAGAAGGGCATTAAAAAGCTTGACATTGGTTTCAAATACGAGTATACTACAGGTAAATTTACAAGATTAATGATATTTTTTTCTAAGGTCATTTTTTGTACGTTAGAAACAGATTCTATAGCCACTGTGTCTTCGAGTCTTTTAAGCGATAACGTTGCACCTAAACTCTTGGCTGGGAATAGAAAGGAGGTGTTCCCATGAATGGATAGAAGGAAGCAGTACGCGGCGCATTGAATCCAGCAAGGTTCACAGGTTAATGGAATCACAAACCCACTCATTCTAAGGAGATGTCATATGGTCGAATAAGAGACAACGCCGCTATCAAGACTTGCTCTGGATGGGTTAGTCACGCTGTTAATTACGTAATGCGGATGATGATGAAGAATATGATGATGGCTGTAACAACAACGAAGACGATGATTTACTAAAACCGCATTATCTTCAAACAAATTAATGGTCCGCGATGGCATAAAAAGCCATTCGCGGATTACGCGTTTCTGGAACAGTAACATTTCCGACAAGGAGATATAGTATGAACAACGCTATCGTAAGAACGGCAAACGTGACACGCGTTAATGCGAGCAACACGAACGGGATCATCAAACGTAAAATCACGCCGCCTGAACTGATGACACTTAACGAAGTCGTTAAATTTTACGGTGTCTCTCTCTGGTTCTGGAGGACACAAGTGTGGCGAGGTAACATTTCGTTTATAAAGAAAAGTAGAACAATTTACCTTCACAAACCAGACATCCTTGCGTTTATAGAACGCAATAAAGAGAAACTTCCGACAATGTAAGTTCGTTGGCAACAGCGTATTGCAGAACAAAGACTATAGGGGAGTTCGGCATCGAAAAAGCCGGACTCCCCTGAAGTATTTTGGAAAGGAGGGGTTCCAATGTCACAAATATATAAGCGTGGCGACACATGGTGGATTGACTATTTTTTCAATGGAAGGCGAATCCGTGAAAGTTCAAAGAGCACGGTTAAGTCTGTAGCGAAGCAACTCCTTCATTTGCGCGAAGGAGAAATCGCTCAAGGTGTTATACCGAGTGTCTACTTTAAAAGAACCACCTTTGAAGACTTGGAGAAATTGATCTTGGAGGATTACAGGGATCAGGGTCGCAAGTCTTTGGACAGACTGAATTTCAGCCTAAACAAACTGCGCGAGTTCTTTTTGGGTTACATGGCTATAAACATCACAACCGGGAGGGTGACGAAATACAAGGAAAAGAGGCGTTCTGAAGGGGTAACGGACTCTACCATCAATCTTGAACTTGCAGCTTTAAAAAGGATGTTCAAGTTGGGGAGTATTTGCACTCCGCCCAAGGTGGCTCGTATCCCGCATATCCCTATGGGAAAAGCAGGAAAACCGCGTGAAGGCTTTTTTGAAGATGAAGATTTTTTGGCAGTGGTAAAGGCGTTGCCGATGCACCTGAAGTTCCTTGCGATTTTCGCTCACCGTTCAGGGTGGCGCAAGTTGCATGTAATGCGGTTGAAATGGGAACAGGTGGATTTTGAATTTGGAATTGTACACCCGGACCCGGAGCACTCGAAGATCAAAAAATGCGGATCGGCTCCGATGGACAGCATGTTGCGGAAAATCCTGACAATCCAAAAGCAACGATGGGAGAGAAGCGGAAAGCGTTGCGACTGGGTGTTCCCTAATGAGAACGGCACCGACCGCAACAAGGATTTCCGAAAGGCGTGGCAATCCGCATGTGAACGAGCGGGTATTGGTAAACGACATTTTCATGATCTTCGCAGGACAGCGGTGCGTGACATGGTGCGTTCGGGCATTGATCAAACGGTGGTGATGAAAATAAGTGGTCACCAGACCCGGAGCATCTTCGACCGGTACAACATTGTAAACAATGATGACTTAACGGACGCCGCAAGAAAGAGGGATGCCCACGAAAAAGAGCGGAAACGCAACAGGCAGAAGAGGGGGTTTAGAAGGAAATTTTGAAAAGTGTCACAAAAAGTGTCACAATCGCCCCCAACCAACAAAAAGGGGTTACGGATGCTTTCCGTAACCCCTTGATTTAATTGGTGCCGGAGGTCGGAATCGAACCGACATGGGCGCAAGGCCCACTGGATTTTGAGTCCAGCGCGTCTACCTGTTTCACCACTCCGGCTACTGGTGGGCAACCTTTTAAAAAAACACGCCGACTTTGTCAACCAAATTAAGGGCGCTTCAAGGTTTTGGGGCCTTGGAAGAAACACAGGAAAGCGATTCTTTACAGTTGCCACAAACCTTGTTCAACACGGTTTCCCCTTCACATTTCCGAAAATCATTCAACCTTTTTTCTGAAAAGGATCAGGCAAAGACGGCGGGCTGAAGGCTCAGGGTTTGGTGGCGGCTGTCTGGGCTTCCAGGCGCTTTAAAACTTCGGAACTTATATCAGCCGAAGGATGCACGTATCCAAGTATGCCCGGGTCCTTGATCAACAGCAGAAAGCCGCGTTCCTGGGCCACTTTTTGCATAATGGGGTCTATCTTTTCCAGTATGGCCTTCATTATTGCAACGTCTTTCCGCTTCATTTCACTGTCGGCGGCCTGGAATTCCTTCTGATACAGGGCCACAGCCTTGTCGTATTCCCCGTATTTGGCTTTTAAATCAGATTCATTTAACAAATGCCCCCGTGTTTCTATGAATGTTTTGAGCTTTTTGACCTCATCCAGAAGCTTTTTGACCTCCGCCTCCCGCTGGGCAAGCTCTTTCTGAAACTGCGCTCCGGCGGCCTTCCCTATTGTGGATTCTCCTATCACCCGTTCGAGATGAATGTATCCCACGCAGCAGTTATCCGCCAAAACGGCCTTGGGCGAAAAAACAAGGATGGCCAAAAACGCGGCCAAAACCGGCAACTTCCGGTAAATCCTGGAGACTTCCGGCATGGTTCAACCTTTCGGGTCTGTTAATAGGGCCTTTGATATTGAAAACAAATCAAGTCCTTTAGATATCGTCGCTTTTGTATGGATCAGGTTTCAAGGATGGCCCTCTTGCAGTGAATCGTGAAACCGTGCAATGTAATGGGGCGCTCCGGCCCTCATGGCCGTGCTGAACGATTTTGGGGAACCGGCGCTTGAATTCCAGGCCGGACGAAAACCGGGCTCATTAATAAACCATTTTCGCCCCATGCTTCAATCATAATCGGCATCATGATATTTCGGGTGCCAGGGTTTAATTCCATTTTCGTTTGAATTTTCCCGCAGAAAACCTTGGAGCCGTTAATGGAAAAAGGACGGATATGGCGACCGGATCTATGCCCTGACGACCTGGCGGTCGACGAGGCGGCGCTTCTTTTTCGCCTGGGCTATCCCGACGCGAAATGCGTTTCGGATCAGGTACGACGGGTATTGGACCAGATCGGAGAGCCGCTCCGAAGATCGTGCAGGCCCAAGGCCGTGGCGAGGTTTTTGGAACTTGTCGAAATTGAAAGCCCAAAACGCGGCTTTTCCGTCCCCGGAGGCTTCGTTTTTTCCACGCGCCTTGTTTCGGGGGCGCTTTTTCCGGCAAAGCTATGGGCCGCCTTCGCCCTTACCATAGGAGAGCCGACGCTTGATCTGCCCGGCGAAAAGGGCGGCGATCTGTTGCGGGATTATTGCGCGGACGCAGTCGCCTCGGTGCTGGCCGAGGGTCTGGCCCAGAAGGTGCATGAAAGGCTTTCCGCGCTTATGGAGGAATCGGGACTGGTTTCGGGCTTTCGGTACAGCCCCGGCTACTGCGACTGGCCAGTTACAGACAACAGGGAGCTTCTCGCCCTTGCCGACGCAGAAAGCATAGGCATCACCCTCACGCCGGGCGGCATGATGAGCCCACGCAAATCAATTTCGGCCATCGTGGCCTTTGGCGAGCCGGATTCAACAATCCGGGAGCCCGCCTGCCGCAGATGCGAAAAAAGGTGCCCGCACTTCAGAAAGTAGGGCGGAAGCGGCGATTAGCTAACCCCGCCCCCTGCGAATCCTTTTCTTTGTTTCAAATGCGTCGTCCCCGCATTTCCAAAGGCTTTCGTTGACATTGCCGCCGCGATTTTCTAATCAGTTGATTCGCCCCGAAAACCAGGGGCAAACCTCCGTCCGGGTATGGCCGCCTCAAAGTCCCAAAAACAAGGAGTTTTTCGATGATCCGAAGCCGTATCAAGGGGATAGGCAGTTACGTACCGCCAAAGTCCGTCACCAACGACGACCTTGCGAAAATCATGACCACCAGCCATGAATGGATTCACACCAGAAGCGGCATCGAGGCGAGGCGTTTTGCCGAAGAGGGCGTAAGCTGCTCCGACCTTGCGCTCTTAGCCGTCAAAAACGCACTGGAAGACGCTCACATAACCGAGCAGGACGTGGATTTCATCATTTTCGCCACTCTCTCGCCGGACCATCATTTTCCGGGCTCCGCCTGCTACCTCCAGGCCAAGATGGGCATTCCGGGCGTTCCCTGCCTGGACGTCCGAAACCAGTGTTCGGGCTTCATCTATTCGCTGGCTGTGGCCGACGCCTTTGTGAGGACCGGCGCGTACAGGAACATACTTGTGGTGGGGGCCGAGGTCCACTCAAGCGCACTCAACTTCACCGATGAAGGGCGCGACGTGGCGGTTCTTTTCGGCGACGGGGCCGGGGCCGTCATCGTTTCGCCCAGCGAAGACGCGGACAGGGGGATTCTTTACACCGAACTGCACGCGGACGGACGCCACGCAAAGGCCCTTTACCTGGACATCTGGGACATATCCAAGAAGCCCTACATCACCGAGGAGACTGCGAAGTCCAGGCAGATATGGCCCCAGATGGACGGCAAGACCGTTTTCAAGCACGCTGTGACAAGGCTTCCTGAGGTGATCGAAAGTACGCTGGAAAAAACCGGGGTAAAGGCCGAAGATATCAAGTACGTTATTCCGCACCAGGCCAACCTTCGTATAAACCAGTTCGCCGCCGCCAAGCTGAAATGGCCGGAGGAAAAATTTCTTCACAACATCGAGCGCTACGGCAACACAACCGCCGCGTCCATCCCGCTTCTTCTGGATGAGACTGTGAGGGCGGGCATGGTGGAGCCGGGGGATATTTTGCTGCTTGCGGCTTTCGGCGCGGGCTTCACATGGGGAACGGCGCTGATCAGGTGGTGAGGATTTTCCAAGGGGCGCAGCCTTCCTGAAAACGCCGATACTGCAAATCAGCGTTTTCAGGCGGGTTGCCGCCGGTTGCGCAGCGTCAATGCGTTATGGTGCCGTCGGAGGAGATGGAGTAGGTGGTGTCCCCGTTAGCGTGGGTGGTGCTGATGGAAAGGGCTGTTTCGTTGCCGTCATTCACGGTGAGGATCACGTTGGCGGTCTGCGTGTAGCCTGCCGATTTCAGCAAGGACAGGGTGACCGGGGTCCCGACGTGGGCGGAATAATGGCTCTGGGCCGATATGAAGCCGTTTTTAAGATCGGTGAGCGCCGCCGTGTTGTAGCCCCTTATCCGGTATCGCAACACCATTGGAATCGCTATCGCCGCCAGGATCGCGATTATGGCGATGACTATCATGAGTTCCACCAGGGTGAAGCCTTTTTGTCTTTTGCGCGTGAGGGCGATCATGGGAATCTCCGGTTTTCCGCCATTTTTCCCGACGGCGGGAAATGATGCTGGTTTTTGTTCGGAAAAGTGAGTCGAAATCAATAATATCTATTAAAATAGCAAATTGTGTGCCAGATAATCACCTATCTGTGAAATGTTTCATATCCCAATGGAATCATTAATAATCTGCCGGAGCCATTGCCTGACTTATCACAGCTTTTTCCGGGTGCAGCCGTGATTTTTTCGGGGCTACGGTGATTTTCACCGCTTGGCCTAAAGGCAGACGGACTCGCCGTATTTCAGGATTTTGATTTTTGTGGCGGGTGCGAATATTTTTGCAGCCGTGATAAAGGCTGCGGGAGAGGTGGGATCCGCCTCCCAGAGTATGGGAATTGCCGTGCGAGGGCGCAATACGGCGCACAGGCCAGCGGCCTCCTGGGCCGACATCAGGGTTTTGGGGCGGGATGAAGACGAAAAGGCAGGGCCGCCAACAGGCAGAAAGGCCAGGTCAATTTTGGGAAAACTTTTGGGAACGGCTCCCAAAAGAGGCTCGAAAAGGGTTTCCCCGGCGAAAAAAACCGTAAATCCGAACGCCTCGATAATGGCGCTGAACCTTCCGTCGGCAGGGGCCGCAGGGGTTGCGGTGAGCCTGATTGGGCCAAGGCCGACGGATTCGCCCGCTGCGAGTTCATGGCAGGTGGAAAAACCGGCAAGCTCCGCCTGCCAGACAAAGCCCCTGGGCACCACCACCGGAGCTTCCAGGACCGTTTTTGACCACGGGGCGGAAAGGTCGGCTTGTCCGGGTTCAAAGGCGGTTATCACCAAGCCGGTCAGTCGGGAAAGCCGGTCGATAAGGCTGTCATCGGTTTTTGATTTTTCCTTGAAACGCGGATTGGTCAAAAGGCGGACCGAGCCGCCGAACTCAAGGATCACCGAGGCGCCTTCAAGGAAGGTTGCGCAAAGTCGATTCATGGCCGGTTCGATTCCGCCGTTTGGTCCTCTTGGGTTATTTCGGTTTCGTCCATAGGGCGCGGGTTACGATTCATCTTGTATCCGCCCCTACTGTAACGTATGTTGATTCCGGGTTGCAAGCCGGGCTTTTTGCCGGATAGGGCTATTAAGCGGAGCATGGTTCTTTTCCTTTTTCAAGGAAAGCCCGATGCGGGAAGAAGAGCCAAATCTTCCTCATCCACAATTTTTCCGTAAAGCGGAGAATGGAAACAAATTGCGCTCCCGATAATATTAGTTTTTTTAAACGGCTACAGGAAGAAGGCGACGGATGAGCAAAAGAAAGTCAAAGGGGCAGGGCCAAAAAACCGCGCCCCAGAGCAAGGCTCCTCAAAAACAGGCTTCACCCAAAAAGGCCTTACCGAAAAAGGCGGCCCCAAAAAAAGCGCAGGGCAAAAAAGGCGGCCCCAAAAAAGCGTTCAATCTTTCGTTGGCGATAGGAACGGCTTTCGGGGGCGCTTTCGTGGCCTTGGGCCTTTACGGGGTGATCGCCCAGGGAAAGCCCGGAGGCCTATATATAAGCCTTCTGGGGCTTCTGGTTTTCGGGGCCATTGTCTGGAGCTACAGGAGCTGACCCGGATCATCTCTGCCGCCGCAATGCTCTTGCGCGTTTAGACTTTACCCTGCCGAGGCTGATCTTTGCCCCGTCGGCCCTGATTTTGCTTGCAAGCCGGACTCAAGGCTCCTCTGGCTTGTGTTCATCCCCCCTGGTCCGTGAAGGCTGCCTGTGCCTTCCCGGACCATTTTGCGTTTAAGGGCTGATGGAAAAGGTTGACAGGGATTAGCGATACTGGTAATACAAAATATTACCAACTCACAAGGATGGGTCATGAGCCGAAAACCGGTAACGCTCACATTCAAGGTCGATCCGGCTCTCGCCGAAATCCTCGACAAGGTTCCGAACAAAAGCGAGTTCGTGCGAAGGGCCGTTCTTTCAGCCCTTGAAAACACCTGCCCCCTTTGCAGCGGAACCGGGATTCTGACCCCCCGCCAGAGGGATCACTGGGCTACGCTTGCCCGCACCCATTTCATGGCCAAGTGCGGTGACTGCCAGGAATACCACCTTGTCTGCCATGCGGGGGACTCTCCAGATCATTCGCATGGCATGGACCTGGAAAGCCATCTGAAATGAAAACCGTTCGCTTTTTCTACATTATCGTCATAATGTGCCTGATCCTTTCAGCGGCATCCGCCGTTGCAGGACCAAGGCCCCTCAAGGTGCTCTGCTCCACCTATCCCATGTATGTTTTCACAAGCTCGGTGGCCAAAGGCTCGGCTGGGGTGTCGGTTGACCTCATGTTGCCGTCGGCCCTTGGCTGCCCCCACGATTACGTACTGACTCCAAAGGACATGCGAAAACTGGCAGAGGCCGACGTCCTGGTGATAAACGGCCTGGGCATGGAGGAGTTTTTGGATGCGTCGCTGAAAAAGGCCAAGCCCAAGCTCAAAATCATCGACACATCTGCGGGGCAGAAGGGTATTCTAAGGTTGATGGGCGATGACGGACAAGGCCATCATCACGGAGGGTTCAACCCGCACCTTTTTTCATCCCCAAAACGCGCGGCGCAGATGGTGAAGGCCCTTGGGGAGTCCCTGGCCGCGCTGGACGGGAAAAACTCCTCCCTTTACCGAAAAAACGCGGCCTTCTGGCACGGGCGGCTGTCCGGCCTTGCGGCCTCTTACGCCAGGGCGGCGGCGGCCTTTCCCAACCGAAGAATCGTCACACAGCACGCGGTTTTCGACTATCTGGCTGAGGACTGCGGCCTTGCAATAGTGGCAGTTGTGGAGGATGAGCCCGGACAGGAGCCCTCGGCCTCGGACATGCTGGAAATCGTGAAGGCCATCAGGGCCAAAAAGGCGGCGGCACTCTTTACCGAACCCCAGTATCCTGCAAAGGTCGGCGAGACCATAGCCAGGGAGGCCGGAATACCGGTGGCGGCGCTCGATCCGGTGGCCAACGGCCCGGACGGGGCAGATATTTCCCATTACGAGGCCGCGATGCAAAAAAACCTCGGAATTTTAAAATCCGTCCTGGGGAAAAAATGAATTCCCCCCGGTCTGAAAACTCTGCGGTATCCTTCGAGGACGTCACCGTATCCTTCGGGGGCGTGGTCATCCTGGGCCGCGTTACCGCAAGCGTGCCCAAGGGAAGCATTACAGCCCTCATCGGTCCCAACGGCGCGGGCAAGACCATGCTTTTGATGGCCCTTTTGGGTCAGGTGGCCTATGAGGGAAAAATAAGGGTGGATGCGGCCCGCCTTGGCTACGTGCCCCAGAGGCTCGACTTCGACCGGGGGCTTCCCGTGACTGTGCTGGATTTTCTGGTCATGGACCGCCAGCGAAGGCCGCTTTTTTTCGGGATAGGCGCAAGGCACAGGGCGCGGGCCATGGAAGCCCTGGATTACGTCAAGGCGGCGCATCTCGCCCTAAAAAGGCTTGGGTCGCTTTCAGGCGGCGAGCTTCAGAGGGTGCTCCTGGCCCTGGCCCTTTCCCAGGAGCCCCAGATACTTATTATGGACGAGCCCGCAGCCGGGGTGGACGTGGCGGGGGAGGGCCTCCTGTGTGAGATTTTCGCCAGGCTTCATAAAGACAGCCCGGTGACCCAGATAATCGTCACCCACGACCTTTCGATGGTTTCGGCCCACGCCACGGACGTCATCTGCCTGAAAAAAACCGTGAAGGCCGCAGGGCCCATCTCCGTTCTCACCGACGAAATTCTCGCCGCCACCTTCGGCCTTCATACGTCCCAGCCGGGAAAGTGCGTGGCGGAGACGTGGTGCAGCCATGCCTGACCTTGCGCCCCTGTATTCCTTTCTGGCGGCCGTTTTTCCCTTTTCCTGCATGGAGGCCCGCTTCATGCAGCAGGCAATGGCGGGGCTTTTGCTTCTTTCCCCCCTGTGCGCGGCAATGGGGGTTTCCATAGTCAATTTCCGCATGGCCTTCTTTTCGGACGCCATTTCACATTCGGCCTTTACTGGCGTGGCCCTGGGCCTCTTGCTGGGCGTTTCGGCCCAGGCCTCCATGATGGGTTTCGGAGTTCTCATCGGCCTTCTCATCGTATCGGTGGGGCGGCGCTCTTCCCTTTCCAAGGACACGGTGATAGGCGTATTCTTCTCCGGGGTGATAGCCTTCGGGCTCGCGGTGGTGAGCCGGGACAGGCAGGCGGCCCGCGACGTCACCCGCTTTCTGTACGGCGACATCCTCACCACCTCGGACGCCCAGATATGGTGCCTCTTTCTCCTGTTCGCGGTCCTGATGGCTTTTGTTGCCCTCGGATACAACCGGATGCTTCTGATGGGAATAAACCAGAGCGTTGCCCAGGCCCACCGGGTGCGGGTGAAGCTCTACCAGTACCTTTTCGCAGGGCTTGTATCTGTAGTGGTGATATTTGCCGTATGGGCGGTGGGGGTCTTCCTGGTTACCGCCCTTCTCATCGTGCCCGCCGCAACCGGACGGAACCTTGCCCGGTCCGCCGGGGGAATGTTCTGGTGGGCCGTGGGCGTTTCCCTGATATCCGCAGTAACGGGCCTGATAATTTCCGCCCAGCCCTGGGCAGAGACCGCCACCGGGGCCACGGTGGTGCTGGCCTCCTGTCTGTTTTTCCTTATAAGCCTCCTTCCGGGCGCTTTTTCCGGCAAAACCCCAAGATGACGGGTTTCCGGCCAGCTCCATTATAGTCCGAACTGCGCCCGCTCCTCGACCTATCCGGCTTCCATCCATCCTCCGTGTTTGCATGAGACCCGGTGCGTGTGGTATGAAAAAGCAAAACCGGCGACCTGAAAACGGAGGACCGTGCCATGACCCTTTCGTTTTTTCTGGAAAAGGTGGAGCGCTTCGACCTTGTTCCCTACGAAAACAAGCAGCGCCTAAAAAAGACCCACGTGCCCTTCTCCGGAACCCCGAAAAAGCACCCCACCGATGACGCCCGGATGGTGCTTCTGCCCGATCCGCTTTCATCGGTGGTCACCTACTACGAGTTCGCCGCGTCCGACGTGGAATACGTGGAGCGGCTTCCCAACGTGGTGGCTCTTTCCGGCGAAAACTGCGTGATGGTGAGGCTGTGGGTGAAAAAGGGCTGCGTGGCCCTTCGCTCCACATGCTTCGTGGTTGCCGAAACCCCCGGTTTCGACTTCACCGGTTAAGGCGCGGGCGCGACATCCACCGACACTATCGACTCACCTTGCCGCATCGATTGAACGAAAGCCGGAACATGGCCGAAACAAGCTATCGCAGGATAATTCTCCACAACATCGACCGCCTCTACATGAGGTTGCCGGGCGACCTGGACGAGAAGCTCGCAGCCAGGCGTTTCGGGGACGACTTCCACTTCGACGCCTTCGGCGAGCGCTGCCGCATCCACCCGGACGGCATAAGCCTTGGCGGACTTGAGGAGGACGGCCCTCGCGGGGTGGTGGTCTCCCTCTACGCCCTTCACGCGGCCTGCGAGCCCTGCCGCCACGACCCGCCGGTGTCCTTCCGGGACCTGCCGGGAAGCGCGCCCTACGTGGGGGCATTCAAGAACCGCACCGAAAACGTGCTTATGCCCTTTGTGGAGGACATAAGCGAAGCGCGGGACCGCCTCATGGCCGGGCTTTGCGGGGAGCCCGCGCCGGAGGGGATATTGAACACGGCGGATTTTTCGCTCCGGCTCCACCCCCTGCCCAAGGTGGGCCTGACCTATCTTTTCTACATGCCGGATGAGGACTTTCCGCCCTCCGTCACCTGCCTTTACTCGAAAAACGCGCATTGCTTCATGCCCACGGACGCCCTGGCGGACGTCGGCGAATACACTTCCAGGAGAATATTGGAGCTTTTGGGAATTCTAATTGAATGAACCGGAGGAAAAAATGTACAAGGTAGTTCTTCTGCGGCACGGAGAAAGCTCCTGGAACCGCGAAAACAGGTTTACCGGCTGGACCGACGTGCCGCTTACAGACAAGGGCGTGGAGGAGGCCAAAAGCGCCGGGCGCATTCTGAAGGAGGAGGGCTACGTCTTTGACGAGGCCCACACCTCGGTACTGAAACGCGCCATAAAGACCCTGTGGCTCGCCCTGGAGGAGATGGATTTGATGTACGTTCCCATCTCTCACTCCTGGCGGCTCAACGAGCGCCACTACGGCGCGCTCCAGGGTCTCAACAAGGCCGAAACCGCCGAGCGCCACGGCGAGGAGCAGGTGCTTCTGTGGCGGCGCTCCTACGACGTGCCGCCGCCCCCCCTGGAAACCGCCGACGCCCGGCATCCCTCCCATGACCCGCGCTACAAGGGCCTGAACCCCTCGGACATCCCGGCCTCCGAATGCCTCAAGGACACGGTGGCCCGCTTCCTTCCGTACTGGCACCAGGTGGTGGTCCCCCGTATCAAGCTCGGAAAGCGCGTGATACTCACCGCCCACGGCAACAGTTTGAGAGCCTTGGTAAAGTACCTGGACAACATCTCGGACGAGGAAATCTTAAAACTAAACATCCCCACCGGCGTTCCCCTTGTCTACGAGCTGGACAGGGACTTGAAGCCCATAAGCTCCCGCTACCTGGGCGACCCGGAGGCGGTGGCCAAGGCGGCGCAGGACGTAGCGAACCAAGCCAAGAAAAAATGAAAGAACCAGAACAAGCGTGAACTGCTGTGTCGCGCATTGCGGCGCGGTCCGCCACGTACATTTAGTACGCTTGCTCCCGCGCCGCTCGCGCTCCTTGCATTTCATCGCTTGTGCTGGTTCTTTCGGGTCGGAGTCCTGGAAACACAGGAAAAAAAACCATACTCATCGCTTGTGACCGGCCTGGTTGTTCCGGGTGTCATGTGAAAAATGTGCGCTAAAAAGTCTCGTCTCGTTGTGAACCCTGTCGGAGGTGCGAAATGCCGGATGCGGGAGTGATGCTCTGGGGGGTTCTGTTCGGGGCCATAGGCGTCGGGTATTTCATGTACGGCAAAAAGCAGGGCAGGCTGATTCCGCTCGTTACTGGCATCGCCCTTTGCGTCTACCCCTATTTTTTCGAGAGCCCGGTCCTTATCGTGATTATCGGCGTCGTTCTTACCGCAGTTCCGTATTTCTTCCGATACTGAGAAGGCGATTGCAAAACCTTATATACGGTGTGATTCCTGGCTGACAGGCTTTCCCCGCCCAATTTTCCCCGCAGGGCTTCTGCCGACTTAAAAGGCCGATCACAAGCGATGAAATGCAAGGAAGACAAGCGGCGCGGGAAGGAATAGTACTTTTCGTACATTCCGCCCCGCGCCGCGAAGTCTGACACAGCAGTTCGCGCTTGTGGACGGCCTTTTTGGACGGCCTTATTACAGGGCTTCGATTTGTGCGAATACTTGGGGCGCATCAAAGCCCTTGAGGGATATGGCCCCCGAACGGCAGGATGCCGTGCACAGGCCGCAGCCCTTGCAAAGGGTGGCCTCGATGAAGGCCTTGCCGGTTTTTGGGTCAAAGCGGGGCGCGCCGTAGGGGCATATCGAGACGCAGACCCCGCAGGACGAGCAGTGGGACGGGTTTACGGCGGCCACGGTTCCGGCCACCGCCATCTGGCGGGTTGACAGCAGGGTCACGGCCCTGGCCGCCGCCGCCTGGGCCTGGCTAACGGATTCATCCAGGCTCTTGGGCGCGTGGGCCAGGCCGCACACGAAAACGCCGTCGGTTGCGAAATCCACGGGCCTCAGTTTCACGTGGGCCTCGGCAAAGAATCCGTCCGCGTTCTGGGACACCTTGTAAAATGGGCCTAAGGGCGAGTCCTTTTCCGGGACCATCGCCGTAGCCAGGACCACCATGTCAGCAGTTATTTTCAGAGGCCGCTTGAGGACCCTGTCCGTGAATCTCACAACCCCGTCGGCATCGACATCGGGCGGCTTTTCCGCGTCGTATCTCAAAAACAGCACGCCTTTTTCGCGGGCTTGGCGGTAAAGCTCCTCCCGGAGGCCGTATGGGCGCATATCCCTGAAAAGTATGGTGATTTTGATATCCGGGTTGACTTCGAGAAGCGAAAGCGCGTTTCTGATGCTCTGGGTGCAGCAGACCTTGGAGCAATAGGGCCGCTCCGGGATGCGGGAGCCCACGCACTGAATGAAGACGGCCTGCTTTATGTTCCTGGCCGATTCCGGCTCGTTGGTGAGCTTCTGCGAAAGCGAAAGCCCTGTTAGGACGCGCCGGTTTTCGCCGTAACCGAAACCTTGGGGGACAAGCTCGGTCGCGCCCGATGCGAAGATGGTGACCCCGTGCTCAAGCATGCGGCTTTCGCCAGCCGCGTTAACCGTGGTTTTGAAATTGCCCACGAAGCCTTCCACCGCCGTGACCGTGGCGTTTAAAAGCACCTCGATTTTAGGGTCGTTGCTGATTTTTACGATGAGCCGGGCAAGGTAGTCCTGGACGTCCTCGCCCTTCCAGGTGCGATGGAGCTTTTTGGCGTTACCGCCAAGCCTGTCGGCCTTCTCCACCAGAAAGGTCTTGTAGCCCTGGGCCGAGAGATTCCGGGCCGCCTCCATGCCCGCCACGCCGCCGCCGATCACCAGGGCCTTGGGATCGATGGAAAGAACCGGCTCTGTGAGGGGGGCCAAAAGGGCGGCCTTGGCCACCGCCATGCGCACCAGGTCCCAGGCCTTTTCCGTTGCCTTTTCGGGCTCGTCCTTGTGGACCCACGAGCAGTGGTTCCTTATGTTGGCCATCTCGAAAAGGTACTTGTTGAGGCCCGCGTTGGTGAGGGTTTCCTGGAACAGAGGCTCGTGGGTCTTGGGGGTGCAGGCCGCCACCACCACCCGGTTCAAGCCGTGTTCCGCAACCAGCTTCGCCATCTTGTCCTGGGTGTCCTGGGAGCAGGAAAAGAGGTTCTCCGCCGCAAAGGCCACGCCGGGCAGGGTTTTTGTCCGTTCCAGAAGTTTCGGGATGTCCACCACCCCCGCTATGTTGGTTCCGCAGCGGCAGAGGAAAACTCCGATCCTTGTGGTTTCGCCGCGTATGTCCCTTTCGGAGGGGATTTCCCTGGCGCGCGTGAGCTCGTTCCGGTGTTCGGCCAGAAGGGCCCCGGCCTGGGCCGCTGCCGCTGAGGAATCGATCACCGAGGAAGGAATGTCCTTGGGGCCCGCCGAGGCCCCGCAGACGAAGATTCCTGGACGCTCAGTGTCAACCGGGGTGAAGCTGCCGGTGGGTATGAATCCGTAGCGGTCGAGGCCCACTCCGAGCCTTCGGGCCAGCTCCCGGCCCTCTTCGGTGGAGCCCAAGCCCACCGAAAGCACCACGATGTCGAAGCCCTCCGTGGCGAGCTGCCCGTCCTCGTTCATCCAGGCGATTTTCTGCAGGCCGGTTTCCGGGTCTGACTCGATTCCGGTGACGCGGGCCTTGATGAATCTTACTCCCGCCTCGTCCCTTGCCCGGTTGTAGAAGCGCTCGAAGTCCTTTCCGAAGGTGCGCATGTCCATGTAGAAGATGGCGGCGTCCAGGCCTTTGGCGTGCTCCTTGGCCAGCATGGCCTCCTTTACTGCGTAGGTGCAGCACACCGATGAGCAGTAGCCGCGCCCGATGTGCTCGTCCCGCGAACCCACGCACTGGAGCCAGGCGATCTTCTTCGGCTCTTTGTGGTCGGAGGGCCGCACCAGATGCCCGCCGTAGGGGCCGGAGGCCGAAAGTATGCGCTCGAATTCGAGGCTTGTGACTATGTTTGGATTATTCGAGTAGCCGTAGGTGTCGTGGGAGGCAGGGTTGTAGGTGTCGCCTCCCTGGGCCATGATTATCGCGCCCACTGAGATTTCGAGGAATTCTTTCGTGTCTGCGTAATTGATGGCACCCGCCGGGCATTTTTTTTCGCACAGCCCGCACTTGCCCTTGGTGAGCTTCAGGCAATACCGGTCGTCTATGGCGTATTTCAGGGGCACTGCCTGGGCATACTTCACGTACACCGCCTTGCGCTTCACAAGGCCGCCCTCGTACTCGTTATCAACCTTGGCGGGGCATTTTTCGGTGCACGCACCGCAGGCTATGCACTTGTCCACGTCAACGTAGCGCGGGTGCCTGGTGATTTTAACCCTGAAGTTTCCGGCTTCCCCGGTTACGCCGGTTAGCTCGGAAAGGGTCAGAAGCTCGATATTTATGTGCCGGCCGACCTCGACCAGTTTTGGGGAGAGAATTCACATGGCGCAGTCGTTGGTGGGAAAGGTCTTGTCAAGCTGGCTCATCATGCCGCCTATGCCCGCCGTGCGCTCCACCAGGTGGACGAAATAACCGGAGTTGGCCAGATCAAGCGCGGCCTGCATCCCGGATATTCCGCCGCCCACCACCATCACGCTTCCAACCGTGTCAGACATTTGTTTCTCCCGCGTCAATTATGTCCGTGTCGGACTTATTTTTGACTTTAACCCCGGTCCGGCCCGCGTCCTTGTCCGAAGCCCCGGCAACTTCGCGCGATCTTTCGGAAAAAAGCCCCGTGTCATCCTGGACTATACCCATGGCAAGGCCCAAAAGCCGGAGATAGGGCAGGGGGGGCAGGGCGTCTCCCTCCAATTGGCCCCCAAAGGTCTCAAACTGAATCTGGCACCAGGGGCAGGCGGTGACCAGGACTTCGGCCCCGGCCTTTTTCGCGCTTATTAGCTTATCTGCCATAATCTTCACGGAAAGCGCGTCGTCGCTGCCCGTTAAAGGAGCGCCGCAGCATTCGAGCTTTTTGGGATAGTCGAGGCTCGTGGCGTCCAGGGCCGAGATCAGGTTGTCCAGAATTTTGGGGTGGAGGGGATCGTCGAACTCGGTGACGCGGCTCGGCCTGAGGGAATGGCAGCCGGTGTGAGAGGCCGCCGCAATTCCGGTCAGGGGCCGGGTCACCTTTTCCTTGATGGCGTCGATTCCAATTTCATCATGAAGCATCCTGAAAACGTTGACTATCCTGCACGAGCCGGTGTAGCGGAGGCCCTGGGAGGCCAGAATTTCGTTGACCCTTGCGGCAAGACCGGGATCGGCGGCAAGGGCCGCCGCCGCGTTTTTGAAGGAGCCGTAACAGCACTGGCACAGGACCAGCAAGTCGCGGCCCGCCTTTTCGGCCACGGCCATGTTGGAGGCCGCCGAAACCAGCCAAGCCAGCCGGTCCGCCGGGCGCACGGGGTAGCCGCAGCAGGCGAAGCGGCGGCTTTCCGAATATAGAACCCCAAGGGCGGAAAGCACGGCGCGGGCTTCTTTTTCATATCCCGGAAGCCTTGCCGGGATGTTGCATCCCCAAAACAGTGCGTAAGCCATGTGCGCTCCCACCTAAAAACAGTTCTTACGGCTTTGAGGCAAAAGCCCTGGCCGCTTGTTCCTTTAACCTGTAAATCACGTCGGTGACGGCAACGTTCTGTGGGCAGTGCTCCTGGCACTGGTAACAGGTGAGGCACTCGCGCACCATGTGGCACCCCGCCGCCGCAACCGAGGCCCCCATGCCCACCGCCGCCATTATCTGGTGGGGAGCCAGTCCCAGGGACTTTTCGGGCTCATCAAAGCTTTTCACCACCGGGCAGACATTGGTGCAGTTGGTGCAGCCGAAGCATCCCCTGAATGTCGGGTCGATGTCGGCGGTATCCGCGTTTAAAATCACAACGAGTTCCGCGTTTTTGTCCGCAAGGGTGGAAAATGAGGCTTCCAGGGCCTTCCTGGCGGTTTCGACGGGGCCTTCATATTCGGCGGGGGAAAGCTTTTCCCTGTTGAGACCCCGAAGGAAGGAAAAGGGCGTCCACACGAGGGGTTCGGGAGGCCCGGCCAGAAGAATCCCCTGCCTTGCCGAAACCCAGATGTCCCTGAGCTCCAGGCCCGACGGGCACACCACGGTGCAGCGGTCGCAGTTGGTGCAGAGCATTATCCCCTGGCTGACCGCGCAAAGCTCGCTGGCCGTGGGTTTCTTTCCCCTGGCCAGCCTTTTCAGGGCTCCGACCTTTTCCGAGGGCAGGATGAAGGGGTTTCCGGTCACGTGATGGGCCATCATGGCGGAGCACCTTAAGCTGCAGGTTCCGCAGTGGGTGCAGGCCGACAGGGCCACAAGCCGGCGGGTCATAAGGTTTTCGGGCCGGGAAAGCGGGGTAACGGTGTTTTTCAGCACCAGGGCCAAAGGGGTGGAAAACACGTGGAACATCTTGGTGAAGGGAAGAATGGCGAGCCCCAGAAGGCAGGCCAGGACGTGGCCCCAGTACAGAATATTGACGGAAGAGGCGCTGTTGAAAAGGCCCGCCGCCGGTGCCATGATTTTGGCCAGGGCGAAGCTCGCCGGGGCGTTGCCGTTTTTCACGTGGCAGGAAACGCAGGATTCGTTGACGGCTTCGCCGCTTGTCAGAAGGTCCTGGTCGAAGGGGGCCTTGAAAACGGGTGAAACAAGGCCGTAATTTGCAGCCCAGTATGCCTCCAGGGCGTTCAAGTCGTCGGGGGTGCCTTCGGGGTCGAGCCCGGCGTAATCGAGGCTCATGGAGAGAAATACGTCATGGGAGGTCATCTTGACGGAGCAGAGGGCGAATCCGCTTAGAATTATGAGGCCCACGATGAAAATGGCGTAAACGTCGCCGAGGTTGGTTTTAATCCTCATCTTCCGCCGGGCTAACCTTCGGGCCACGGCCATTCCAAGGCCCAAAAGTACAAGGATTCCGGCGGCGTCCCGTAAAAACAGGAAGGGATTCAGGTAGGCGAAATTTTCATCGAACAAAGGAGCGGTTACGAATTTTCCCAGGGCGTGGAAAATGAGAAGAAAGACGAAGCCCGCGAAAATGGACATGTGCATTATGAAGCGGTAGATGCTCTGCCTGAGGATGGGCCACTGGAAAAGGGCGTCCCGGAAAAACACCCCGATCACCGCGAATATTTTTAAGGAAAAAACGGTTCCAAGAGTTCCGGCCAGGGCGGCTTTGAAGCGGCCTTTGAAGGGGGACGCGCCGTTTTCCGGGCCGATCACCCGGATGAACCAGCCGGAGCACCGGGCGGCAAGGGCCAGGGCGAAAACGGCCAGGCTTATGTAAACCGCAAGAGAAAGGCTCATTATTCGTGCTTCCCCCCGATTTAAGGCACCGGAATCGCCGGTAACAAAATACTCAGGATTTCGCATCATTCTTATATGGGAAGCCCATAATTGTCAAGAAAGGCGGCTTATTGTCCCGATCCGGCCCATAGCGACGGGGCTATGAATTTAAAAGGCCTGCGAAGCAAAAAAAGATTGACAAGGTTCCTTTTCCTGACCTATGGAGTCGGGAAAATATCTGACAAGATCGGTCAGGTTTGAACCGGCAGGGGAAAATGCAGGGTTTCCCGGAAAACTTCGATGCGGAAAGCTGGAGTTCGCCTGTTCGACAGGGCCGGTCTGAAGCCCCAAAAGGCTCAAAAAAGTTTTTTTGCTCTTTTGAACCCAAGGAGCCGGTTTTAACGCGGGAATCAGGGCATGCTCATCACCCAGAAAAAACAGTACGCCCTTCGCGCAATCTTCGAGCTTGCCAAGCACCACGGCAAGGGGCCCATCAAGGTGTCGGACATAGCCCGCACCCAGGCCATACCCCTGCGTTTTCTGGAAGTCATCTTGAATCAGCTCAAGAAAAGTGGCTTCGTGGACTCCAAACGCGGCTACCAGGGCGGGTACGAGCTTTCCAGGAAACCCAACGACGTGGCGGTGGGCGACGTGATCCGCTTCATGGAAAAACGAGGCGACAAGGCCCACGACTGCATAGCCTGCGTTTCCAGGGACAACTGCCCCTTTGGCGGCGAATGCGCTCTTTCGCCCATGTGGGAAAAGGTGTGGGAGTCCCTTTTTTGCGTTTACGACGGAACCACCATGCAGGACCTTTTGGATATCGAACGGGAAAAACAGCAGCAGAGCTTGAAGGCCATGGTGTGAGAACTTATCGCGCGCAGAAATGCGCTCTCTTGCGCCGGTTACTTAATCTTGCTGATTCAGTTATTGACGGGAGTGCAATTTATTTCGATTTTTCGTTTTTCCGAAAATGGCGGGGAAGGAAGACTGGGGTATTTCTTCCCTTTGCCGGATTTCTTAAAGACGGAAAAGAACCATGCTCCGCTTAATAACCAAAAATCTGAGTCGCACGGATAGATCAATGCGAAAAGGAACAGACATGGCAAACGGACGAAAACGGCTCATCTTGACAGGCGCCGTGGTGGCTTTCGCCGTGGCGGCGGTTGTCTACGGGCTGGCAGGGCCGGTTTTTTCCGGCGTATCCGGCTCTTTGGGGAACAGGAGGCCCGACGTCGTAAGGATAGACGTTATGAAGGCTTACGGGGCCCTCAAAAGGCCGGTCCCGGTTTTTTTGCACGACGCGCACACGGCGGCCGTTTCCAAAATGGGCAGGGACTGCACCGCCTGTCACCTTCAGATTCCGGGCGTAAAGGGGCTTTCCAACAAGTTTGCCCGTCTGGAGGACAAGGGGAAAAAGCAGGTGATGGGCGTTTATCACGACAAGTGCATCGCCTGCCATAAGGAGACCGCCCGCAAGGGATCCAAATCCGGCCCGGTGACCTGCGGAAAATGCCACGATGACCGGCCAGCCGCCACACTCGCGCGGCTTTCCATGAATTTTACGCGGCCCCTGCATTTCGCCCACACCCAGAAAATGCAGAACAAGTGCGAGCTCTGTCACCACGTTTACGACGCCAAGGCCAATAAGCTCGTCTACGCCAAGGGCAAGGAAGGCTCCTGCGCTTACTGCCACGACGGAAAGGGCGTGGACAAAACACGCGCTTACTCCGGGGACAACGTAAGGGCCTATTCCGAGGCCGCCCATGCTTCCTGCATCCGTTGTCATCAGGAAAAGGCGAAATCCGGCGTCAAGGCCGGCCCGGTGAACTGCGCGGGCTGCCACGGCGAAAAGGAGCGGAAGGCCATGAAGCTGCCTGCCGATCCCCCGCGTTATACGAGGAGCCAGCCCGACGCGGCCCTTCTTGCGGCGGCCCAGGCCCCAGGCGACACCAGCCGCGCCCGCATGGACCCGGTGGCCTTTTTGCACAAGGAGCACGAGGCCGCCAACGAGTCCTGCAAGGCCTGCCATCACGCGGACCTTTCGGCCTGCGTCAAGTGCCACACCGTTCCGGGCTCAAAGGACGGCAAGTTCGTGAACCTGGAAGCGGCCATGCATGATCCGGCCTCCAAAAAGACCTGCATCGGCTGCCACAACGACAGGCAGAAAGCCAAAAGCTGCGTGGGCTGCCATGCGCGTCTTCCCAAATCGCCGGGCAAGGATTCGGGCTGCGCAACCTGCCACAAGGAGGCCCCGGCCACCTACGCGTCCCCCGCCGAAAGGGCCGTTGCGGCCCGCAAAATGGCCGAGGCCAGAAAGCGTTTCACCGGAACCTACGTTGACGCAGACGTCCCGGAAAAGGTGACCATAAAGACCATGTCCGCCCAGTACGGCCCCTCGGAAATGCCTCACAGGGCAATGGTGAGGGCGCTTGAAAAGGGCATGAAGGCGAGCCGCCTTTCAACGGCCTTCCATGTGGGCGAAGGCTCCCTTTGCCAGGGCTGCCACCACCAGAGCCCGCAGTCCAAGACTCCTCCCAAGTGTTCGAGCTGCCACGCGAACATTCCCGGCGAGGATAAGGACGGAAAACCCGGGCTCGTGGCGGCCTATCACGGCCAGTGCCTTGGATGCCACAAGGATATGGGCGTGAAGGATGCCGTGGGTTGCACCGACTGTCATCGTGAAGTGAAAAAATAATCCGTTTCTGATCGAGGTGAACATAATGGCGATTTCCCGAAGGAAGTTTCTGGGGTGGATGACGGCGGCGGGCACTGCCGCCGCCGCGTCGGCCCTTCCGGCGCACGCCGCTTCCAACCGGCATTTTGCGGGGCACGAGGGCAGCTTTGCGGTTCTGCACGACTCTGTGAGATGCGTGGGGTGCAGAAACTGTGAGGCGGCCTGTAACAAGGTGAACGAACTTCCGTCGCCTGAAAAGCCTTTCAAGGACCTTGCGGTTTTAAACGATAAGCGCCGCACCACCAACGACGCCTTCACCGTGGTGAACAGGTACGACGAGGCAGGAGCCCCGGGGCATCCGGTTTTCCGCAAGAGCCAGTGCAACCACTGCCTGGAGCCAGCCTGCGCCTCGGCCTGCTTCGTCAAGGCCTTCACGAAAACGCCGGAAGGCCCGGTGATCTACAACGAGAAGGTCTGCGTGGGCTGCCGCTACTGTATGGTGGCCTGCCCCTTCGAGGTGCCCACCTACGAATACGACAAGGCTTTTACGCCCAAGGTCGTGAAATGCACCATGTGTTATCCGCGCATAATGGAGGGAAAACTTCCAGGCTGCGTGGAGGCCTGCCCTGCGGGGGCGCTGGTTTACGGCAAGCGGGAGGACCTTCTTGCAACGGCAAGGGAAAGAATAGCCAAGCATCCCGACAAGTACGAAGACCACATTTACGGCGAGAACGAGATGGGCGGCACAAGCTGGCTCTACCTGTCTCCCGCGCCTTTCAAGGAACTCGGACTTCGTGAGGATCTGGGCATCACACCCGCCCCGGCCCTCACCGCCGGAGCCCTTGGGTCCGTTCCAATAGTGGTCGGCCTCTGGCCGGTTCTGCTTACCGGCATCTACGCCATTACCAAGCGCAAGGAAAAGATTGCCCGGGAGGAGCAGAAGGAGGCGGTGGCGCAAGCGGTTGAAAAGGTGAACGCCAAGGCCGAGGCCAGGCTCAAGAAGGCCGCCGAGGACGCCAAGCGCGATCAGGGCAAGGCCGTGGAAAACGCCGTGAAAAAGGCCCTGGCCGACGCAGAAAAGGCCCGCAAGGAAAAGGCCGAAAAGGAAGCTGCGGAAAAAGCGGCGGCGGAAGCCCCGGCAGGGGCGGCGGACGAAGGCGCGGCGGAGGAATAAGCGGCCCTTAAATCTTTTCTGGCCTGATTTTTTTTGGAACATCAATCGGTTCAAATTTTACCGATCAAGGAGCTGTCACATGGCCGAACAAACCATCGGGGCCAAAAAATCGCTGGTGACGCCGGGAAACGTGGTGGCCGGGATAATCGTCGTCCTGGGCCTTTACGTGACTTTTCGTCGCTTCACAAGCGGGCTTGGCGCCGTAACCAATCTCGACGACCATTACCCCTGGGGGCTTTGGATCGGCTTCGACCTTCTGGCCGGAGTCTGTCTTGCTGCGGGGGGATTCGTCACATCGGCGGCTGTCTACATCTTCGGCATGAAGCGCTATCACAGCGCGGTGCGTCCCGCCATCCTCACCGGCTTTCTGGGCTACGCCCTGGTGGTTTTGGCCCTTCACTACGACGTGGGCCGCCCCTGGCGTCTTCCTTACCCCTTCATCATGAGCCAGGGCACCACCTCCCTTCTATTCGAGGTGGGCGCTTGCGTTGCTGCCTACCTCACGGTTCTTCTCATCGAGTTCTCGCCTGCGGCCATGGAGTGGATCGGCCTCAGGCGGGCCAGGAGCCTAGTGGTGAAGCTCACCATGGGCCTCACCATCCTGGGCGTGGTGCTTTCCACCCTGCACCAGTCGAGCCTTGGGGCGCTTTTCCTCATCGCGCCCTCCAAGCTCCATCCCCTGTGGTACTCGTCTTACATCCCTATTTATTTTTTCGTGTCCGCCATTATCGCGGGCCTTTCCATGGTGATCTTCGAAAGCGCGCTTTCGGCGAAATATTTCGAGGAAAAATTCGACCACGCCCACAAGGCGGAAAAAGACGGCGTGACCCTTGGCTTTGGCAAGGCCGCCAGTTTCGTTCTTGCAGGGTACTTTTGCATCAAGACCATAGGCGTTGCCGCCGACAATAACTGGCATTATCTTGCATCAGGCTACGGCGCGTGGTTCCTGGTGGAGATGCTGGGCTTCGTGGCGCTTCCCTCATTTATGTATGCAATCGGCGTGCGTGAAAAGAACCTGAAGCTCATCCGTTTCACAGCCGGTTGGACCGTTTTCGGGCTGGTTTTGAACCGCCTGAACATCTGCCTCATCGCCTTCAACTATCATCTGCCCTGGGCTGAGCGCTACATACCCAACTGGCAGGAGATAGTCATTTCGGTTTTCGTGGTCACGGTGGGAATTCTGGTTTTCCGGTTCATAGTGACCCGTATGCCAATTTTCTTCTCTCATCCGGGTTACCCGGAGCATTGATAGGGAGCAAAAATCATGGACGAATACGTTACCCTGCATGAATTCATGCTCCACACCAAAGGGGTCCTCTACATATTGGTCGTGACCATCCTGGCCGGATACGTCGGGTTCTGGGCCTTCCTTACCGAGCGCGACGAGGAAGACGAGTATGAGCCGCAGGAAGAGCATGAGAAACACTGAAACCGCCTGATGCGTGGCGGATTTCGGGATGCTTCGGGATACGGGATTTACGGCAAGCATAAAGCCGTTTAGGAGAAAATCACAATGTATGATTTTGTCACAGGGCCTTTAGCTTGGCTTAGCTTTCTGGTCTTTTCCGTGGGCTGCGCAGTGCGGGCCGTCCTTTATATAAGGGGCCTGGACTGGAAGCTGGACCGCGTGGCCTACATGCCGCATTTGAAATACGGCATAAGGGGGGCGGTGCGCTCCATAGTCTTCTGGCTCATTCCGTTCAAGGCCCACGGCTGGCGGCAGAAGCCCTTCATGACCCTCTTGTTTTTCACCTTTCACGCCGGGCTTCTGATAACCCCGATATTCCTTCTTGGCCACAACGTGCTTATGGCCGAGCGCTGGGGCTTCTCGCTTCCGGCCCTGCCGGAGGGCGTGGCGGACGTCTTCACCATTGCGGTCATGACGGCCGCAGGCTTTCTGGTTCTGCGCCGCATAGGCCTCGCAGAGGTTCGCATCCTCACCACCTGGTACGACTACCTGGTTCTCGCCATCGCGGTTGCGCCCTTCGTCACCGGATTTGTGGCCACCCATCACCTGGGCGACTACGACACCTGGCTGATCGCCCACATACTTTCAGGCGAAATAATGCTTGTGGCCATTCCCTTCACCAAACTGTCCCACTTCGTGCTTTTCTTCATGAGCAGGGCGCAAATCGGCATGGATTACGGGATCAAGCGGGGGGGTATGAAGTCAAAAGGCTTATCCTGGTAACGGCTGTCGAAAACCGCGAACTGCTGTGTCAGGCATCACCAAAAAGTTGGTCACGTACAAAAGCGTACGCTCCCTCCTTTTTGGCTTGCCAACCTTAGCATTTCATCGTTTTTCATCAGCCTGACAAATAATAGCTTTCAGGTTTTTCGGGGTGACGAACCCCGTCAGGGAGGGGAAGGAATCTTCTCCACAAAGGAGTGATTGTCATGCCCGAAGGAACACTGTGCCACAGGCGGCCCATCAACGACGTGGAGGCCCTCCAGGCCACGCTGGCCGACAAGAGCGGCAAGCTTTATTACGAGGAGATGGCCCAGCTCGACGTGGATCAGGCGAAACTTGCCGACACGCTTTCCAAGACCTTCAAGAGCCGCCTTAAGACTTGGCTTGAAATCTGCGCCCACTGCGGCATGTGCGCCGATTCATGCTTTTTCTACCTGGCCAACAACAAGGACCCCCAGCAGGTTCCATCCTTTAAAATTCAGTCCACCCTGGGCGAGCTTGTCCGCAAAAAGGGCAGGGTCTCCAACGAATTCATGCGCTATTGCATGGATACGGCCTGGGGAAAATGCACCTGCTGCAACCGTTGCGGCATGTACTGCCCCTTCGGCATCGACATGGGGGTCATGTTCAGCTACCTTCGCGGGCTCTGCCATTCCCAGGGATTCGTGCCCTGGGAGATGAAGATAGGCGCCGGAATGCACCGCATCTACCGCGCCCAGATGGACATTACCACCGAGGACTGGGTTGACACCTGCTCGTGGATGGCCGAGGAGCAGGAGGAGGAATGGCCGGGCCTGGAAATTCCGATAGACAAGGAAAACGCGGACATCATGTACACGGTGAACGCCCGCGAGCCCAAGCATTATCCCGAAGACCTCGCGGAAGCCGCCATCCTTTTTCATATAGCCGGTGAAAACTGGACCGTGCCTTCCGAAGGCTGGGAGGAAACCAGCCTCGCCATGTTCGCGGGCGACTGGGAAGCCTGCAAGCTCCAGGTGGAGGGCGTTTACGCGGCAATGGAGCGCTTGAAGCCCAAGCGCATGGTGGTCACCGAGTGCGGCCACGCCTACAGGGCCACCGTTGTGGAAGGCCCCTACTGGGCAGGTATCAAGACCGGCCAGACCCCGGTGGAAACTCTCCACTATGTCGAGTGGGTGGCCGAGGCCCTGCGCACGGGAAAGCTCAAAATCGATCCGGCCAAGAAAATCAAGGAGCCGGTCACCTACCAGGATTCCTGCAACTATATTCGCAATTGCGGCATGGCGGACACTGCCCGCGAGATAATGAGCTACATTGCGGAAGACTTTCGGGAAATGGAGCCCAACCGGGAGCACAACTTCTGCTGCGGCGGTGGAGGTGGCATGAACGGCATAGGCCGCTACAGGGAACAGCGCAACATAGGCCTCAAGGTCAAGCGGGACCAGATAATGGCCACCGGCGCGAAACTGGTCATCTCCCCCTGTCACAACTGCTGGGACGCCATAAGGGACAACGAGGAAATCTACCACATGGGCATCCGCTGGAGTTTCCTGAAACCCCTTCTTCTCTCTATGGTCATCGTTCCCGATCATCTGAAACCCAAGGATGAGGAAGACGAAGGCATGGAAGATGAGATGGAGGAGGGCGGCGAGGAATAGCCCGCCGGGTTCAATTCATAATTCCTTTGACGCCGGGGTGCGGGAATGTTTTTTCCGCACCCCGGTTTCGTTTCTACTCAACCTTCCGCCCGGAGTCCGCACGCCCGTCATCGCATCAAGGCCTGTTATTCAACACCTATTGACGCTCTGCATCATAGCCAGTTTCTATCCATTATCTAATAAAACAATAAAAATTCAGGATAATATAAATTTTTTACGTTCCGGGAAAAAAAGCCATTGACAAATGACGCACCGCGTCATATCATTAGTCAAAAGATGAGCGATACCCGCTCACATACCCGGAACACATTCAATGCTGTAAAAACAAAAGGGGAGGAATCACCATGCAGGAAGAAATCAAAAAGGCGGAATCGGAATTCTACGTCGTGCGAGCCATCAACAGGGTGGCCGAAAACGCCACGGCGGCCATCATGGATTACAACGAAAAAGTCGTGAAAAAGGCCGTTGAGTCCGGCAAGGTTTTCGCCGACGAGGCCAGGAAAAACACCAAGGAAGCTGTCGCCGGAATCGTGGAAGACGGCAAAAAGGTCATGGCCCGCATCCCCATGGTGGAAAACATCGCGCCCAAGCCCGTCGAGGCTGACGACGCCGAGTTCTACGTCATCAAGACCTTCCAGAAGGCCGCCGAAGAAGCCACCGCAGCCCTGAAGGATTACAACCAGGCCGTGAAGAAGACCTTCGAGAATCCCAAGGAACTCATTGAGGGCAAGCGCGCCAAAGCCATCGAGTCCGGCAAGGCAGCCCTGGAAAACGGCAAGGCCCTTCTGGCCGCCGCGAAAAAGACAGCAAACGAGGCCATAGACGGCGTAACCGCAGACGGCAAAAAGCTTGCAGCCCAGGCCACCGAAACCGTAGCCAATACCAAGACCCTGGTCAAGACCAAGGCGCAGAACGCCATCGACGGCGGACTTTCGGTAGTGACCCGCGCACTTGATCTGCCCACCCGGACGGACATAGTGGAACTCACCGCAGCCGTGACCGAGTTCAACAAGAAGGCGGATCTTATCTTGGCCGCCCAGGCAGCCTAGGGCAGGCCGTCCACAAGCGCGATCCGACAGTGTTAGCGCTACGCACGCGGCGTGCTCACGTGCATGAAGCACGCTCCGCCGCCGCCCGCTTGCGCGCCTTGCGGCTCATCGTTTGTGATCAGCCTGCCGATACGAGGTGATTCATCGGTTTGAAAAAGGCATTAAAAAAGCCTGTCGGCAAAAATTCCTACCAAGGCCAAGGGGGCCGGTCCATGGAATTTTTCATGAAAAATGCGGCCAGGTGAGAGATCACCTGGCCGCAGGGCCGCTTGAACCTTGAAGTTTTCCTTCCTTTTTCCTACCAGAAGACGTTTTTCCGCTTCTTCAAAATCTCGTGGATGTTTTTCTGAATTATCTCGCGTACTTCGTTGGTGATCTTGGTTACAAGGAGAGGCTCGCCCGCAGGGCCGTGAATGAGGTTCTTGACCTCGATGGGCTTGCCGAAATGAATGGTCCACTTGCTTGGAAGGGGAAGAAGGCCCAGAGGCCCCAGAAGCGGAAAGGTGGGCGTTATGGGCGCGTACGGCATGTTGAAAAGGGAGGCGATGGGGGCCGCGTTTCCAATCATGGGATGTATTTCCTCGGCCCCAACGATGGATACCGGGATGATGGGCGCTTTGGCCTTAAGGGCCGCCCTCACGAAACCGCCCCTGCCGAAGCGGGCAAGCTGGTAGCGCTCGGAAAAGGGCTTGCCTATGCCCTTGGCCCCTTCGGGGAAAACCATCACCAGCTCGTCTTCATTCAAAAGGCGAACCGCGTTTTCAGGCAGGGCCTGGACCTGGCCCAGCCGGTTCATGATGAGCCCCATCAGGGGAATCTCCGCAGCCCACGAAAGATAAAGGCCCCTGGCGTAGCGCGGCTGTTCGTGGCACTCAAGAATGGCGGTCATCACCATCACCGCATCCCAGGGCACCACCCCCGAATGGTTGGCCACTAAAAGCGCCCGCCCGTCAGCCGGGACGTTCTCCACCCCTATGGCGGTCACGCGCCAGTAGCTGCGGTAAAGGAACTGGAAGAGCGGCAGAACTTCGGCCAGAAGCTCCAGGTCCCGGCCCCACTTGTCCACCTCGTAATCGCCGTCCACCCTCCGCTTTATGACGGCCATCTTCTCTTCGCAAAAGGCCAGGGCCTTCCAGAAAAGCTCGGCGGCGACCCTTGACTTGTCACCCGTTGGCCCATCATGGAACGGCGCGTCATGGCCCATACGGGCAAGGTGGGCAAGTATCTGCTCCAGAAGAAAGGCTATCTGGGCAAGGTCGGGCTGCTGGCCCTGGTTCTGTCCGGCTCCGAAAAAGGTGTTGGGGTCGAATCCGAAAGGATTGGATCCGCTCCCGTTGGGGTTCGCTCCGTTATTTCCGTAGGCGCCGTTGTGGCCGTTTACGGGCAGATGCATCCGGCAGAAGGCCTGTCCGGGGATCGCCCGGTTGCGGCAAGGACCTCCCTTGGCGGTTTTGGCCGCGCAGCGCGGGGCTTTGTCTTCCGCCCTGGACTTACTGGTCATGGCCGCCTTCCTTGTTGAAGGTTTCTATGAGTTCCGAAAGATAATCCTTGGCCCTGGTCTTCGACTTCAGATAATCCTGCAATTCCTCCGTCGCCTTGGGGTCGCTTTCTATGCGCGTTTTCCTTGGCTTGTATTTCGCCAGCCTCATGTTCTCGAAATAATCCAGCACGGTTTCCTTGGTGGAATAACGGGGTGAAAACTTCAGGTCGCGGGCCATTCGAGCCGTGTCGCCCACGCAGTTGAATTTTAAAAAATCCGTGGGAATGGGCAGGGAATCCGGAATGGGGAGCTTTTGAAACACCTTGGTTCCTATGCGCAAAAAGGGCGCGCCGAAGGGGAGCGGCACCCGGCGGCCAAGCCGCAGAACCTGGCTTAGGGGCAGATATCCATCGCCCGCCACGTTGAAAACACCCGCCACGTCATTTTTCACAGCGTGATAAAGGCAGGAAATCACGTCCCTGGCGTGGGTGAACTGCACCATGGGGTCGAACCCGAAGGCCACCGGCACCATTTGGCTATCGAGGTAACGGCTCATGGGAGTGTCCACGCCGTAGCCCAGGATGTTGGCGAACCTTAGAATGGTCGTTTCCGGGTTGGAGTTCTGGCGGGTGAAACGGTCCACCATGTTTTCTATTTCCACCCTGTGGGTGATGTAAGGGTGGGAGTGCTTGCCCTTGAAATCGGCGTATTCCTCCAGAAAATTTGGGTTGTGCGAATACGCGCCGTAAACCTTGGTGTCGCTCATGATGACCACGCGGGGGGTCTCGCCGGCCCCGCACGCCGCCAGAAGGTCCATTGTGCCCATGACGTTGAGATCGAAAATCTCCTCGCTTGGCGCGTAGGCGTCCTCGAAAAGAAGATGGCAAACCGTGTCCACCCTGGAGACCTTCAAAAGCTCGGCCAGAAGAGGGTGATGTGGTTCTATCTGAAAAAATTCCAACCGCTTGAAAGGCTTGGACAGGGGCTTGTAATCGATGCCGATTATGGTGTCGAAGTCCGGGTCTGCCTCCAGGAGGGGCACAAGGCTCTGCCCCCAGTGATGGGCCACCCCCGTAACAAGCACGCTCCGCTTGGGCTTTACCATGTGCTTCCGTTTCTGATCGTTTATTGATGAGCTGTCGTTTTGGGGACGGAAAACCGGTCCATTCCAGAAAAGCCGGAGTTGATGTCAATCCATGGTTTTTACCCAGGCCCGGGATTCACATGAAACGGCGGCGCAACGGCCCCCGCCGTGATTCCTTCTTCGCAACCGTCATGCTGGATATGGCAAGCAGGGATTTACAGCTTTCGATTTTTAAAATGAAGAGGGCTCCAAAAGCAAGGAATTTGTGCCGGGCCACTAAGGATAGGGGCTGTGGACTTAACGGAAGGGCGAGTCGAAGGCGTTTTTGATGATGCGGAAAACCGGTTCGCCCCCCGTGACCGTTATGGCCAATACGTCAAAGCGGACCCTGCGTCCTCTCTGGCGGGTCCTGGCCAGATAATGCTGGGCCGTGCGGGCTATTTTTCTTTGCTTGCGCTTATCCACCGCCGCCTGGGGCGGGCCGAAAGCGCGCTGGCGGCGCATTTTGACTTCAACGAAGACAAGGGCCCCGCCTTCCTCGCAAATAATGTCCACCTCGCCGGTTTTGGCCCGGTAGTTTGAGTCAACCATCCTGTAGCCGTTTTTCTTCAGGTGGGTTACCGCCATTGACTCGCCGGTGCGTCCAAGCCTGCGGTTGTTGGCCCTTCCCTGGGGAACGTCCCAGAGGGACGCCTTGCCGGTCCCCGGGTTCAGGAGGCCGGAAAAAGCCGCTTTGATGCTGGCGAAAAAACCCATGAAAAAAGGGATGGCCTCCGGCCTAAGGGGTAAGCTCAAGCATTCTTTGAAGCGCCTTTTTCGCGTCCGCCTTTACGCCTTCCTCGATTTCGACCCTGTTTAGCGTACCGGGGTTTTCAAGGACAGCCAGGAGCTTTTCCGGGCTGATCTTGTACATGTTGGGGCAAAGGCTCTGCAGAAGAGGCACTATGGTTTTGTCCGGATTGGCTGTGGCAAGCCTTTCGATCAGGTGAATCTCGGTTCCTATTACGATGGTTGAACCTGTCGTTTGGGCCTTGACGAACCTTATGATCTGGTCGGTTGAGCCTGACGCGTCGGCAAGATTCACCACGTCTTCGGTGCATTCGGGATGCACGATGATTTTGGCTGAGGGATTGTTTTGGCGCACGTTCAGAATGTGTTCCGGCAAAAATTTGGTGTGAACGTGGCAGAAGCCGTCCCACAGAATTATTTTGCTGTTCCTTACGGATTGTTCAGTGTTGCCGCCAAGGGGCTTGCCGGGAGTCCAGACGATAATTTGATGGCGGGCAATTTTCAGGGCGTTGGCGGAGTTGCGGCCAAGGTGCTGATCCGGGAAGAACAAGACCCTCTCCGCCTTGGAAAAGCCCCATTTGATGGCGGTTTTGGCGTTGGACGAGGTGCATACCGCCCCTCCGTGCGCCCCGCAGAAGGCTTTGAGCTCCGCCGACGAGTTCATGTAAACCAGGGGAATAATGCTCGACCCCGCCACCGCCGAAAGCTCGTCCCAGGCTTTTGAAACGCTCACCGGGTCGGCCATGTCGGCCATGGGGCAGCCGGCTTCCATGTCGGGGATCTGCACCACCTGATGAGGCGCGGCCAGCACGGCGGCGGATTCGGCCATGAAATGAACGCCGCAAAAAATGATATTGTGAGCCTTTTCGCAGGCCGCAGCCTTTTGGGACAGGGCGAAGGAGTCACCCACGAAATGGCCCAGTGCCACTATTTCGGGGCGCTGATAATGATGGGCGAGGATAACGAGCCGCTCGCCCCTTCGATCCATTTTTTTCCTTATGGCCTGCAAAACCTCGTTTTCATCCGCAGCCATCATTTAACCTCTTCTATGGGATCGCCGCAGCGTATGGGGCCGCCCTCAAGAACCCGGCAGAACACCCCCTCGCGGGGCATGATGCAGTCTCCTGCGCTGTAGTAGACGGCGCATTTGTTGTGGCATTCTTTTCCTATCTGGGTGATTTCCACCAGGGCCGTTTCGCCCATGCGGAAGCGGGTCCCAACCGGCACGGTTTTCCAGTCAACGCCTGTGGTGGCGATGTTTTCTGCGAAATCGCCGAAGGTGACGTCAAGGCCACGCTCGCGGGCTTCATCGATCCGCTCGCTTGCAAGAAGGCTCACCTGCCTGTGCCAGGGCCCGGCGTGGGCGTCGCCTTCTATTCCGTGCTCCACGACGAGCCGGGCCTCAGGCACCACGGTCTTTTTGGTGCTCTTTTTTTTGCTTGTTGCGATTGATACTATTTTCACGTTGCGGCCTGTCCGTTTTTGAAAAGGGGCGAAATTTCGCGCAGGGTGCCGACGGATGTCTTGAGGGAGGCGAGAAAACGCATCACGTCGTCTTCGGTGTTGTCGAGGCCGAAGGTGATGACCATTGTCCCCTGGCAATCGGCGAATCCCAAGCCGGTGGACAGAAGGACGTGGGATGCCCTCAGGCTTCCGGACGCGCAGGCCGAGCGGGTGGAGACGGCGAAGCCCTCGTCGTCCAGCATGAGGACCACGCTTTCTCCCTCCACGTGCTTTACGGACAAGGACACAAGGTTGGGAAGGCAGAATTCGGGATGCCCGTTCAATCCGTATTCGCTGACGTATTCGGGAAGTTTCGCCAGAAAGAGGTCCTTCAACTTTTTCGTGTGGGCCATCCGGGCTTCCATGTCCCGCTGAGCCGCCTTGGCTGCTGCGCCCATTCCCGCTATGCCTATAAGGTTTTCCGTGCCCGCGCGCTTGCGGTTTTCCTGAACGCCGCCGTCAAAAAGCGGCCAGATGGGCACCCCGCGCTTTACGTACAGCCCGCCGACTCCCGTGGGGCCGTAGAAGGTGTTGGAAGCGAAGCTTAAAAGATCGACGCCAAGGTCCTGCACGTCCACCGGCACCACGCCCACGGAGTCAACGGCGTCGCAGTGGTAGAGCACCTTTTTCTGCTTGCAGACCGCCGCTATTTCCTTCACCGGCTGGATGGTGCCAATTTCGTTGTTGCTGTGCATGATGGAAACCAGGATGGTGTCCGGCTTGATGGCCCTGGCCACTATGTCGGGGTTGACCCTTCCGTATTCATCCACGGGGACCGAGGTCACCGAGTACTCCATCTGCTTCAGGCGCCGCAGCGACCGGATAACGGCATTGTGCTCGGTGTTGCAGGTGACTATGTGCTTTCCCTTGCCCTCAACGCCAAAGGCCCAGGCGACGCCCTTTATGGCCATGTTGACGCTCTCTGTGCCGCCGGATGTGAACACTATCTCGCGCGGGACTGCGGCGTTGACCAAAGAGGCCACCGCCTGGCGCGCGTCGTCCAGAAGCAGGGCCGCGCTCTCCCCCATCTGGTGCTGGCTGGAGGGGTTTCCCAGCGGGGCCTTTATGGCCGCTATCATGGCCTCCTGCACCTCCGGGATAAGGGGGTTGGCCGACATGTGATCGAGATTCACGACACCCATTGCGAAGCCTCCTTACTTTTTCTCATCATCGTGGAAGCTGCAGGCCTTGCAGAAGGTGTCGCCCTCGGCAAGCTCGGAATCGCAGTAGGGGCAATAGCACTTGTCTTCGTGGTCGTGGCTGTGCTTTTCGGCCTCTTCCTCAGGTTTTCTAACCTTGCCGCTTTTTCTGTCCTCGTAGTCCCTTATGGCGGACTGGAGGGCGTCGGCCCCAAGGTTGGAACAATGGAGCTTGTTCTTGGGCAGCCCGTCCAGGGCGGCGGCCACGTCCTTGTTGGTGATCTTCTTGGCCTCGGCGATGGTCTTGCCCTTGGCCAGTTCCGTCAGCATGGACGAGACCGCTATGGCCGCCCCGCATCCGAAGGTCTGGAACTTGATGTCTTTTATGACGTCGTTTTCAATATCCAGATAAATGGTCATCATGTCGCCGCAAACGGGGTTTCCTATCTGCCCCACGCCACTTGGGTTGGCCATTTCCCCCACGTTGCGCGGATTCCTGAAATGGTCCATCACGGTTTTTGTGTACATTTTATTTGCCTCCCGGCCTTGGGTCATGTAAGAGGATAAGGCATAATTCCCACCGTAAAAATGGGAATTACGGCAGCCGCCAGCAAGAGGGCGGTGTTTGATGTCCAAAATCACATATTGGGCTCAAACTCGTGGATGTCAAGGGCCTGCCCGGATCATAATGAATTCCGTCCGGGGCTTTTACGCTGCCGCCCATGTTCGCCTGCGCCGCGCTCAAAGCCTTTAGCAGAAACCGGGACCGATTTCCATATGTAATGTCAAGGAAATTTCGTTGGATAAAAGCAGGCGGCCTGGCCATTCAACACCGGTCGAAATGTCCGGTTGCCGGGAACCTGGGAAACCTTTGGCTTTAGAGGTATGAAGCGATGAGACTGTCAACCAAGAGCCGTTACGGCACAAGGCTTCTTCTGGACCTGGCCTGCCGGAAGGACACGGGCTACGTGCAGTTGGGAGAGGTGGCCAAGCGCCTGGACGTTTCCATGAAATACCTGGAGCAGATCATTTTGCCTCTGAAGCGGGCAAAATACGTGGAGAGCATCAGGGGGGCAAAGGGCGGGCACCGCCTTGCAATGAGGCCGGAGGACATTTCCGTTGGCGAGGTGGTGGCGCTTCTGGAAGGCGGCCCTGAGCTTGTGGCCTGCCAGTCGGTTCCGGGATATTGCGAAAAAACAGACACCTGTCGGACACGGGTTCTTTGGCAGGAGGCGTCGAAGGCGTTTTTTGACAAGCTGAACACCGTGACCCTGGCCGACCTGATCTGCGATGGATGCGGAAAAAGCGGAATCTGACCGTCTGCGTCGGTCAAAAGGCGCCGGGTTCACACCACCGGAAGTTTTTCCGCCAACTGCCCGGAGGTCTTCCGAAGGTTCATGGAAAGGCTTCGGGCTATGCCCTTCAGCATCTTGTTTCCGATCCTGGGGTGCTGATCCACCAGGGTCTCGAAATTCTTGCGGGTGAGGGTGACGAGCCTTGATTTTTCCCTGGCCGTTACGGTGGCGGAACGCTGGAATTCGTCGATTACGGACATCTCGCCTATCGAATGCCCCTGCACAAGCTGGGCGATCACGGTAATGCCGCCCGATTTCGCCTTTTTGGTCACTTCCAGAAGACCTTCCACCACGAAACACACGTAGTCGCCGGAATCCCCCTCCCTGAACACGGTCATGTTCTTGGCGAATTCCAGAAAAAACATGTACCTGGCCACTTCCTTCAGCTCGTCTTCCGTGAGGGACCGGAAAATGGGGAGTTGGGTCATGGAGCCCAGAAGGGTCTCCATCATCTTGCTGTGGTAGATATCAGCCGCGTTTTCCATGTTCTTTCCCTTAAGTTTTCGCATTTTCTAACATAGCATCGCCTCTTGCGGCAAGCGTAAAAAAATCCGGCCAAATCCCTTATTTTCTGTCCGTTGAAAATAAATTGCACTTGTAACACCGCTTGTGTTAATTTTGTGCGAAAGTTTTACGGGAATTTTTGGGTGTAACTATTTTATATGGCGGGGGCCAAGGTGGGATTGATACGGCATCTTGTCGGGCGCTTTACCAGGGAAGAAAAATCGGATGTGACCCGTCTCGGAAAATCCATGGGCGACCGCATCGACCGGCTGGCCCACGAGATTTTCGTCACCCACAGGTCGGTTCTTTTTTTCGAGCACGCCACATACATTGTTCCCGCCGTATGGGGAGCGAAAAAGGAGGGCGGGCTCACGGCTGTCCAGAAGGACATAAACTCCAGGGTCGAGCCTGTCGTTCGTGAGCTTATGATGGACCTTGGCCTGGAAGACCCGTCCGACGAGCAGAAATTCGCCGTGGAATTCATGCTGAGGGGGCTTCTCATCACCAAGATCACCTATATGCTGGAGCTTGGCAAAAACATGGGCTTAGCGCCGGTGGACAAGAACCAGAAGGAAAAAAAGCATCCGCTTACAGACATGGAGCCCTGGGGCCGCGCTTAACAGCCTGGATAAAAAAGCGAACTGCTGTGTCGCACATCAAAACCAATTTCGGTCACGTACAAAGGCGTACGCTCCCTCATTGGCTTTTCGCGCTCCTTGCATTTCATCGTTTTTATCCAGGCTGTTCCAGGCTTCCATCAAGGCTTTTTCCACAGGTTGCCAGATAAATTCCCGCCAAGTATCTTTTAAGGCCTCCTGAAAGCGACCGGCTCCGGCGTTTTTCGGGAGGCCTTTTTTAGTTGCGCCTTATGGGAGGGCAGGGGCGGCCTCAAAAGGGCAGCTTTTTCAGGAAGATGCGCAGGCCGTCTTCCTGGAAGAATTTTTTGAGGGATTTCCCGTCCACCTTGTCCAGCTTGGGAAGGGCCCGGTTGAGGGCGTCCAGGGCGCGCTGGGCCTTGGGAAGAAGCCCGTCCGCCTCCTTCATCAGTCCGTTGGCACCTGTAAGCAGGGCCTTTATCTGGGGCATCATCTCCCGCATCTCCTTTATCATGGCGGAGGCGTCTCCGGCCGTGGCCGCAAGCGTCGGCAGGATGGCGTTCACCTGGTTGACCGCGGCCAAAGAGCGCTCGGCCAGCTCCTTTGCAACGGGAATGGCGGTCCCTGCCTCGGCGGCCAGCCCGCCCGCCTCGGCGAGCGTTTTTCTCACTTCGGGCAGAAAAACGCTGGCCTCGTTCACAAGGCCGGAAAGCCCGCCAGCAACGGCGGCCATGTCGCTCGTGAGACTTCCCACGTTTTTGGCGAGATTTTCGGAATCGGCGGAAAAGGCGCAGATCAGGCGGTCGCCCTCGGTTATCATGCTCTCGATGTTCGACTTGCGGTCAACCCAGACCTTGTTTGTCTCCACCGAAAAGGAGTAGCTCTTCTCAACAAGGGTTACGATGTAGTCCTTGTTGCGGGCAAGGGTTTTCAAAATTCCCGACAGGTCGTCCAGAATCCCGATTTCGGTCATGGATTTAAGGCCGTCCGCGATGCGCCCGATAAGGGTGTTCAAGCCAACCTTTTCGGGTTTTCTGGATTTTTTCTCCTCGCCTGCCATGTTGAAAAATCCCCCTTTCCGTTTTAAAACGCCAAGAAGCGTTCGGGTGACGCCATTGAACGAAACCGCGCTTCTTAAATTTTTTTCCGGCCTCCATTGCCCTAAAAGCGGTAATACTTGCGTCAAGGCGTTCGATAATTTCGTCTGCAAGGTTGAACCAGACTTGCCGGTAAACGATGCAGAGGATGACCCTTCCTGTGAAGATTACTATAACCCGTATCCGGCCCCGCCGCCTGCCCGAAAGCGCCGGTCTTCGCGCCATTGACCGGCCCGGATCGAAAAACGCCGCATGGGGCTTGCTCCGGGCCTGATCGAACATGATTTACGCTCCCGGTATGCGGGCTCGTTTATCTTGCCAACACGATTTCATTACGATATTTAATATTAACCCAGTTTTTTTCCGAACGCAAAAAAAAGGTGGTATATTAAGCGGAGCATGATTCTTTTCCCTTTTTAAGGGGATCCGGCCCGGAGAAGAAATGCCCCGATCTTCTGCCCCCACTCTTTTCATGGAAGCAAAAAATGGAAATAAATAGCGCTCCCGGTAATATGTCCATATTTCGCACGGGTTTTGAAAATCTGCTGGAAAACCCCCCGGCCTTCATGCGCTCTTCGCGCCTTGCCATGCTGGTCAACCCCGCCTCGGTGGACCGCCGTTTTTTGCCCTCCGCCAAGGTTCTGGATCAAAAATTCCCCGGAAGGCTGAAGGCCGTTTTCACCCCCCAGCACGGTTTTTTCGCGGCCCGGCAGGACAACATGATAGAGTCCCCGGACACCACCGACCCCTTTCTAGGCGTTCCGGCCTTTTCCCTCTACAGCCAGACCCGCGTTCCCACGGACCGGGCCATGGAGCTTTTCGACACGGCCCTGGTGGACATCCAGGACGTGGGAACCCGCGTCTACACCTTCATCTATACGGTATCGTATCTGATGGAGGCAGCGAAAAAGCACGGACGGAAGGTGGTGATCCTGGACCGGCCCAACCCAATAGGCGGCGAGTTGGTGGAAGGAAACCTCCTCGCGCCCGAATTCGTCTCCTTCGTGGGCCGTTATCCCATACCCATGCGCCATGGGCTGACCATGGGCGAGATCGCCCGCCTTATGAACGAGGAGTTCGGCATCGGCTGCGACCTGGAGGTTATCCCCATGACCGGCTGGGAGCGCCGCCATTACTGGGAAGATACCGATCTCTCCTGGATTCCGCCCTCGCCCAACCTGCCCACCGTGGAAAGTACTGTCACATACCCCGGTCAGGTGATCTGGGAGGGCACCAACGTGAGCGAGGCGCGCGGCACCACGCTGCCCTTCACCATGCTGGGCGCGCCGTACCTGGAATGGGACGAGGTGCTGGAAGACCTTGGCGGCCCGGAACAGGTTGGCGCGATACTGCGGCCCACGGCCTTCGAGCCCACGTCCAACAAGTGGAAGGGTGAGCTTTGCAAGGGCTTTTCCATCCACGTCACGGACCGGGAAAAGTTCCGGCCCGTATCCCTTGCGTGGCGTCTTCTGGCCTCCATTTATAAAAGGCGGCCCAAATCCTTTGCCTGGAAAACACCGCCCTACGAGTATGAATACGAAAAATGGCCCATAGACATGATCTTCGGAACCGACAGGGCGAGGCTCACCCTGGAAAAAGGCAATGATCCCAAAATGTTCGAGGAGTCTTGGGACAGGGACGAGAGGAGCTTTTTCGAAACCCGCAGGCCGTACCTGATATACAGATGATCGAAAAAGAAAAAGCTGCCGACGGCACCTTCTGGGTGCGCATGGCCTTCAAGGGCAACAAGGTGTGGGTGGCGGCCCGCGAAAACGGAGAGGCCATCGTTTCAAACGGCAAGGTGCGCGTGCGCTACAAGCCCGATGACCCGCGCACCTACTCGGCCCTGGCAAAAAGCGTGATGCCGCTCGCCCAGGGTCAGGTTCCCACGGAAAGCCAGCGGACGCCGAAAAAGCCCAAGGAAAAGGCCCCGGTTCCCGATTTTTCCCCGCCGGATGTTCCCCCCAACGCGGTTTGCATCTATACCGACGGCGCGGCCCTGGGAAACCCCGGCCCGGCGGGAATAGGGGTTGTGATGCGATACGGGGAGCACGTGAAGGAGATCGGGGAGTACATCGGCGAAGACACCAACAACGTGGCCGAACTCTCCGCCATTTTGGCCGGGCTTAGGGCTGTAAAAAAGCGGAGCCTGCCGGTGAGGCTTTTTACTGACAGCCAGTACGCCTTTAACGTGCTCACCCAGGGTTGGAAGGCCAGGGCAAACGTGGAGTTGGTAAACGAAATCAAGGCCCTGATGAAGACCTTTGATAACCTCAAATTCGCCTGGGTCAAGGGCCACGCCGGGCACCCGGAAAACGAGCGTGCGGACGCCCTGGCAACCGGGGCTGCGGAAAAAGGAAAAGAACATTTAAATTAGTATTTTGGCTGTTTCTTTGAAATTTTAAAAGAAAATGCCGATGTCGTGTGTGGTGAAGGCTCGTCTCAAACCCAGTGGTAATATATTTTCGGGTGTGGTACGGCATGGAAGCAGCGCGGGACAAATTAATCTCACACTGATGCCTTGGTGCGTTTAGTGGCATAATCGCGTAATGGTTAGGAGAATTGGCAGTTCATATAAGGTGTTGGGTTTGTAGGATTTCGTAGATTGGCGCCAAGCAAAGAACGACCAAAACAGACCGTATCCGACCAGGAAAATTCAATGCACTTCCGTCAATCTAATGCAGGTGGAATCAATGTCGGCCTGCACTGGGCTTGGTCCAACCTAATTGACTATTTCGCCATGGATGAAATGACAGAAATACAGGCATCTATAACTCTATATAACAAGAAATGGTCAGCAATCAGCCTTTTCCTCATTTCTGCTGCCGGTGTAGCAGGCGGGATCTGGATAGGCATGGTCAAAAGCTGGACAGGCTTTTTTATTGCAGGGTTATTTGTACGGTGGCTGCCTATCGCTATCGTCCAGAGAATTCCTGGGTGCCCTTATCTTCATGTAGATCAATCAGGATTCACAATTTCGAATCTATTTCGACGAAACACTGTTCCATGGTCAGCCGTGGACCAGTTTTTTGTTGTTACGATCAGACATACCGGAATATGGGTTCGTCAGATAGTTGGATTCAATTTTGTACCATCCTGTCACCAATTAAAAAAATTTCGTCAATTCGCCAAAATTATTGGGAAGTGTGAAGGCGCTATTCCTGATACATACGGAAAGAAAGCTAACGAGCTTGCTCAATTTCTGAATGAACGCTTGGAAATCGCGAGGTCGAATGATCCATGCTACTCGCTGAAAGCTCGCCTAAATTTAGCACTGAAATTTGCTCAGGAATGGGGCGAGAACTATGGTCGGCCAATTCAAGGCCGCCTTCGACAGGCGTGTCCTAATTTGCACACTGAAGAGTTGGATCATTTTAACGATGTCGCCCGTGTTGCAATGGAATGCGGATATGATCTTATTTTTATTATAGCAAAAAAGCGTGGCAGGGATGGTATCTGGCCTGAGTGGCGAGAGTCTTATTTGGCACAATACCCATGGGTCGACGAAAATAACCTGGCACGCTTGTTTTCGACAGGTATGTACTATGCCTGGAAGGATGGTGTGGGGCAGTAAGTTTGGATGGCATCATACAAAACAAGCAGCCTGGGGAGAGAATATTTTCAGCTTCCGCTTACCAGGCGCGTGAAGCAGGGTGCGGAAAAATTCTGGCGGAACACGTAGCCAAGGTCCAGGCTCACGCACCAGAAAGCGGTGAAGGTGGCCCGGTCAGAACTCCAGAGGCGGTTCTGGACTGGCGAAAAAACCGGCGACGCGCAAAAATCGTCGGTTTTGCCAGCCGGTGAGGCCAGGGTTTTAAGCTCGTCAACGGTGGGAATCCTCCAGTTCGAGCGCCCGGCGAAAAGCTCCGCGTTCATTTTTTCCCCGTATTCCCTTACCTGCCCGAAATCGCCCGGATAATCCGTCCCGCCCTTCTGCCACAAAAGGCCGGTTGAAAGATCCGTCACCGTGCCGTCCCCGTTGTCGGCAAACCTCTTGTCATCCAAATTTTTCGATACCGGCCTCCAAAGAAGGTCAAGGCCGAAAAACTCCCTTGCCTTGGCCGCGCTCACTTTCACGGGTTCCGGTCTGATTTCCGAAGCCGCCGTCTGAGGGCGCTCTTGCGGGCCTTCCCCTATCTCAAGCCTACAGGCGGCCTCCTGGTTTTCAATCCAGGCCCTGCGCAGTCCTCCCAGGGTTTCCGCCATGGCCCGCGCTGAGGAAAAACGTCTGTCGGGCCGGGCATCGAGGGTGGTTGCGAAAAAATCCCTCCAGGCAGGCCCCAAGCCTTCGATTCCGTCGATATTTCCCTCAGGAAGTTTGCCCGTAATCATCCGAAAAAGCATCACCCCCACGGCGTAGAGGTCGGCGGCGGGTCCTGCCGCATCGGGGTCGTTCTCCTGCTCAGGGGCGGCGTAATAAGGCGAGCCGACCTTTAAGTTGTCGGGCCGCTGGAAAATCTCGCCCCGAAGCCGGGAGAGGCCGAAATCGGCGATTTTCACGCGGTTGCTGTCGGACAGAAGAATGTTGAAGGGCTTGATGTCCCGGTGGACAACGCCGAAATCGTGCAGGCAGGCAAGGCCGGAAAGCGTCTCAAGGGCGTATTTCATGGCCCGGTCCGGGCGGATTATGCGGCTTTCGGTTTCTGCGTCGTAGGTTTCGCCCATAACCTCGCCCAGGTTTCGGGCGTGAAAGGGCATGGCGAAGTAGGGTAGGCCCTTTTCAAAATCGAGATAAAAGGCGGAAAGCACGTGAGGATGCCTTATGCGGCCCATGATTTTCGCCTCGTTTACGAAAAGTTCGCAAAGGCGGGGCAGGGGGATGAGGGCTTCCAGAAAGGGACTTGGAGCGAGGACCTTCAAGGCGACGAGGGTGTCTATCACATCGTGCCGGGCCAGATAGACCGCGCCCATGCCGCCCTTGCCCAGAAGTCCGCACACGGAAAATTGGCCGAATTTTTTCATGGCGGGAAATTTAGCAGACAAGTGCGAAAGATTCAAGTTTGACGGGCTATGGCAACCCAACAAAATAGAAAGGGACGGGGAATTTCTCCCCGCCCCTTGGCGCGTGTCAACTCTATGTCAGGCTCTTAGTATCCCTTGTTCTTCAGGTCGCTGACCACCGACACGAAGAAGTCGGGGGCGGAGAATCCGGGGGTGAGGCCGAAAAGCTGGCCGATGATGGTCAGGTGGTCGCAGCCGGGTGAATACCATGCGGCTTCCTGAACTCCCCTGAAAGCTCCCCACTTCGCGCTGTTGACGGAAACCATGCCGTCGTTGGCTCCCTCTTTGTTGAGAAGAATGAGCCATGTGGCGTTCAAGAGCAGGTTGGGGCAGCCGATCTTCACCTTGGATGCCCAGGACTGGTAGTAGACGCCGCTTACGTTGGGAACGTTCACGTTGAAGAAATCAGCCATCCAGTCCGTGCAAAGCTCCATGCCGTTTTCGACGGACTGGGGATTTTTGTCTCCCAGCAGGAAGGAGTAGACGAAATCGAGAACCTTGCCGCCGATGGTCACAAGCGAACTGGGAATCTTGTACACGATCAGGTTCGCTATGTAGGAGCCCCTGTTGGGGCCTGCGATGCTGGTTAGGGTGGCCACCTGGGGGCCGAGGCCCATGTTGGAGATGGCGTACCGGGTGTAGAGGACGCCCTGGGAGTGCGCGATAATGTTGGCTTTCGCCTTGCCGGTCACGGCCAGTATGTGCAGGAACTGGGCCTTGAAGGAGGCTGCCTTGTTGAAAACCGAGTCCATGGCGTTTACCGAGGTCACGTAAACATTTGCGCCTCTGTCTTCCAGCGCGGACTCTATGCCCCACCAGTAGTCGACTATTCCCAGGACCTGGGCCGAAGCGCCCATGCCGTGGGCCAAGACCACGGGGTATTTCGTGGCGCAGGTGGTTGAGCTTTTGGAGCCTCCCGCGAAAACCGTTGCGGGCATGAGAAGGGCCAGAATCAGAATTGCCATGGCGATGCGTTTCATTGATCCCCCCGGATTGTTTTGGTCTTGCCTTGCGGCGTTTGAAGCGAAACGGATGTTCAAGTTGTGTCCAATATATAGAGGTGCGTCGATTGGTTCAATCAGGCCCGCTGCGTAATTTATTCCTATTTTGCGGCACTGTGTTCAATAGGTATCGGGCATGGGTTTGACCGTCAAAGTGGGGAATCGGATAGTTCCAAAGCATGAATGAAAAGTTTTCATTTCAAATACCCCGGAATTAAAAATTAGGGCCGGTTAGGCCTATAAAGTTTATAAGTATTTTAAATTGATGATAATTTATTGCCGAGGCTAAAAGCGGCAAAAAGGAGGGGGATTATCTTCGGCTATCTTGCCAGATGCCTAAGGCGTCAGTTCGGGCTCTTAACCGAAAGGACCGGAAAAAAACCACCCATGGGACAAAATGAACCCTTGTCCGGGTATTGTGATGTCTGCGATTGTGCGGCGGAATTTGGCCCGGATGGGGACATTATCGATAGGACAATTTCATAAGTATCGGCTTTCCAAGCATCTTGCGCGGAAAGCCTCCATTTTCCAGCGGATATTTTCGGGGACATCGTGAATATAAAGGAAACGGTTTGCGGGGATGGCGTCAAAATAAAAAGGGGCGGGGATTTCTCCCCGCCCCTTGGAGCGTGTCAGGTATTTGTCAGGCTCTTAGTAGCCCTTGTTCTTCAGGTCGGTCACCACCGATACGAAGAAGTCGGGGGCGGAGAATCCGGGGGTGAGGCCGAAGAGCTGGCCCACGATGTTCAGGTGGTCGCATCCGGTGGAGTACCATGCGGCTTCCTGCACGCCCTTGTAGGTTCCCCATTTGGCGGAGGTTATGGAAACCAGTCCGTCGTTTGCGCCTTCCTGGGTGAGCAGGACGAGCCAAGTGGGATTGAGGATGATGCTGGGGCAGGCGGTCTTGGCCTTGGCAGCCCAGGACTGATAATAGATGCCAGTTTTGTTGGGGGTGTTGGGGTTGAACACGTTGGCCATGTAGTCGGTGCAAAGCTCAATGCCGTTCTGGATGGTGTTGGGATCGTCGTCGCCGAAGATGAAGGCGTACACGAAATCCAGGACATCACCGGCGGCGTTCAGAAGCGGGCTGGGCAGGCCGTAAACCAGGATGTTGGCGATGGCGGAACCCCTGTGGGGGCCTGCAATGCTTGTGTGGGTGGCCACCTTGGTGGCAAGGCCCAAGTTCGAGATTGCGTAACGGGTGTAGAGGCAGCCGTGGGAGTGGCCGATGATGTTGGCTTTGGCTTTTCCCGTAACGGCCAGAATCTGAAGGAACTGGGACTTGAAGGCGGCGGCCTTGTTGGCCGTTGAATCCATGCCGTTTACCGAGGTGATGAAAACGTTGGCGCCCTTGCCTTCCAGCGCTGACTCGATGCCCCACCAGTAATCCATGATCCCCAGGATTTCAGCCGAAGCGCCCATGCCGTGGGCCAGAACCACGGGATACTTGACGGCGCAAGGGGTGCTGGAGGATCCACTTGCGAAAACCGTTGCGGGAATGAGAAGGGCCAGAGCCAAGATTGCGAAAGCGATGCGTTTCATTGAAAAGTCCCCCCGGATTTGTTTTTTGTTTCGCCTTGCGGCGTATGAAGTGAAACGAGCGTTCGATTTGATTGCACTATAAACGAGGGGGGATGGTTCTTGCAATCAGACTGGGAACGTAATTTAGTCTTATTTATCGGGGTGTTTTCAATACGACTCCGGTATTAGGCAGCCATTTAAAAGACTGTGACCTGATAATTCCAAAGAGTGGTCAATTTTTATCAATTTTAATACTGGGGACTGGTAAAATTTACCCGGAGAGCAGGCTCTAAATATTTAACATGCTAAAATAACATATAATATCTGAATAGTACTTTACCATAAATATTTTCGTTTTCCGAAAATTTTTTAACCCGTATTTCACGCTTTTTGGTTTTGAAACGAATTTTTCAAATCGGGAAAAAAACGCGGACAGGGGCAAAATGAATCATCATTCAGGCAAAAGGGTATTACCGGCAGGATGAAGAATTTGAGGGTATCTGGACTGGCCTCTAATACTTTGGAACTATTTTCAGGCCGTGGGCGATACTCAAAATCGAAGGAAACAACGGTGTTTTGCATCGGCATGAAGCGCTTAACCCTTGATTGGCGGCCTTGTTGCAATGACTGGCCGTTGCAGAATCAGGAATCCGGTGCTATTGGTACGAGCCTGTGGCGTCAGCCACCCGAAAGCATTAATCCGGCCCGCATCAGGGTCCATTACCCGACGGCGGATGCACCGTTCATCGGAGGACAATGTGACAATTTCACTCATTCTCGCCCATCCGAATACTGAAAGCCTCAATCACGCGATAGCTTTCGCCGCACGCGAGGCCCTTTTGAAATGCGGCCACGAGGTGCTTTTTCACGATCTTTACACCGAGGGCTTCGACCCGGTGCTGCCAAATGGCGAGATTGACCGGGACGCAACCCTCTCCGCCGCAATAGCCGCACATTGCGGTGAAATAGCCGAAGCGGACGGAATCGTGGTCGTTCATCCCAACTGGTGGGGCATGCCGCCTGCAATTCTTGCGGGCTGGGTGGACCGGGTGATAAGGCCGGGCGTGGCCTATGAATTTGTGGAGGGCGACGGCGGGGAAGGGGTGCCCAGGGGGCTTTTGAGGGCGAAAACCGCAGTGGTGTTCAACACGTCCAATACCTGCCCGGAAAGGGAGAGGGCGGTTTTCGGTGACCCGCTGGAAACCATATGGAAAAACTGCGTCTTCGATTTGTGCGGCGTGAGAAATTTTTACCGCCGCACCTTTTCGGTGGTGGTGACGAGCACGGAGGACGAGCGCAAGCGGTGGCTGGAAGAGGTCCAATGGATCATGGCGGATAGATTTCCGGCCCCATGATGAAGGTCCGGTCCTTTTGGCTCTCGTCGCGTTTGGCTTTCTAAGAGGGAGGGCGAGGCGGCCTGGATGCAGGCTTTCAGGCGTTCTTTTTGGCGTCCGGTCAAAAAAACGCTTGACGGGGATTGAAACGAGGGTCTATAGAACGAACCCAGCACGGGCGATTAACTCAGCGGGAGAGTGCTACCTTCACACGGTAGAAGTCGCAGGTTCAAATCCTGCATCGCCCACCAACGATTACAAAAGGTTACGGCTTGCGCCGTGGCCTTTTTTTATGTCCCCGCCCCAAATTCCTCCCGATCGGCGTCCACATTTTTCCCCTTTGCGCGCGCGGTTACGCCAGGACAGCCCCCCTGCGGCTAAGGCTCGGAATCCCTTCTATCAATATGAATTCTTCGGCAAGCGTTATAACTTTCCGTACCATATATAATCAGCCGCGCCGGATTCCGATCATGCGCTCGTTTTTCTTACCGCAAAATTTGCTTGTTGGGCCGGTTGAATTGTGGCATGTTGCAGGCCGTAAAGTAAGCGCCGAATCGTGGCGATGAATACCGGAATGGCCCAAACAGGCGTTATTCCTGGACCTGGCCGGATCCGATCCGGGCAGATATGACTGACATCAAGTGCCGACAGGGGTGCAAGTGGACGCGAACGTTTATCTGAAAAAAGTAATGCAGGAAGGCCGCACGGCCCTCACCGAGGCCGAAGCCAAGGACGTGCTCAAACAATTCGGAGTTCCGGTCGTCGAGGAACATACGGCAAAGACTGTGGCCGAAGCGGTGAGCGCTGCGGAAAAGCTCGGTTTCCCGGTGGTTTTGAAGGGCATGGGCGATAAGCTCCTGCACAAGAGCGAGATGGGCCTGGTGCATCTTGATCTGGCCAACGCCTGCGCGGTGGAGGAAGCCGCGAAGGACGTGGCTGAAAAGGCGGGCGCGCTTCTCGAAAGTTTTCTGGTGCAGCCCCAGATAACGGGCCGCCTGGAGTTCGTGGCCGGGCTTTTCCGCGACCCCCAGTTCGGGCCGGTGATCATGTTCGGCATCGGCGGCGTTCTCACCGAGGCCCTGGGCGACGTGGCCTTCAGGCTTGCGCCCCTGGTGCAGGAGGACGTGGACGCGCTTTTGGATGATATCCACGCGAAAAAACTTCTGGGCGATTTCCGGGGCGAGGCGGCGGTTGACCGCGACCAGATTTCCGAGGTTCTTCTGGGCCTTTCGAGGCTTGCCATGGAGTGCCCCAACGTGGCCGAGGTGGACATCAACCCCCTTCTGGCCGGCCCCGACGGCGGCCTGACTGCAGTTGACGCCCTCATCGTTCTCGGCCCGGAGGAGATCAGAAAGGTCACCCATCCGCCCGTTCCGCCCGAGCTTGTGGGGCCCATGTTCTATCCCAAAAGCCTGGTGTTCGTGGGGATGAGCGCGCGCCTCGGCAAGTGGGGCCACATGGTGGCGACCTCCACCATCGCGGGCGGTTTTGCGGGCGACATCTACTTCGTCAATCCAAGGGAAAAGACCATTTTCGGCAGGCCCGTTTACAAGAGCGTCCTGGACCTTCCCGAAGCGGTTGACCTTGCCGTGGTGACGATTCCGGCGGCCCAGGTTCTGCCCCTGATGGATGAGCTTGCCCAAAAGGGCATCAAGCACGTTCTTCTCATCACCTCAGGTTTCGGCGAAATAGGCCCCGAAGGCAAGGAGCTTGAAAAAAAGCTGGTGGAAAAGGCCAGGGAGCACGGAATCCTGATTCTCGGCCCCAACACCATGGGCATAACCAACCCCCACATCAACCTTTTCTGCATGGGAAGCCACATCAGAACACCTGCGGGCTCAACCGCCATGGTGGCCCAGTCCGGCAACATGGGCGCGCAGCTCATGGGTTTCGCGGCCCGCCAGGACATCGGCCTTCGGGCTTTCTGCGGTTCGGGCAACGAGGCCATGATCTCCATAGAGGATTTCATGGAATGCTTCGAGGTGGACAAGCTCACAAGAAGCGTTGTGCTCTACATAGAATCCGTGAAGGACGGCAGGCGCTTTTTTGAGAGCGCGCGCCGGGTCGGGGCAAAAAAGCCCGTGGTGGTCCTAAAGGGCGGTCGCACCAAGGCTGGCGGCAAGGCGGCTGCAAGCCACACCGGGGCCATGGCAGGCGACAACCGGGTTTTCGACGCGGCGTGCAGGCAGGCCGGAATCGTCAGGGTGAACCACCCCATGGACCTTCTGGACCTTTCAGCGGCCTTCACCGCCCTGCCGCTTCCAAGGGGCAACCGGGTGGCCATAATGACCCTGGGCGGCGGCTGGGGCGTGGTCACCGCCGACCTTTGCGACGAGTACGGCCTGGAGGTGGTTCCCCTTTCGCCGGAGGTCTTTGAGAAGGTGAACGCCATTCTTCCGCCCTTCTGGAGCCGTGGAAACCCCATCGACCTTGTCGGTGAAAACGACCCCACCATCCCGGTGCGGGTGGCGGACGTGCTCATGGCCTGGGACGGCTGCGACGCTGTCCTTAATCTCGGCATCCTCGGCCGCAAGATCGCTCTCAACCGCATGGTGGAAAGTGCCCTGGCCAGCGACCCCGGCGCGAACAAGGAGCATCTCTACGCCCTTCATGCGGCGCTCTGCCAGATCGAGGACCGCTACGTGGAGCATCTCACCGATCTCATGGACCGCTACGACAAGCCCATACTTGGCGTGCCCCTGGTGTCGGATGATTCCGACAAGACCATGATTCCGGTTCCGGGCAGGAAGTACAAGAGCGTGTTTTTCAAGACCCCTGAGCGGGCTGTGAAGGCGCTCGCCATGATGAGCCAGTACCAGAAGTTCCACAAGGCCAAATGATCGGGAAAGGGACGGCATCCATGAACGGGCTTTTGAAAGGCAAAACGGCGATAGTGACCGGGGCCAGTTCCGGCATCGGAAGGGCCACTGCCTTGGCTCTGGCCAGATCCGGCGCAGCCGTGGTGATTCATGCCAGGCGGAAGGACCGGTTGGACGCCCTGGCCGCCGAGATTACGGCGCTTGGGGGAAAAGCCCTGGCCGTGGTGGGCAACCCAAGCGATACGGACGACATCGATTCGCTTCTGAACAATTCCCTGGCCTGGGGTGAAGGCGGCAAGAAAATCGACATCGTCATTGTCAACGCCGGACGGGGGCTTGCGGGCGGCTTGCTTGAAAGCGACGAATCCCAGTGGCGCGATCTTTACCGGGTCAACGTGCTGGGCGCGTCCCTTCTTATGAGGCGGGCGGGGCGCTACATGCGGGAGCGCAAAAGCGGCGACATAGTGGTTATCGGAAGCGTGGTGGGGCGAAACATCTCCCCCTTCAGCGGTTTCTATGGCTCAAGCAAGTTCGCCGTGGGGGCCATGGCTGAGGCCCTTCGCCGGGAAATCTGCCAGCACGGAGTGCGCGTAAGCCTTGTCATGCCCGGAATAGTGCTCTCCGAATTTCAGGATGTGGCCGGTTACAACGAGGAGAATTTCGGGAAAACCGTCGCCCAGTTCGGCAGGCTGCTTGAACCGGGCGACATCGCCGAGGGCATTTCCTGGCTTATTGCGTTGCCGCCCCACGTGAACGTGAACGAAATAATGATCCGCCCCACGGGTGAGCCTTATCCCTGACGGTTTCGCAAAAAGCCGCCCGTGCGCTGCCCGATAACAAAGGCGTCGGCGAAATTCGCCGACGCCTTTGTCACTATTTACGCTACCTCATCATTCTTGCCTTAAAGGCCTCATTTGCCAGCCGGATTATCGTCTCCCGGTGTCCCGTCTTCCGTATCATCACCAGTTTGTTCCCTTGTTCCGGTTTGCGGCCTTCTTACCCTCGCTGGTGTGATCATGGGCGTCCTTATCGCAGGACCGGAACCTTGCGCGGGAACCCGGTTTCCGGCTCCGCGTTTTTTGGCCTTTGCCCAAATAATAATAATGATTGCGGCGAACAAGGCCCACGGCAGAAGTGCAAAGAACGTGACGATGAGGAAATGCAGTGAACCGGAAAGAAGCACCATGCCCTCGTTGAAGGCCGATTTGACCGCCTCCCAGATGGGCCTGAAGGGCGATTTCACCTTTTCCGACCCTCCGTCAGGTTCGGGCTCGCTTATGTCCACCGTTACCGAGCTGGTTGCAGTCAGAAGCTCAATGTTGCGCTTTCTGGCCTCCATCTCCTCGATTTCGCCGCGAATCCGCCCAACCTCCCTGGTCACCTCAAGTACGTCCAGAAGTTTTCCGGTTCTTTCGTGCAGAATCTTAAGGACCTCCTCTTCGGTGGCCTTGGCGTTTCTTATGCGCGCTTCCAAATCCACGTACTGGTCAGTCACGTCGTCGCCGCTGGAAGTCTCCCCAAGAATTTTTCCGAGCCTTCTGATCTTGAAAAGAAAGCCGTCGAGGAATCCGGGCGGCACTCGGTAGGTCACAGAGCCCTTCAGGGTTCCGTCGTCCCGGCGGTCCTTGGTGCTCTTTATCACGTAGGCCCCAGCCTGGACGGCGAGCCTGTCAAGGGCCTCGAAGGTGGCCATTGCATCCTTCACCTCCACGGACAGCATGAAGGAAAGAATGATCTTGCGTCCGGTACTTGCCGCCTTGGCCGACGGCAGGCCGCTATCCTGGCCCGTCGCCTGGATTTCCCCTGTGGACGCCGCCTCCGGCTGTGCTTCAGCAGGGGGCTCAGCCAGAACCGGCGCTTCGGCTGGCGGCGGCAAAGGGGCTTCCTCGGCCTTTTCCTGTTTGCAGCCGATGGCCGCAAACATCAGGAAAACAAGGCAAAGAGTCAAAAAAAGACCAAAACCCGCCCAACGGGCGCGGCCCAATCCTGCGGCAAACCGGTGCGTACCGAAATCCAACATTGTTCGCTCCATTTTTTTGGGGGAAGGAACCGACCGGAAACCACGACTGAAAAAGACAGGAGATGTGGATCGCCACAGGCCACGGAAGGCCCGTGCAGGATCATTTCCTACCATATCACGCGAGCCTGTTGCAACAATTTCGTTATGGCCGAAGATTTTCCTGCCAGGAGCGCAGTTTGTTTTCATTTTCCGTATTATGTAAAATGGTGGAGGAGGAAGATCATGGCGATTTTTTCGCCCACGGCTTTCCTTAACAACCGGAAAAGAACCATGCCCTGCAACTACTGCGGGCGTCTCTTTCTCGCCGACAGGAAAGAGGCGTCTTCCCATGTTTTTTCAGGCTGAAAATTTTTGATGGGCGCACAGCCTTTTTTTAAAAGGATGCCTAAATTACTTGCCAAGCCGAAACGGTTGTGATAGGTGATCGCCTTCATGTGGCGGCCCCCTCTTTAAGGTGGGGCGAAGCGGAAAGATATGGTGGGAGTAGCTCAGCTGGTGGTAGCACCGGGTTGTGGCCTCGGAGGTCGCGGGTTCAAGTCCCGTCTCCCACCCCATTTCAGCGCCGACGTAGCTCAGCCGGTAGAGCAGTTGATTCGTAATCATCAGGTCAGCGGTTCGATTCCGCTCGTCGGCTCCAAGGATTTCAAGGGGTTAGGCCATAAACGGCTTAACCCCTTTTTCGTTTGCCTGCATTTTGTCCCCACCCTGTCCCCACTTTAAATTTTCCGGCCTTTAGTTTCCACCTGTCCCCGCCGCTTTCGATTGGATGAAACGCGCTTTAATTCTGCTGGCACTTCATGGCTTGGATCAATCATGCCTGATCAATAGTTTGATTACGGATTCCAAAGGGCTTTGGTAAAAATATTCGGGATATGCTATACGGGCAGGAAACCAAAATTTCGCTTTTTATGCGTAAAATTCAGCCGGTTTGTCAGCTTCGGGGCAAACCTTCTGCAACAGCGCAAACAGCAACAGGAAAACCATGGCACTTAAAAAATCCGAACTCTATTCATCCCTCTGGCAGTCGTGCGACGAGCTTCGCGGCGGCATGGATGCCAGCCAGTACAAGGATTACGTCCTCGTTCTGCTTTTTATAAAATACGTTTCCGACAAATACGCCGGGGTACAGTACGCACCCATAGCGATCCCCAACGGCGCGAGTTTTGCGGATATGGCGGCCCTAAAAGGTACGCCCGACATTGGGGATATGATCAACAAGAAGATCATCGCCCCCCTGGCGGACGCCAACAAGCTCTCCGACATGCCGGATTTCAACGACGCCACCAAGCTCGGCAGCGGCAAGGAGATGGTTGACCGGCTCACCAACCTTATTGGCATTTTCGAGAACAAGGCGCTGGATTTCTCGAAAAACCGCGCGGAAGGCGACGACATACTGGGCGACGCCTACGAATACCTCATGCGGCACTTTGCCACCGAAAGCGGCAAGAGCAAGGGCCAGTTCTACACCCCCGCCGAAGTAAGCCGCGTAATCGCCAAGATAATAGGCATCCGCGACGCCGACACCACCAACGACACCACCGTATATGACCCCACCTGCGGCTCCGGGTCCCTGCTTTTGAAGGTTGGCGACGAGGCAAGCGCGGATGTTACGCTCTACGGGCAGGAAAAAGACGCCGCCACAAGCGGGCTCGCCCGCATGAACATGATTTTGCACGGCTATGAGACGGCTTGGATCGAGCAGGGCAACACTCTTTCCAACCCCAAGTATACAGACAAAGGCGCACTTAAAACCTTCGATTACGTGGTGGCCAATCCGCCCTTTTCCGACAAGCGCTGGAGCACGGGGCTCGATCCCGCAAACGATCCGTTCGACCGCTTCAAATTCTTCGGCACCCCGCCCGGCAAACAGGGCGATTACGCCTATCTTCTGCACATCGTGCGCTCGCTTAAAGCCAACGGCAAGGGCGCGTGCATCCTTCCCCACGGCGTCCTTTTCAGGGGCAACGCAGAGGCAGACATCCGCCGCGCCCTGGTCCGCCGGGGATACATAAAAGGCGTGATCGGGCTTCCCGCCAACCTCTTTTACGGAACCGGCATACCGGCCTGCATAATAGTGATTGATAAGGAAAACGCCCACGCCCGCAAGGGCATATTCATGATTGACGCAAGCGGCGGATTCATGAAGGACGGCCCCAAGAACCGCCTGCGCGACCGCGACATCCATAAAATTGTGGACGTTTTCAACAATCGCCTGGAAATCCCCAAATACTCCCGCACGGTGAGCCTGGACGAGATAGAGAAAAACGAGTTCAACCTTAACCTGCCGCGCTACATAGACAGCACCGAGCAAGAAGACATCCAAGACATTGAAGGCCACTTGAAGGGCGGCATACCGTTGCGCGACGTTGAAGCCCTTGGGCGCTACTGGGCGATCTGCCCTAACCTCAAAGCCGCCCTTTTTTCCGAAAACCGGCCCGGCTACCTTAACCTTGCCGTAAAAAAGGCCGCCATAAAGCCCGCCATTTACGAGCACCCGGAGTTTGCCGATTTCATTTTGCGCATGAACTCCCATTTTGAAGAATGGCGCGCCAAATCCGCCGCCGCGCTTAAAGACCTAAAAATGGGGTTTCATCCCAAGGAGTTGATAACGACCCTTTCCGAGGACCTTCTGGCCCACTACGCGGATAAACCCCTGATGGACAAATACGACGTTTACCAGCACCTGATGGACTACTGGGCAGGGATAATGCAGGATGATTGCTACATTATAGCCGACGACGGCTGGAAGGCCGAGACATACCGCGTTATCGAGCGCGACAAGAAGGGCAGGGAAAAGGACAAGGGCTGGGCCTGCGACCTTGTGCCCAAGGAACTGATAGTGGCCCGGTACTTTAAAAAGGAGCAGGAAGCGCTGGAAAAAATTGCGGCGGAGCTTGAAGGCGTAAGCGCCCGGATTGCCGAGATTGAGGAGGAGCACGGCGGCGAGGACGGCTTTTTTTCGGCAATGGACAAGGTGAACAAGGCTGGTGTCTCCGCAAGGCTCAAGGAGATTAGGGGCGACAGGGACTCAAAAGATGAAGCCGACGCCCTGAACGACTGGCTAAAACTGTCCAATGAAGAAGCAGACCTGAAAAAGAGCTTAAAAGCTGCCGAAGCCGCGCTTGACGCCAAGGCATACGCCAAATACCCAAGACTTACCCAGGACGAAATTAAAACGCTGGTTGTGGACGACAAGTGGCTTTCAGCGCTTGATGCCGCCATTCACGGAGAGATGGACCGCATAAGCCAGGCCCTTACCCGGCGCGTGAAGGAACTGGCCGAACGCTACGAAACCCCCATGCCCCAAATGGTGTGCCTCGTCGCCGACCTGGAAGAAAAAGTTAACCGCCACCTGGAAAGGATGGGGTTCTCATGGACGTGAAGCCCGGCTACAAACAGACCGAGGTTGGGGTGATACCGGAGGATTGGAAGGTTAAGCAGATCAAAGATATGAAGCCTTATGTCACAAGCGGTTCACGCGGGTGGGCTTCCTATTATTCGGATCAAGGCTCACCGTTCATCCGAATCACGAACCTAAACAGAGCCAGCATTTATATGGACCTTGAAGACCTGCGTTTTGTGAACCTTCCCGCTAATAATAGTGAGGCCATGCGAACGCAGCTCCAAGATGGCGATATTTTGATTTCAATTACCGCCGATATTGGCATAGTCGGCAACGTCTCATCAAAATTGCCAAAACCAGCCTATATCAATCAGCACATTGCATTGGTGCGATTCGACCCAGCACAAACCAGTTCGCGATTCGTCAGTTATTTTCTGGCATCGGAAAAACCGCAGAGACTATTTCGGGCATTGACCGACTCAGGCGCAAAAGCCGGAATGAACTTGACGACTGTTCAACAGATTCGAGTCAACCTCCCCCCCACCAAAGCCGAACAGGAGGCCATTGCCGGAGCTTTGAGCGATGCGGACGCCCTCATCGAATCCCTGGAACAGCTCATCGTAAAAAAACGCCAAATCAAACAAGGAGCCATGCAGGAGTTGCTTACCGGCAAGAAGCGCCTGCCGGGGTTTGAAGTCAAGAGCGGCTACAAGCAGACCGAAGCGGGATTGATCCCTGAAGATTGGGAACTGGATTCGTTGGAGCATTTATCAGCTTTCATTACAAAGGGTTCCACGCCGACAACCTATGGTTTCAAATGGGAAACGCATGGCGTGCTTTTCTTGAGAAGTGAGTGCGTGTCCGATAACGGATTGGATTTAAATCAGTCCATGTATATCTCCCCCGAAGCACACAGTGTACTTCGTCGAAGTCAGGTCTGCGATGGAGATATTCTTATTACGATTACAGGCAACGTAGGCCGAGTTGTTTTCCTTTACGGGATAGGAACGGCGAATCTTAACCAGCATATCGCCAGAGTTCGCATGAATGCGACCCATGTTAATGCTCACTATGTTTATCATTTTTTATCACAGCGTTCGGTCAGAAGGCGGTTTGCTTCGATCACGACCGGACAAGCATATCCCCAGATTAGTCTAAAGCAGGTACGGGACGCTAAAGTCCCCCGCCCACCCACCAAAACCGAACAAACCGCCATCGCCTCCATCCTTTCGGACATGGATGCGGAAATATCCACCCTTGAGGAAAAACTGGCCAAGGCCCGCCAAATCAAACAGGGCATGATGCAGGAACTGCTTACCGGAAGGATTCGGTTGGTATGAAACCCATACGCATTTTCCTAAGCAGCGTGCAAAAGGAACTGGCGGCGGAACGCGCCGACCTGCGCGCCTATCTGCATTCTGACCCGCTGTTGCGGCGTTTTTTCGAGATGTTCCTGTTTGAGGACCTGCCCGCCGCAGACAGGCGGACCGATGCCGTATATCTGGATGAGGTGGCCGCCTGCGAGCTTTACGTGGGCATTTTCGGAAACGAATACGGCGCGGAGGACGCGGCTGGGGTATCCCCAACCGAACGCGAATTCAACCGCGCCACGGAGCTTGGCAAGCCGCGCCTTATCTATGTGAAGGGTACAGGCGACAAGTCAAGGCACCCCAAGATGCTGGCGCTGATCCGTCGGGCCGGTTCTGAGCTTATCCGCCGCCGCTTCATTGATTCGGCAAGCCTCCTTCCCGCCGTGTACGCCTCTTTGGTGGCCTACCTGGACGAGCACAAATTGATTCTGAACGGCCCGTTTGACGCGGCTCCCTGCCGTGGGGCGACGATACGGGATATAGGCAGCGCAGGCATGAAAATGTTCATCCGCGACGCCCGCGCGTCTCGCGGCTTTCCGCTAAGGGAATCGGCTTCCGGCAAGGAGCTTTTGACCCACTTGAACCTGTTGGATGACGGCCAGCCCACAAACGCCGCCGTGCTGCTCTTCGGAAAGGAGCCTCAACGCTTCCTGCCCGCTTCGGAGATCAAGTGCGCACATTTCCACGGAACGGAGGTGGCCAAGCCCATTCCGTCGTATCAGGTTTACAAGGGTACGGCTTTCTCGCTGGTGGATCAGGCGGTTGATTTCGTCATGTCAAAGCTGGCCTTAAGGGTCGGCACACGGGCGAAAAGCGCCCAGGCTCCGGTGACCTACGAAATCCCGCGCGAGGTGGTGGCCGAGGGAATCGTCAACGCCGTGGCCCACCGCGACTACACCAGCAACGGCAGCGTCCAGGTCATGCTTTTTGCCGACCGGCTGGAGGTCTGGAATCCCGGTCGCCTGCCGTCCTCGTTAACCCTGCAACGACTGCGCGAGCCGCACGGCTCCGTGCCGCACAATCCCCTCCTGGCCGAACCGCTCTATTTGACAAAATACATCGAGCGCATGGGAACCGGCACCGGCGACATGATCCGCCGCTGCAGGGATGCCGGGCTTCCCGAACCTGAATTTCGGATGACGGACGGTTTCGCTCTTACCATTCCGCGACTTTCCGCCACCGAACCGGACGGTTCGTGGGAAACTCTGGAAAGTTCGGGAGAAACGGCCAAAAGTTCGGGAGAAACGGCTAAAAGTTCGGGAGAAACCCCGGAAAGTTCGGGAGAAACCCCGGAAAGTTCGGGAGAAACCGGGGAGAAAATCGTTGAATTGATGCGCGAAAACCCGGAGATCACAATTCCCGAAATCGCCGGACTAATGGGCAAAACAACCAGGGCGATAGAAAAACAGGTTCAAAGGCTTAAATCTGATGGTGCGATAGCCCGAATCGGCCCCACCAAAGGCGGGCATTGGGAGGTGAGCAAATGAGCGACATCGGCAAATCCGAACGCGCCACCCAAAACCGTGTTATCGCCCTGTTGGTTGATGAGCTATGGTATCGCTGGCTGGGCGATTTTTCCGACCGGCGGGGGAATAGCAACATCGAGGAAGAACTTTTTTCGGCCTGGCTTGCGGGGCGCGGTTACTCTTCGCAGCAAATCAGCGTGGCCCTCCACAGGCTGCGCACAGAGGCGAACAACCACAGCCGAAGCCTCTACGAAAACAATTCCGCCGTTTACGGCCTTTTGCGCTACGGCGTGCCGGTAAAAACCGAGGCGGGCAAGGCAACGGAGACCGTTCACCTTGTAAACTGGCAAAACCCGGAAGAAAACGACTTCGCCATTGCCGAGGAAGTGACTCTAAAGGGCAACCGCGAGCGGCGGCCCGACATCGTGCTTTACGTCAACGGAATCGCCGTGGGGGTTCTGGAGCTTAAAAACAGCAGGGTTTCCATTGGCGATGGAATCCGCCAGAACATTTCAAACCAGCGGCCCGAATTCAACCAATGGTTTTTCAGCACCGTCCAGTTCATTTTTGCCGGTAACGACTCCGAGGGCCTGCAATACGGAACCATAGGAACGCCGGAGAAGTATTTTCTAAAGTGGAAAGAAGATGAAGACGACAACAGCCGTTTCAAACTGGACAAGTACCTTTTAAAAATATGCAATAAAGCCCGGCTGTTGGAGCTGATTCACGATTTCGTGCTCTTTGACGGCGGTATCAAGAAACTGCCAAGGGTCCACCAGTATTTCGGCATCAAGGCCGCGCAGGATCACGTGCGTCAACACAGGGGCGGCATAATCTGGCACACCCAGGGCAGCGGCAAAAGCATCGTGATGGTGCTGCTCGCCAAGTGGATTCTGGAAAACAACCCCAAGGCCCGCGTGGCCATCATCACAGACCGGGATGAATTGGACAAGCAGATCGAGCGGGTGTTCACAGAAACGGGCGAGGCCATCAAGCGCACCACAAGCGGCCGCGACCTCATGAACCAGCTTGGCCTTGCAAGTCCGCGCCTCCTGTGCTCGCTTATACACAAGTTCGGCGCAAAGGACGTGGATAACTTTGACGAGTTCATAAAGGAGTTGGAGGCGCAACCAAGCCGCACGGTGGGGGAGGTTTTCGTATTTGTTGACGAGTGCCACCGCACCCAGAGCGGCAAGCTGCGCCGGGTTATGAAGGCCATGATGCCGAACGCCGTCTTCATCGGCTTTACCGGCACCCCTCTTTTGAAAAAGGACAGGCAGACGAGCCTTGAAGTCTTCGGCGGCTACATCCACACCTACAAGTTCAGCGAGGCTGTGGAGGACGAGGTCGTGCTTGATCTCGTTTATGAAGCCCGGGACATTGACCAGCGCCTGGGCTCCGTTGATAAAATTGACGCATGGTTCGAGGCCAAGACAAAGGGCCTCAACGACTGGCAGAAGGATGAGCTTAAAAAGCAATGGGGCACCATGCAGAAAGTGCTCAGTTCCAAAAGCCGCATGGACCGGGTGGTGTGTGACATAATATTCGATTTCAGCGTAAAGCCCCGCCTTTCCGGCGAACGCGGCAATGCCATGCTGGTGGCTTCCAGCATCTACGAGGCGTGCAAGTATTTCACCCTGTTTGAGAAGTCGCGGTTCAGAGGCAAGTGCGCGGTGGTGACATCCTATAATCCGCAGCCCGGGGATATCACACGGGAGGACACCGGAGCCAACACCGAGACGGACAGGGAGTTCATTTACAACACCTACGCCGAGATTTTGAAGAACGTCGAAGCCAAGCCGAACATGACCAGGACCGAAACCTACGAGGAGCGGGCCAAAGCAATGTTCATAAAAGAACCCATGAACATGAAGCTTTTGGTGGTTGTGGACAAGCTTCTCACGGGCTTCGACGCCCCGCCCTGCACCTATCTTTACATAGACAAATCCATGCAGGACCACGGACTTTTCCAGGCCATCTGCCGGGTCAACCGGCTTGACGGCGAGGACAAGGACTTCGGCTACATAGTGGATTACAAGGATTTGTTCCGCAAGGTGGAAAACGCCATTTCGGTTTACACGTCAGAGCTTGACCACAGCGCCGGGGGAGCCGACCCGGATGTGCTCCTCAAGGATCGCCTGAAAAAAGGCAAAGAGCGGCTCGATACCGCGCTTGAATCCCTGGCCCTTCTGTGTGAGCCGGTGGAGCCGCCAAAGAACGAGATGGAGCACATCCGCCATTTTTGCGGCAACACGGAAAATCCCACGGACTTGACGGATCGGGAGCCCCAACGCGCCGCTCTCTATAAGGCAACAGTTGCCCTTGTTCGGGTCTACGCCAACATATCGGACGAATTGTCCCAGGCCGGATACACCGAAACCGATATTTCCCGCATCAAAAAGCAGACGGCGCATTACCTTGCCGTGCGCGACGTCATCCGCAAGGCAAGCGGGGAAAGCCTCGATCTGAAAGCCTACGAGGCGGACATGCGGCACCTTATTGACACCTACATCGAAGCCGACGAGCCGAGGAAAATTTCGCCCTTTGACGATTTGTCCCTGCTGGAGTTGATCGTAAAAACCGGCATCGCAAGAGCCATTGCATCTCAGTTGGGCGGCTTGAAGGGCAACAGGGACGCCGTTGCGGAGACCATCGAAAACAACGTCCGAAGAAAGATCATAAAGGAGCATCTGAACGACCCGGCTTTTTTCGAGAAGATGTCGGCGCTTTTGGATGAGATCATAGCGGCCCGAAAGGCCAAGGCAATCGAGTACGAGGAGTATCTGAAACAGATTGCAGAATTGGCAAAGCTCGTTGAAGCAGGTGCTGGCGATGACATGCCAGAAAACCTCGACACGCCGGGAAAGCGGGCACTGTTCAACAATCTTGGCCGCAATGAGGAACTGGCCTTAAGGATTGACGAAACGGTTATAAAAATTCGCCCGGACGGCTGGCGCGACATTGCGACGCGTGAGAACAAAATAAAGCAGGCCTTGTTGCCCATTTTGGGAAATGACTCCCGCGAGGTTGAGCGCGTTTTCCTCATCATCAAGGCGCAGAAAGAATACTGATGTCAACAAGGCTTGATCTGGGCGGCATCGCTGTTGACGTGGTGCTCAAAAACATCAAAAATATTCATTTAAGCGTTTATCCGCCCACCGGAAGCGTGCGGATTTCCGCCCCGTTGCGCATGAATATAGAAACCATACGCGTCTTCGCCATTTCAAAATTAGGCTGGATCAAAAGACAGCAGGAGAAATTCCGTAATCAGGAGCGCGAAACCCCGCGCGAATATTTGCAGCGCGAAAGCCACTATGTTTGGGGCAGGCGTTATCTTTTGACGGTTGCCGAGGGCCATCAGGCCCCGTCAGTCGATTTGAAGCACAGCCAGATTTTACTGCATGTGCGCCCCGGAACGGATGATCTGAAAAAAGAGGCCATAATCGAGGAATGGTATCGCCAGCAGATCAAAATGGCCGCACCGCCTATTATCGCCAAGTGGGAGCCGGTTATGGGGGTTAAGGTCGCGCACTTTTTTGTGCAACGGATGAAAACCAGATGGGGAAGCTGCAACCCGAAAACCCGGAGCATCCGTTTAAACACCGAGCTTGCCAAAAAGCCCGCCGAGTGCTTTGAATATATCGTGGTGCATGAAATGGCGCATCTGCTTGCCCCAACCCACAACGCCCGCTTTGTCCATATTATGGATCAATTCATGCCAAAATGGAAATTTTACAAGGATCAGTTGAACCGCCTGCCGGTCAGCCATGATGATTGGGAGTATTGATTCCATGACATCGAAAACGGGTTTTTCGGCAACTCGAAATAGCCATTTTCAAAGCAACCTGGATTGATAAATGCAAATGAATCCGCCCCAGCTTTATACTTGGAAACAAACAAGGATTTATTCCTGCGGCCCGGCATGCCTGATGACGGCCCTTCATGAGTTCGGCAAAGCAGAGTTGTCGGAAAAAACTGAGATGGAGATTTGGAGGCAGGTCTGCAATATGATTTTCATGGGGTCCACCCCTGCCTACCTTGCCCGGTGTGCCAAAAGTCGCGGCCTTTCAACTAAGTTGTGGGTGAAATCGAGGCGAGGACCGTCAAAAAGTTACGGGAATACCCTCTTTCATCGCCTGCTGCACAGCCACCTTCTCCGCGTTTATCGAAAAACTGCCACGGCATACCGCAAACAGGGCAATGAGGTTTCTGATTACCGTGAAGAATCCAAGATTCTTGGGGAGTTACAGTCCAACCCGGAATCCAAGGCCATATACCTTATCGCCGACGATGATGATGTCTTTCATTTTATCCTGGTAAGGCCCTTCGGCGGCACGCTTGTAGTTATGGACCCGGCTGGGAGCACCAACACGCCTTTTATGGAAGATGAATTTCAGGACGCCTATGAACCGAACATGCTGGGTTATTGCGTTCTTCTTTGTGCGGCGACAAATCTTCAGATAGCCGCCATTTTATGAAGGCTTAATTCATCGGCAAGGGGTTATCCCTTGCCGATGATTTCATCCATCCAAACCTATAGCCACCTCCGGGATAGGGCTACGGAGTCGCCTGTTTAAGCACGAAGCGTCATCCAAGCGCTTAGGATCAAATGAGGCTCGAAATGCCTGTGGCGTCAATTTCCCCGGAGCCCTCCAGGTCGCCCGAATGCTCATATCCATAAGCCTTGATACCCACAGGTAACCTCAAAAGGGAATGTCATCATCACCTATCACTGAGCGATAGTACTCTTCCCTGGCAGCCTCCCGTGCAAGGCGGGCTTTCTCCTCCGCTTCCTCAATGGCGCTACGAATATCGTAAGGCGTTCCTTCCATCCAAATGTAGATTTCGGTCCCTGTCGCCCCTGCGAGATAGGAAGCGATCTTGTAACGGGGCCGCTTTCTTCCGCAAAGAATGTTCGAAACATGGCTGTGTGAAATTCCCGCCTGCCTTGCGAGCTCGTTGACGAATCCTCTTTTCATCTCCATGAAAAGCGCCTTTTTCCTTTCGATTTTGCCTTATTCGGTTGACGAAAATGATGGTCTCCAATGGAAACAATGTTTCCGGCGGAAACCGTTTTTAGGGCAAAAAATGCGTCGAATTCGGTAGCTGCAAGAAACATTGTTTCCGCCAGGAACCGAATTTGAGTGCTTTTGGTTCAGAAAATCGGTTTCTTCGGGAAACATTGTTTCCATGAGGAACAAAACTTACGAAAAACCGCGCTATTTCGGTTTCCTGAAGAAACATTTTAAGGCTTTCTCAGCTTGTTTGGTTTCCATAGGAAACATTAGAAGTTGATTCCAAAAGCGGCTTTGTTTCCGGCAGGAACATTTCAGAGGCGCACACTCATTTCCGACGCCAGAGATATCGAATCCAGGCGGAAATCCGGCTCAAAGGGTGCCGCACCTCCGGCGGGAGAAATTCCCGTCGAAGGTGCGGCGCGCCTTAGGTCAAGTCTCTTGATGCCTATTCCGGCTGCGTGTCCTGCTCTTTGGAGGGCCGCCGCCCCATTCTGTAGGGCCAGATGGCGCAACCTATCAAATGGCAACGCCGTACCCTGGAAATCTCTTTTCCGCCAACGCATTCAATGCACTTTTGCCTGATTGCCTTTATGGGTGTGAGGACTTGTTCTTCTTTGTTTTTCATTTCGTCACCCCCTTTACTGTCGGGAAATCTACGCGCATGCGTTTTGCCAGCCACTCCACCAGGGCGGCCTTGGGGTATCCCACGCGGCTTTTGCCCATCACGATGCGCTCGGAAGGCCCCTGCCCAAGGCTGTCCATGTTGGCCATGCTGCGGCGCGAAATGCCGGTGAGCGTCTTGAAAAGCGGGTCCGTCCGCCAAAGAACGGGCGGGATTGAGTCCAAAATCTCATTTGGAAGCGAAGGGGCCAAAATACTGCTGTTTGCGTGCTGCGCCATTATCGGTTCTTTCCATATCCGGTCAAAAAAAGGTTATGCGTGCAGGTGATTTTTCATGGCAAACGACATTTCTGCGGGCGCAGTCCGGCTCACACGGTCGTGTGAAGGCCAGGTGGACCTCGCCGCGATGCGGAAAAATTCGGTTGACGTGAAATAGGGCGCGGGTTTCCCATGCGTTCCGCCGAAGTATCCGGCAGGGCGCTGGAAGAGTCTGAAAAATCAAGGGAGCGAGAGAAAAAATGAGGAAAAACTTTTGATGGAAAATCTGAAAAGCCAAGCATAATAGGCCCTCCGCGATGAAATCGGGAGGGCCAAAAAAAACACCCCTCCCACGATTTTTAGCCTAGGGGGGCGCAAGAATGCCTATAACCAAAACACAATTTCGCGGACTTGTCAATGGGTTTCAGAAAATATTTATTTTTTTCATCACTCTTCAGGCAGTCAAAGAATCGGCGAAAGGTTATCAAGGCATGGTCGGCGAATTGAAAGGCGAATTGAAAGACAGGCATCTTCAAAAAATCTTGGAACGCACTTTTCCTCAGATAGCCCAATTTTTTTGCGGCATTAATTTTCCGGCAAGGCAAATCCATTGCCAAACTTTTTCCGCTCCAAAAACCAGGGGCTACCTATGGAAAAATTCGATGGAACGTCCTGTTTGGAGGTCGTCCGGGTGGGCAAATTTGACATATCCGGGGCCGCCACCGAAAATTGCCGTCCTGAAAGGTCCTCCTCACATTCCAAATTGCACTCTTTCCCAAAACGAACAGGCATCCTTCCGGAAAGCTTCAAAAAAATATTCAAGTATTTCAGAATGTTTTCCGCCCGCTCTCCCCCCTTCCCATATTGTTTAGCCCGGAAAGGCACGCATCGAGCCGCCGATCTTGCCGTTTTCAGTCTTAAAACGTGCGTTAAAAAATTCTGAAACCTTCGCCCCAGCATGTTTTCCAGACACCTGGAGCCGCGCGTCCATCGGGGCGTCCATCAGGCGTCCATCGGAGAAGCCCGGCCGTCGTGGCTTGTCCCACGAATCCCAACGGAATGTCCGTATTCTTTTTTATATCTATTAAACATATTATTTTTTTATGGCTTCACTTTCAGCTTTTTGCCTTTCCGCCAGAGCCAGATCCAAAAAATCCTTACGCGATAGATAGGGAAATAGATGGGATCGTTGGACGCGACTAGTGTTTACTGTATTTCCGTTGGACGCACTATGGACGCTCGCTGGCCACCTGATGGTCATCTTTGGACGCAACCAGGCTTGATTGCCACGCCAAGCAATGACGAAACCAGGATTATCATTCAGCCCATTTCCGGGAAATTATCGTGAAAAAATGGGGGGGTGGGGATTGAGACAAACGATTACTCCGCCGATTGCGGAGAATGTTCCGTGACCCTGCCCATGCCCTGGTGTGGGGATTGAGACCCTTACTTCTCTCCCGCGAGCCATTCCTTGACGGCGGGCTGTGACCCTGCCCCTGCCTTGGGGTGGGGATTTTGGCGGTCTGCCGGTCTCCCGATCATCGCTCTCCCTGATTGTCCCTTTGTGCGCCTCTTTGTCCAAAGAGCCAGAAAACTTTCAAAAATCCCGCGCACCCAAATGATGCAGGGGGGGAGTCCCACCGTCCCCGGTTTTCGATTTCCGGTTTCGGCGCGCCTTATCAACGAGGATTTAGGCGGACTGCATCTGGGGCGCACGGGCAGTATCCCACCTTTTAGAAAGCGGGATTTTCTGTCTCTCTTCCGGTCAGCGCCATCCGGGACATTATCGGGTATCGTGGAAAGGGCCGCGCGGGGAAGAACCGAAATGCAATCAGGCGAACCGCGAAAATGGGGTAGGAAATTGGGGAGGAGTACAGGCCGGAGCCAAGGAAGAACCAGAGGAAAATGGCTGTCGTTCGGCAACAAGTCGGCGCGGGACAGGTGTCGGATTGTCCGGTCCGTTGCGTCGCCGGGTGGGTAAATGAAAATGTGGAATTATTTTGGATGGTTTGGCGTGTGGGGAAATTATATTCGATGTAACCAAAAAAAAGTGTTGACCGTCGTCCGAAGGGTGAGTTATTGACCTGCCACTACAAGGAAAGTCATACCTATTGGTGGCAGGAAAGTCATACCAGCCGGGGTCAGGCTGGTCATACCATTTCGTTGTCGTGGATGTGACACCGGCCGTAGGCGGGAAGGTTGCGCCTCTTACGGCCCGGGAAAGGCGGCC
>JACRLG010000034.1 GCA_016235345.1 Deltaproteobacteria bacterium | reverse complement strand
TGACGCAACCTGCCCCAAAGTCTTCAACTCGGCAAGCTCGGCCGCTTCCAACTCCGGAAGGTGGGGGAAGCGCTCCCGCATGGCTCCCAGGATTTCCACGCGCTTTATCGAGTCGATTCCAAGGTCGGCCTCCATGTCCATTGAAAGCTCCAGCATGGAGACGGGGTAGCCGGTTTTTTCGGAGACAACTTCCAGGAACGCGCCCGAAAGGTCGGCAACCGGCGCGGGTGTTGACGGGGTAGGAGCCTTGGGCGGCTCAGGCTGTGCGGCCTTGAGCTTGGGCGATACCGGAAAGAGGACTTCGGGCGCAGAGGAAGGCGCGGGAGCAGCAGGCTTGATCACGGCTTGGGCAGGGGCCTCATAAACCGGGACAGGAGAGGGGGATGGAGCCGGAAGGCTTCCCGCCCTTGCGCTGATGGCGGGAATCGGCTGCGTCGGAAGGGCGCGGGCAACGGGAGCCGTCCGCGCATCCTGGCCGGATGCGGCGTAAAGCCAGAGCCTGCCGTTATTGGACTCCTCCTCCAAAAATCTTCCGTGAACCCTGACGGTGTCGGCCCAAACCCCGTGAAAGGCGTCCATGCCCCGTGAAAGAACGTCGGGCACATTTGACCCGTTTCCGTTTTTGGATAAAAGGGCGGCCTGATCGCTTAAAAGGCCGAAAACGGCCTTGATGTATTCGGAATTGTTGTCCAGGAACTTCTCATGCGCCCCGGTTGTCTGGCGCTGGTGGGAAATGAACTGGTCCAGCACGTTTTCCAGCCGGGAAAGGGGCATTGCGCTGTTTACGCCCGGAATGCGCTCCACAGCAGGATTTACCCCAACGGGCGCGGCTGACGCCTGAAAAACCTGTTGAGCTGCGGTATCGCGGACCGGAGGCGAGGCGGCGGGGCAGGGCGGCTGCGTTCCGTGCGGCGGCAAGGTGGTGAAAACGGCGTTGTTGAGGGCTTTTGACGTTACCGTATCGGCGTATGCTTCCATTTTCCTGTCCTTTCCTTCCCCTGCCTTTTTCGCGGCGCCCACCGTGAAACCGTCATTCACTGAGTCCTGATAGGCTTTTCTCGTCTTTTCGCTCACGTAATTTGCGCCGGTGAGCCTAACCGCCGCCCGGCCCGGTTTTGCTTCCTGCTGATCCGGCGGCGCTGCCCACGGGTCTGCGTCGGCCAGGGGAAGGCCAGCAACCTTCATGGCGGCCCAGGCTTCGCGCAAGGCCGCGTCCCCGTCCCTGCCCCTGGCGTCAACGGCCAGTGCAAGATGCGGGCGAGCGCCCAAAATGTCCGAAACCATGCGCTTTAAAATGTCCCTGGGGCCGAATTCCACGAAGATTCTTGCTCCGGCTGCGTACATGGCTTCCACTTCGTCCGTGAAGCGCACCGGGTTCAAAATATGGTTGCAAAGAAGGCGTTTGGCCTCTTCCGGGTTTTTCGGATACGGCCCGGCCAGGGTGTTTGAAAAGACCCTGGCGCAGTTTTCGTTGAAGGAAACCGCCGAAACCGCCTGGGCGAAGGGCTCCTTCGCGTGTGCCACGCAGGGGCTGTGAAAGGCCGCCGACACCGGAAGGGGAACGGCCTTGAAACCGCGCCCGGAAAGCATTTCACAGCAGGCGTCAAGATCAGGCGTCGGCCCGGCTATCACCGTCTGCCTTGGGCCGTTATAATTGGCCGTAACCACATTGGGGAACAGGGCGCAAATTTCGGCGATGTCGGAAGCGGAGGCAAGAATCGCAGCCATTTTTCCCGGATCGTGTCCTGGCTTGGGGGCAAGGGCCATTGCCTCTCCCCGGATTCTGGCAAGATTCAAAAAATCGTCCAGGCTGATTGCCCCGGCGGCCCAAAGGGCGGAAAGTTCACCGAAACTGTGGCCTGCAAAAAAGTCCGGCGAAAAACCGGATTTGCGGAAAACCTCGAAAAACCCGGCTGAAAGCGCGCCTATGGCGGGCTGGGCAAGGCGGGTGCCTGATAGCGCCCTTTCCAGGGCGGATTTTTCATCGTTTGAAAAAACCGGCCTGGGATATACGGCCTCGGAAAGGGGGGCAAGGCCGTGCTCCGAAAAAAGGTGATCGGCCTTTCCGAACATCTCGTGAACGGGCGGGAAACTGAGCGCCGCCCCCCGGCCCATGTTCACGTACTGGGAGCCCTGGCCGGAAAAAAGGGCGCAGACCTTGCCGGAAAGAGCGCGCACCCTGTAGTGGACGCCCTGGGGAAGGCTGAAAGCCTCCTTTTCCGGGCTTTCCGATAAGGCCTTCACGGCGGCGCATAGAAGCTCCGCCGCCTTTTTCGCCGAATCCGCCACTAAACCCACGCGGGCGCTATCCGGCGGAATGGAAAGAGAGCGGGAGGCCTGCCAGAGATCGGAAAAGGCCCTTTCGCCTTCGGGGGAGGACAGACGGGCAACGAGGTCATTCATCCTGTTCAATAGGATTTGCGGCGTATCGGCGCAGATGAGCGCGGCCCGGTTTTTTCCGTGAATGCGGAAAGGCTTTTCGGCTGCCTTTTCATATTCTTCCAGAACAAAATGAAAGTTGGTTCCGCCGAAACCGAAGGCCGAGACTCCGGCGCGGCGAGGGGTTCCGTTTGAGCGCACCCAGGGCCTTGTTTCGGTGTTGACGTAAAAAGGGGAGTTAGGGACGTCCAGCTTGGGGTTGGGGCGGGACACGTGGAGAGTCGCCGGAAGCACCTTGTGGTGAAGGGCCAGGGCCGCCTTGATGAGACCCGCCGCGCCAGCCGCCGTCTTGGTGTGGCCGATCTGGCTCTTGACGCTTCCCACTGCGATGGATTGCATCTCCGCGCCGCATTCCCCGAATACCTGCTTCAGGGCCGTGAACTCGGACAGGTCCCCGGCAGGGGTTCCGGTGGCGTGGGCCTCTATGAGCCCCAGTGTATTGGGGGAGATGTCCGCGTCCTGGTAGGCCCGGCGAAGGGCCTTGGCCTGCCCTTCGGGCCTTGGGGCGTAGATGCTCTTGAATTTTCCGTCAGAGCTTGTTCCAAGCCCCCTTATCACCGCGTAGACCCGGTCCCCGTCGCGTTCGGCGTCGGCGAGGCGTTTTAAGGCCAGCATCCCGATACCTTCGGAAATCAGGATGCCCCTGCTTCCCTCGTCAAAGGGCGAGCAGTACTCGTCCGGGGTCATGGCGGGGGTCTTGGAAAAGCACAGGTACATGAAGGGCGAGTTGTCGGTGTCCACCCCGCCCGTAATCATGATGTCGGCGCGATGCTCCACAAGCTCGCTTACGGCCATCTTCACCGCAGCCAGGGCCCCGCCGCAGGCGGCGTCCAGCACGCAGTTGGTTCCGCCAAGATTGAAGCGGTTGGCCACCCGCCCTGCTATCACGTTCCCAAGCATTCCCGGAAAGGAGTTCTCCTCCCAGGGTATGTGGGCCTTTTTGATCTTGGATATGATCGCTTCCGCGTCGGCCTCGGAGACCCCGCTCTTTACCAGCACCTCTTTCCAGATGGGGTACTGGAGGCGTGAAGTCAGAGGGGTGTAGAGCTTCTGGCCACCGCCCACGCCAAGGGTTACCCCCATGCGGTCGCGGTCGAAGCTCTTCTCGTCGGCGTATCCCGCGTCCTTCAGAACCTCCCGCGCGGCCACCAGGGCCAAAAGCTGGCTTACGTCCGTGACTTCAAGGATGTTCGGCGGAAGTCCGAACTCCATGGGGTCGAAGGCGATTTCCGGTATGAAGCCGCCCCGTTTGGAGTAGGTCTTGTCCGGGGCCTTGGAGTCAGGGTCATACAGATCGGCGATTTTCCAGCGGTCGGGCGGGACGTCCCTTATGCAGTCGAGTTCGTCCACAATATTCTGCCAGTACCGGGAAAGGTTTTCCGATTCGGGCAGAATGGCCGACATGCCGATTATGGCGATGGGGGTTTCAGAGAGCCGGGCGGCCCTGGGGCGGGAAGCAATGGAAGTGGCGTCCATGGCGGATGCTCCTTCAGTGATGCGTCGGTCGGGGGAAGTTTACTTTCCGGTTGGTTTAACTAACTGGTTGGTTAACTTATTTGGCAGGGATTTGTCAAGGGCATTTTGAGGGGCCAACTTCGGTCAGACCTTACAGGAATGCGGCTTTCCAAAACCGCCTTCCAAAACCGCCTTGACAGCTTCGGCAAAGAAACATAAAAATCGATTACCCACATCAAAAAGATACACGGCTCTCCGGGCCTGGCCCGGCAAAAAAGAGGACGAGTTATCCGCATTGGACCACGATGAAAGGGTGATTTCCGCATGGGAAAAACCGTGTTCGTTACGGGTTTGGCCGGTTATCTGGGGGAGTGCCTTGGCCGGGAACTGGACAGGGGCGCTTTTTGCGACCGGTTTTACGGCATAGACGTCAAGCCCCCCTTGTCGAAATACGAAAGGGGCGAGGCACGCCGCTTGGACGTGACCGGAAAAAGCGCGGCGGCCTGGATAAGGGAAATCAGGCCGGACGTTTTGATCCACATGGCCTTTGTGGTGACGCCTGTTCACGATGAGAACCTCATGCACAGGGTGAACGTTACCGGCACCAAAAACGTGATGGAGGCAGCCCTCGCCGCCGGGGTGAAACAGATAATGGTGACCTCTTCCGGCACCGCTTACGGGGCTTTTCCCGACAACCCCGTGCCCCTTAACGAAACCGACCCCATAAGAAGGCATCCGGATTTCCCCTACGCCAGGGACAAAGCGGAGGTGGAGGCTTATCTTTCGGAATTTCAGGCGAAACATCCCGAAATAAAGCTCTGCTGGGTGCGGCCCTCGGTCATCTACGGCCCGTCCGTGAACAACTACATCTCGGCCCTGTTCACCCTGCCCGTGGCCCTTGCGCCGGTGGGTTCGGCCCCGCCCTTCCAGTTCGTGCACGAGGACGACGTGGTTAGCGCCATGCTCTTTCTTCTGGAAAAAGAGGCAACCGGCCCCTACAACCTGGCTCCGCCGGACTTCATGACCGTTTCCGAGGTCAACGCCCTGACCAAAAGGCCCGCCGTGCCAATGACCGACCTCATGCTGAAGGCGGCCTTCGGCCTTGCCTGGAAATTGGGCCTTCCAATCCTCAAGGCCCCGCCGTCCTTTGTGGACTACGTGCGCTATCCCTGGGCCATGAACCCGAAAAAACTCCTGGACCTGGGTTTCAGGTTCCGTTACTCCACCAGGGAGACCATGGAGATAATGTTGCGGTCAAAGGGGGTTTTAAGGTAAACAATATATTTCCGGGAGCGCAATTTATTTCCATTTTTCGTTTTCCCGAAAAAGGAGGGGGGGAGGAAGGCCGGGGCATTTCCTCCCTTTGCCGGATTCCTTAAAAAATGGAAAAGAACCATGCTCCGCTTAATAGCGAAGCATTCCGATAAGGCTCTTTCGGGCAACTGACAAATGATGGTTTCCTGATAGTCCTTGGGTTTTCGCGTCGGTCAGGGGGCGGGAAGTGGAACGGGCCATGATTCGTGATGAAAACATTCTCTACGTATCCTGGTTCAATCCGGAAAACTCCTTTATCTGCCCTGTGGCGAGGCTTCTGGAACGAAGGCTCTCGCCCCGTTACAGCTTCGCCTACATCGAGGGCGCAAGAACGGCCCTGGCCCAGGGCTTCACGCCCTTTGCGGGGTTCGACGAATTGGACGGGATTTACGAATCGGACGGGCTCTTCCCCATGTTCGCCAACCGCCTTGTCATAAGCTCCCGCACTGGCGATCCCGCGAACGCCTCGGTTCTAGACTTGGTGCCTGCAGGAGGCGACCCCTTCCTGGTTCTGGCAAGGGACAGCAGGCGAGAGAGAACCGAAAAACTGGAGCTTTTCGGCCTGCCCGCCACCGACCCCGACACCAATGACCTCCTTTATCGATTCCTGGTGCGGGGAATCCGACACGTGGCCTTCGGAGAGGAGGCTGCCTTGGGCCTTTCCCCCGGTCACGAGCTTTATTGCCTTTCGGACTGGCAAAATCCCAACGACCCCGGCGCCGTGGTTCTCCGCACCACGACTCCCCACCAGATGGCGGGTTTCATGCCCCATTACCTTGGGGAGGAGGTGGCCCGGCTGCGCGAGGCGGGGGCCGCCCTTCGCGTCCTGGTGGAAAGGGTGAACCCAAGCCCGGCCCCGCGCCACCAGAGGCTGATGTGCGTTATGCGGGCAAGAGCCATGCCCGGTTTCAAGCCATTTTCGTCCTTCCGCTACATGCCCGTAAACCCGCAGGCGGGTTACTGAGCCGAATCCGCTTCCTGTTCTCCGCATCCATGTCCGATAACTGTCCACTTCCAGGTTTTGTTCCAAGTTTTCTTGCCTTTATTGTGCTTTTGATGATAGGTTGGGCAAGTGAAACAAGAACCCTTTGGACTTATCCGGTTATAATGATGAAACGCGTTCTTTCCGCAACCACAGCCTGCCTTCTCATGTTCTGCGGCGTTTCCGCCGCATATCCTCCGGTTTATACCGGAAAACTGAGGGGGACCCCCGATCTCTGCCAGGCTGACAAGGCGGCCCGGCTGCCAAGGGGAGGAAAGGGCTTCTGCGCCCCGGTGGCGGTTTCCAACTCGCTGGTCTGGCTGGCCCGTAACGGGTATCCCGATCTTTTGCCCAAGAACGCCAACCGCCGCATGACCCAGCCCCAACTGGCGGCCCTTCTCGGAAAACCGGGATACATGGATACATCGGGCGATCTGGGCACCAGCCCCACGGACCTTCTGACGGGGGTAAGCAGGTTTTTGGGCGAGAGGGGATACGTTTACGAGTATCTGGCCTACCAGGGCTGGCGGGAGCATCCGGCGGCCATGTCGGGCAAGAGCGAAACGCCTGAAATCGACTGGATAAAGGACGGCCTTGTGGGCGATTCGGCGGTGTGGCTCAACGTTGGCTGGTACGCCTATGATCCCATGACCGAAATATACGAACGCGTGGGCGGCCACTGGGTGACGCTGGTGGGCTACGGGGTGGACCGCAAGGGGCAGGCCAACCCTGAAATTCTCATCATTCACGACCCGTCCACGCGCTCGGCCCGGCCAAAGCCTGGAAACGCGGCAGAACTGCCCAGGAAGGCGCAGCAACCGCCTGCATCCTTAACTGCGCCCTCCGAGGCAACCCCGGCCACCAGGGCGGCAAGGCCTCCGCGTATGCCTGCAAGCCAGCCGGTTCGCCATGATTTCGTAAGGTTCGTCCCAATGAGCGCCGGAACCCTCAGGAGCCGGGAATTGAAGCTCAAAAGAAGCGCCGTCGGCTTTTTCCGCATAAACGGTATTACCTCCCTGGAAAAGGAGGCTGATATCGCCATACTGGACGGGGCGGTTGTCCTTAGGATGCAGAAATCCCAAAAAGCCGACCTGCCGCTGCCCGCTCAATACCCGCCGCTTCCGGCTTCCTGAAAAACGCCCGTCCTCCCTATTTCTTCGCGGAGGGCTTTCCCGAATCATCCAGAAGAATGGTTATTCGCGCCTTCCTGCGCAGGTCGGCCACGTGGCGGTCGGCCAATTCCTCCATGCTTTGCCCCAGCAGTTCCCCACGGATCTGATCTTTCGCCTGGTTGTAGCTGATGGTGCGTTTTTCTTCAGCTTTGATCACGTGAAAGCCGAACTTGGTTTCAACCACGGGGCTCAACTGTCCGGGAGCCAGGGCGAAGGCGGCCTGGGAAAACTCCGGCACCATCTGCCCCCTTGCAAAAAAATCCAGGTCTCCGCCCCTTTCCCTGGAAGGGCAGGAGGAATTCTGGCGCGCCATGCTTGCGAAATCGGCGCCCTTTTTCAGCTTGGCCAGTATCTCGTCGATTTTTTTCCGGGCCGCCGCCTTGGTGGCGGGAGCCTTTGCGTCAAAGGCCACCAGGATGTGCCTTGCGCGCATTTCGCTCCACCTTTCGGGGTGCGCGTCGTAATATTTTTTTATGGTCTCCTCGGTGGGCGTGGCGGTTTTAAGGAATTTTTCTGCAAGATACTTCTCCACCAGCTTGTCCCGCTCGATTTCCCTTCTTAAAATCTCCTCGGAAAGCTGTTTTCTGGATAAGGCCCTTTTGAACTCCACGTCCGACGGAAAGCCGCTTCTGGCCTTGGCTATGTATTGATCGATCAATTTGGGATCAACGGACAGTTTGGCTTTTTTCGCCTCCTGGTACAAGAGCTCATAGCCTATGAGCTGATCCAGGACCTTCTTGCGCCAGGAAACCACCTCGGCCTGGCTCAGCCTGCGGCCTTCCTGCTGGGCCGTCATCTGGATGTTCACCATCATGCGCAACAGGTCGGATTGGGGAATGATAACCCCGTTGACCGTGGCAACCGCTTCCTCCTTGGCAAAGGCCACGCTGATCGGGCCTGCCGCAAGAAAAAGGACGAGAAGCGGAATCGCCATCAAAAAAGAACGTCTCATGCCTTGTCTCCTTCACGTTGCGAAGATGAGCCGGGAAATCCCCTGCGTGTTCCGAACACGCCTGAGCGGCTCAGCCGATGGATTTTGCTGCGCAATGACCGCCGATGGCCCTGCAAAGCCCGTCTATGGTGAACTCGTCGGCAACCAGGCTTACCGAAAGCCCAAGGCTCCTGGCCGTGTCGGCGGTCACCGGGCCTATGCAGGCCACGGCCACGCCCTTCATGAGCCCGGCCATTTCGCCCGGCCCGAAAAGGGACGCGAAGTTGGAAACCGTGGATGAACTGGTGAAGGTTACCATGTCCACCGAGCCCGACTGAAGCTCGTCCAAAAGCTCCTTTTTGCCTTCATTTGCTGCGATGGTGCGGTAGGCGGCCACTTCGGTGACGAGTGCGCCCATCCGGGAAAGCTCCGCCGGAAGCACTGGCCTGGCTTCCGCCGCCCTTGGCAGGAGCACGCGCCTGGCCTTCATGTCGAGCGCCGAAAAGGCGTCGACAACGGATTCTGCGCGATAGGTTTCGGGAAGGATGTCGGTGACAAGGCCGTAATTTTTCAGGCGGGCCGCCGTGGCTGGGCCTATGGCAGCTATTTTCGCGCCTCCAAGGGCCCTTGCGTCGCGTCCTGATTTAAAGAGCCTGTCGAAAAAATATTCAACGGCGTTTACGCTGGTGAAGCTCACCCAGTCGAAATCCGTAATGCGAGCGATGGCCTCGTCCAGGGGGGCGGAATTTTCCGGCGGAACGACCCTTATGGTGGGGGTTTCAAGAACCCGCGCGCCCATTTCCTCGAGCCTTTTCACAAGGTCGCTGGCCTGGGCCCGCGCGCGGGTGACCACCACTGTTTTTCCGAAAAGGGGCCTAATCGTGAACCAGTCGAGCTTTTCCCTTAACGACACCACCCAGCCCACTACCAGGACAGCGGGCGGCTTCATTCCGGCGTCCCTGGCCTTTTGGGCTATGTTGCAAAGGTCGCCGAAAAGGCTCGTCTGCTCCGAAGTGGTGCCCCATCTGACCAGGGCGCATGGGGTGTCGGCGGCCCTGCCGTTTTCAATGAGCCTTGCGGAGATTTCCGGCAGGTTCTTCATGCCCATGAAAAAGACCAGGGTGTTGGCCCCCCTTGCGATTCCGGGCCAGTCCAGGTCCGACCCGGCCTTTTCCGGGTCCTCGTGGCCTGTTATGAAGGCCACCGATGAAGCGAAACGGCGATGGGTGACCGGGATGCCCGCGTAGGCCGGGGCCGCCACGCCTGCGGTTACGCCCGGAACTGCCTCGAAGGGAATTCCCGCTTCCACCAGGACCTCGGCCTCCTCGGCCCCCCTGCCGAAAACGTAGGGGTCCCCGCCCTTCAGGCGAACCACCGTATCGGCTTCCCTGGCCTTCCGCACCAGAAGCTCGTTTATGCCCTCCTGGGGCAGGGTGTGGTCGCCGCCCTTCTTGCCCACATAGATGATTTGGGCGTCCGGCCTCGCGTGGCGCAGAAGGGCCGGGGCCGCAAGAAAATCGTAGATCACCACGTCCGCGCGTTCGAGAAGCTCGCGACCCCTCACCGTGAGAAGGCCCGGATCGCCCGGCCCGGCTCCCACCAGATAGACTTTTCCCATTATGTCATCCTAAATGAAATCGAATCAGGCCGGATATCCTGCGGATAAACGGCGAACCGTCCGGACGTCCTAGGCCAGAAGCCTGGCCATGATTTCCCTGCCCCCGCGATCGAGAAGCCAGTCTGCCAGCGTAACGCCCAGACTGGCGGCCTCGGCGACTGGGCCTGAAACAGAGTCCCTGAAACATGGGGAGCCGCTGACGTCCGCTATTAGGGCATCAAGTGAAATAAACCCGTTTTCCACCTTGGCGTGGGCCGCCACCGGAACCTGGCATCCGCCCTCCACCCGGCTTAAAAAGGCCCGCTCGGCTGTTACGGCGGCCCGTGTTTCCGGGTCATCGAGCCTTCGGGCGAGGCCCGACGTGAACTCGTCGTCAGCCCTCGTTTCAAGGGCCAGGGCTCCCTGGCCCACCGCCGGAAGCATCTCCGTGGCCGGGACGAACGCCGTTATGCGGTTTTCGAAACCCAGGCGCTTTAAGCCCGCAGCAGCCAGCACCACGGCGGAAAGATTCATGGACGTGAGTTTTGAAAGCCTGGTCTCCACGTTTCCCCTAAGGGGCTCGATGACGATATCCGGCCTTGCTGCGAGAATCTGGGCGGCCCGGCGAAGGCTCGATGTTCCCACCCTGCCGCCTTTGGGCAGATGTGCGATGTCGATTGCGCCGCCCGCCGCAACCAGGGCGTCGCGGGGGTCCTCACGCGGGGGAATTGCCGCGATCATCAGCCCTTCCGGAAGCTCGGCTGGCACGTCCTTCATGCTGTGAACCGCCAGATCGACACGCCTTTCAAGGAGGGCGTCCTCGATCTCCTTTATGAACAGGCCCTTGCCGCCAACCTTGGCGAGAGGAACGTCCAGAATCCTGTCGCCCTGGGTCTTTATGACGACAAGTTCGGTTTCGATTCCCGGATCGAGCCCGGCCAGAAGGCCCGCCACGTGCCGGGCCTGCCACAGGGCCAGCGGGCTTCCCCTGGTGCCTATGCGAACCAGACGGGCGGCCATCAGTGGCCGCAGCTCGAACAGGAGCCCGATGAGCAGCCGGAGCAGGAGGAATCCGCTGCAGCCGTGCGGGTGACTCCGCCGCCCTGGCCCTTGCTCACGAAGCCGCAGGCCGACATGAGCCGGTTGACGTCGTCGCCCTGGCACTTGGGGCACTTGGGCTTGTCGCTGCCTATCAACAGGCACTCGAAGTCTTTGTTGCAAACGTTACAGTGAAACTCGTAAATGGGCATGGCAATATCCTTTCTGGCAAATGTTTTCCGCTTTCTATATAAGGCCGTAAACGAGGCGCGTCAACTTCGGAGGCGAAATGAAAAAGATATCGGCTGAAATTCTTTCCACCGGCGACGAGGTCCTTCTGGGAGCCGTGGCGGACACCAACTCCGCCCACATCGCAAGCGTCCTTGCCGGGCTTTCAATGCCCGTAAGCCGCCACACCTGCGTGGGGGACGAGCTTTCCGGGCTGGTCAGGGTCATGGGGGACATCTCGAAAAGGGCGGACGTCTGCGTGGTGACCGGGGGCCTTGGGCCCACCTTCGACGACCGGTCAAGCGAGGCGGCGGCCCTGGCCTGTGGCGTGAAACAGGTCTTGAACCGGGACGCCCTCTTATGGATAGAGGCCATTTTCGCGGCCTGGGGCAGGCCCATGCCCGAATCCAACCGAAGGCAGGCCATGTTTCCGGAAGGGGCGGAAATCCTCGCCAATCCCATCGGCACGGCTCCGGGTTTTGCAGTAAACATAGGTGAATGCAGGTTCTTCTTCCTTCCGGGCGTGCCCCGCGAGATGCGGCTCATGCTCGCAGACCAGGTGATTCCCCGACTTCGCGGCCTTCTGGGCGACGCCGGTCATTTCGGAACAAGGGTCATAAGCTTTTTCGGGACCACCGAGGCGTCCATAGGGGAGCAGACCGCTGACCTGGAAGGCCTGGTTCCGGGCGTCACCGTGGGGCTCCAGGCGAGCTTTCCGGTCATAAGGGTCAAAATCTACGCGCGGGGCGAATCGCCTGATGAAACCGCAAGCCTGTTGGACCGGGCTGGCGGCATCGTTTCCGAAAGGCTTTTCCGGCACGTGGTGTCGCTTTCGGGAAAGAGCCTTGAAGAGGCCGCCGGGGAGCTTCTCCGCAGCCGAAAGGCCACTCTGGCTGTGGCGGAAAGCTGCACCGGGGGGCTTGTAAGTCACCTCCTTACGCAGGTTTCGGGCTCGTCCGATTATTTCCTCCTTGGGGCCGTCACCTACGCCAACCAGGCGAAAACCGGCCTCTTGGATGTAAGTCCGAAAACCCTTGCGGAGCACGGGGCCGTCTCGGAGGAAACCGCCTCCGAAATGGCCGAGGGCGTGCGAAGGGCAGCCGGGGCCGACTACGGGATATCCACAACCGGAATCGCCGGGCCTGCCGGAGGCAGCGCCGAAAAACCCGTGGGCACCGTGTGCATAGGCCTTGCGACGCCTGAGGGAGCCACCGCCACCCGGCTATATTTTCCCTTTGGGGACAGGGACCGCAACAAGGCCGTGTTTGCGGCCAGCGCCATCAACATTCTGCGCTTAAGCCTTCTCGGCGTTTCCTGAGGGCCGTCGACGGAAAGGCCCGTTACCCCTGTTCAGCGGTTGAAGAGGTCACCCAGGCGGGTGGGAATCATGCTCTGGGGAACCGGGGTAACCTTGGGGTCGGCCATGTCGCCGGTAACGGTGAAGCAGCTCTGGATTATGGCCCCATCCTTGTTCTGGAGCAGAAAGTTCAAGCCGGGGGTGAAGGCTATGATCCGGTTCACGATGCTGAAAGGCTGCACGCACACGGAAAGGTTCTGGCGGTTGGTCTCGATGTTCAAATCCCCGGTGGCCACGTAGCGCAGCGAGGGGCTTTCGAAGCTGAATTTGGAAAGGGTCACCGTCCCCCCGTTGAAATCCGCCGCAGCTTCCATCTTATCGAACACCACGCCGCCCGAAAGCTCGGATTTTTTTCCCGCCAGGGCCCTTGCGTAATTGAAGGGGGAGAGCGCGCCCATCACGAAAACCAGGGGGCCGCCCTTGTTGATGCGGCCTTCCCTGGACACGAAGGACAGGCGGCCCCTGGGAATCCACAGGCCGTCCGGGGCCGGAACCAGATCGGCCTTCACGGTCCCGTGGGTCCGGCCTCCCTCCACCGGGAATTTTTCGTCCTTCGGGTCTTTGAGCGGAAAGAAAACCCCGGCGGTTGCGCCCATGTCGGAAAAATTCACCGATATCTCACCCTGCCATAGCTTCTCGGAACGCCTTGTCAGGACCCCGGCCAGGCGGAAAGCCTCCTCCCCCTTTTTTTTCCAGGAAATTTCGGAAAGCATCACCTTTTCCGGGGTGCTGGAACCATTGACCGTCACCGAGGAAATCACGCCCCGCCTGCCGAGGTCCAGTCGGCCCACCTTAACCGAGGCTTCCACTGCCTTGTCCGGTATGGGCAGGGGAAAGGCGATGCGGGTTCCGGCAGGTTTAGCCTGGGTCTTTTTTTTCACCGGTTGAGTTGGCCTGGCCTGGGCCTTTTTCGCGGACAGGCCAAAGGCCGCCTTCAAGACCTCCATGTCCAGGAACCCGAAAAAAGCGTCAACCTTCCACCCGGCCTTTCCCCAGGTAAGCCTGCCCGCCCCCCGGGACGGCCCAAGCCCGGCCTTCATTAGGTCCAGGTCTGTTGAATCCCGACCGGACGATAGCTTTCCGGCAAGAACAAGCGGCATTGAGCCCTTTCCGGGAACCGTGGCCCTTGGCGCGCTTATGGAAAACTCCAAAGGCGGCGCTTCGGCGCCGGGGCTTCCTGCGGGAAAGAGCCCCGCAATGGCCGTGGCCACCGACTTCGCCCTTCCCAGGTCCAGGCGGGAAAAAGCCGCGTTGACCCGCCTCATCCCCGGTCCAAGGCTGAGCGCCCCTTTGGCCTCCATGTCGAAAATTGAGAGTCTTTTCACCGCGATTTCAGTTTTTGTTCCGCCCCGAACCCTTGAAAATCCGGCGGAAAAAGTCGCGGAAAGAGCGGAGGCGAGGCTGTCGGAAAATATGAATCTGCCCGCTTCCACCGAAAGCTCCACTCGCGAAAAGGGCAGGGGGGCCGCCCTGGCCGTAAGGCCCTTACCGTCCGATTTTACGGCATCCAGCATGGCGCCTGCCAGGGCCGCCTCCATGCGGTCGGCGGAAACCGTGGAGGAGAGGCCCTCGGGGGTTTCTGCTGCGGTGGCCGAAATGGTGCGGTCCCCCAAAATGACATGCCCGCTGGCGTTCATTCGCCCCAGGGGCCTTGTGATGACGATCCTGGCCGAAAGGGGTTCGGCTTTTTGGCCGGGAATGGCGAGGCTTGCCACCTTTATGGAAAGGTCGAAGGGCCTGGGACGGGATGACGGCCTCCTGGTCTCGGCGGGGGAAAGGGCCTGCCGGGCCACTGCCAGAAGGTCGGCCCAGTTTTCCTTATCCAGGTTGATGGAAAGGGAGCTTCTGTCGGGATGATCAAGATAGCTGAGCCTTGCGGTGCGTCCGTTTAAGTTGAGCCTGTTGACGATCACCCCGCCAGTTTCACCCAGATCAATGCTTCCGGTGGCCCTTGCAGGACCGATCATGTCGCGGGTGAGCCTGAGCTTGGGCGTGAACGCGGAAAAATCCACCTGTCTAAAGGGCGGCCCAAGCGTTTTTTTGCTTGAGGGCTGGGCCGCTATCCAAGCCAGGACCTCGCTCGTGGCCCTTGGAAGCAGGGGGGTGATGAAGTCATCCAGCAGAATTTCAGGGCCTGAAAGCTCGGACCTCGCCCTGCCGTTCTTCCAGGAAAGGCTTAAGCTGTAGGGAATCCGCCCGGCTTTCGGCGCGCTTTTTATAAGAAGGTCGCCCTTCGGTATCCCGGCGCTCCCGGATATGGAAAATCCTCCGACCCTGCCGGATAGCTGGCTTATCTCCCAGGACTTTTGCGAGAACCGGGCCCTTGCAGAAAAAACCCTCCCCGCCTCGTCGCGGGTGGAGAGGCTGGCCGAAATATCGGCGGGAGATGTTTCGGATTTTTTTCTCTCCACCGTGCACAGCCCCGAAAGCGACCTGGGCCGCCATCCGGCCAAGGGGTGGCCGGGCTGGTCAAAGGCCGGAAGCAGGCTCTCCAGGCGGCCAAGGTTTGCTGTAAGGGAAAAAGCCCCCTGGTCGGTTATGGCCACGTCGCCTGCAAGCCTTACCGAAACCGGGCCGTAAAAGGCCGTAAGACCGTCGAAAACCACGGATTCCGGGCTTACCGTAAGATGGCCGCGCACCCTTTTGAAATCGAGCGGATGCCCTGGCTGATTGAATCTGGCCGACATGTTTCCGGTAAGGGCCTTTATAAGAAAGGTGTCGGTTCCTGAGGTCGCTATGTCGGACCAGCTCCAGAAGACTTCCGCGTCCGCGATTCCCGATAGGCCGAGGCGGCTGACGAAGCCTTCTCCGCCGATGGCGTCCCTCATCCAGGGCCAGCCCGCCCCCGTGTCCACCCGGCCCTTTAACGAAAAGGAAAGAGGTGTTTTTTTCGGCAGCCCGTAAACTATGTCAACCGTACCTTTTGAAACCTTGCAGCCGATTCCTGCGGCGGAAAGGATGTCGGCCGTAAGCCCCATGGTATCCAGGCTGACGTTGGCTGAAACATCGGTGGCCTTGGTGATCTTTTGGTTGTCGAAGGTCATGGAAAGGTTTTCGGCGGATGTGGTCACCGAAAGCTTCACGTGATCCTCGCCCTTGGGCGGTTTTTCGTTCCAGTCGAGCCTGAGTTTGACGTTCCGGCACAGGGCGTCTGTGATGTTGGTTTTCAGAAACAGGCCCGTGCTCGGAACCAGAAAACCCGCCAGCCAGGGCTTGAAATCGTCCCACAAAAAATCCCCGGCATTTATATTCATCGAGAAAAGGGCCGGGTCATGCCCGCCCTTTTTATAGGAAAGAAGCCCGGTGAACCGCGAAAAGGCAAGGGCCAGGTTTTTTACCGTGAAATTGGCTACCAGGCCGGAGTCAGGGTTCGATGCAAGGCTTGCTATACCCGACAAGTCGGACATCACGATGCGCCCGCCCGGAACCTTGTGATTTTTCGCAAAGGCGTCCCTGATCCGAACGAGGGCCTTTGCCGAAACCGCGCCCTTGTCAGTCAGCACAAGGTTTCCGTCAAGGTTTAGCGACGCGAAAACAGGCATGGCCGGAACGCTTTTTCCGGCGGCGGGAATTGTGAATCCGTCGGCGGGAAGATTTTCCCCGGTCACGTGAAAGCTCCAGGCTCCCGCCTTCTTTTTTCCCGATGCGGCTATTTTTCCGGTTTTACCGGCCCGGCCCACCAGCCCGCCCGCCTTAAACGCGCCTCCACCGGGCTCCGGCGTTGCTCGCGCGAAGAAATTCGCCACCGACACCCGGCCCGCGCCCCACTTTTTGGGCAGGTCAAAATTAAGGGAGCTTTGGGCTATGTCCAGATCGGCCACCCTTATGGAGGGCTTTTCCCTTCGTCCGGCTTTCTTTTTTGGAAGGACCCATCCGCCAAGGCTCATCCTTCCGTCTTCCTTTACGGTCACCTGTGCGGAAAGCCCGGAAAGGCGCACGGTTTCCACCACCACCACGCCCCGGAGAAGGCGTGAGAGGTCGCAGATCACCGAAAGGTTTTCCGCTGAAAGCACCGTGGACATGCCAAGGCGGTCAGCCACCCGCACCCTGTGGCCGGTAAGCCGGAACCGGTGAGGGCCGGGCTTGTCCAGAAGAAAGGTGTCGGCTGAAAGCAAAAGCCCGGTTTCATCCTGAAACCTTTCGAGCACGAGGGGCAGAATGCCTGAGGGATTGTTGTAAAGGTAAGCCAGGAAGGCGGCTGAACCTCCTGCGGCCATGAGCAGGAACAAGGAAAGGCCGAAAAGGATTCGCTTTGTGCGCTTTTTCATGACACCGCCCGGAAAATGTTGCAACGGAACCTCTTAAGGTGCAGAGTAAGGTCAAGCGGGATACTTGTCAACGATGCAATGGGCATGATTCGGCGGGCGTCGGCCAGCGGCGCTTAAAGGGTTTTCTTCCTTAACTGGCCAAAGATTTCCGCTCGAAATTCTCCGGGGGAAAGCCATGTCAAAAAGGCGGATGAAAATCCTGTGGGCGATTTTTTGCGTGCTGGCCGCGATTCCCCTTGTCTGGAACTTTTTTTTCTTCCGGGTTCCCGTGGTTAAAGCCAAAACCGCCCTGGAACTTCTTGCAGGGGCGGCTGACCGGGTGGCGCTTCTGGATATAAGGAGCTGCGCTGATTACGATTCCTTCCGCCTGATTCCTTCCGTCAACATGCCCTATGATGAAAAATTCGCGGAAAAGGATTTTTCCGGGTTTCGTGGAAAGAAAATCCTGGTTCTGTGCGAGTCCGGGCTTTTGAGCGCGCCCGCCGTGCGGATTCTGATTCGGAAGGGCTTCGACGCCCATAACGTGAGGGACGGCATGGCGGCCGTGATCCCGGCGGCAGGCAGAAAGGGCCTTTCCCAGCCGCTTGGTTTTCTCGGCCCATGCGGAAAACCCGCTTCTCCGCCGAGCCTTCCGCTCGGAGCCTTTCCCCAGAACATGCAGGTGTTCACCGGCTACGGGGTAAAGCCTCTGTACACGCTCTTTGCCCTCATCCTGGGCATTATTTTTTTTCGGACGAAGAATGAAACCCACCGGCTCCTGGGATGGGCCATGGCTGCCTTTTTCGTGGGGGAAAACGGCTGCGCCGCCAACTACACCTTTTTCGCCGATCACGACTCCCACTTTCTGGAATACATCCACATAACGGGAATGCTTTTCTGCTTCGGATTTTTCGCTTACGCCGCGTCGAAGGGAGTAAAATTGCACCTTCTGCGCTACGAACGGCCCGGAAGCCCATGCGCCCTGCGCCCCCTGTGCGGCTCGTGCAGCGGCGCCGGAAACCCCGGGTGCGGCCTTTTGAACGCCTTTATCTTCCTTGGATTCGCCCTTGCCCTGTGCTCCCTGATACCGCTTTTCGGCAGGCTTTGGATGGTTTCCCTGAATTCCGAAATCTGGGGCGTTTTCTACAATTACTCTCATCCGGCCCTATACCAGCTTTTTGAAATCAGATACTGCCCGGTTCTGGCCTTCGGATTTTTCATCGCGGCATCCGTTGTTATATGGAAAAACAGGGATATGGAACTGGCCCAGGCCCTGTTTGCGGCGGGTACTGGAGCCATGGGCTTTTCCTTTTTCAGGTTCATGCTTTTCGGAGTTTTCAGGGAAACCCCTGTCTGGTTCGAGGTGTGGGAGGAGCTGACCGAGGCTGTTTTTATCGGGGCACTTGTGGTTTATCTGCGGCTTTTTTCCGGTTTATGGCCTCGAAAAGGCGAAAAAGGCAAAAATTCACCGGCAGGTGATTGAAAAAAACGGTGACGATTATGACCACGGCCACGTGGGCCGCGCCTTCAAAACCGAGCACGAAGGCGGGATAAAGCCTGTCCATGCCCGGCCAGGGGGCATAGGCGCAGTTGACGTTGAGTTCACGGGAAACCAGAATTCGGCTTGCGATTACTAAGATCGCCGAAATCGAGCCGGACCAAATCCACGAGCGCCTTTCCACGCCTTTTAGCAAAAGCGCCGAAACAAAAAGAAGCGGAAGGTCGAAAAGATGGTTGGCGGACTGGAGAAAGGCCCACGCGTCCTGGCCCAAAAGGTAGGAGGCGAAGCCGAAGGGGAAATTTCCCGTAAAGGCCCAGGCCACGGCGTCGGCTGTCCAGAAGGCGTGGTTCAGAAAAAGCGCAACCAGGGCCGCAGACACGAGTTTCCGGTTTTTGGCCAAGGCCCCGATTCCGCCGATTGCGGTGAAGATGTGGGTGATCCACAAAATTTCGCCGAAAGTGCCTGCGGCAAAGGTTCGCCAGGCAACGTAACAAAAATGCCCGGTCATGCAAAGCCCTGCCAGAAAAAGCCAGCAGGAGGCGAAAAGGGATTTCCGGGATTTTTCGATTCTCTTCATGGAAGCCCCCTTTGGCGCGGAACGGTTGCTGCGATATGGCTTTTTTTGGCCACCCTTGTTTTTGCGGCCTCCTCTGCCCCGATTTTTGCCGACGAGGCCTGGATTCTTACCAGACAAGGCCGGGGCGTTCAAGTTCATGCGAAAAAAATTCCCGGAAGCGAAATCGAAAGTTTCAGGGGGGAATGTGAAATCGACGCAACCCTCGAAAGCATTCTCGCGGTTTTCGAGGATGTACCCAAGGCCACGGGCTGGTTCGCAAGCTGCCTGGAGGCCCGCACATTGAGCCGGGAAGGAAAGGCCCGGCGACGGGTGTATTACAGGTTTCGCATCCCCTGGCCTTTCTGGAACCGTGACGCGGTCTACGACGTCTCAGCAAGGCTTTCGGGCGACCGCGCGGTCATTGAAGCGGTTGCGGCAAATGCCCCGGAAGTGCCTTGTCCCAGGCGACATCTGCGCATAACCGATTCAAGGCAGCTATGGATACTGGAAAGGGCGGGGGCGAAAAAAACCAGGGCAGTTTACGAATCGAGGATCATGCCCGAAGGCTCCATTCCGCCCTCCCTGGCCAACAAGGCCTTCTCCGGCTTCGTTTTTCACACCATGGACAACTTGAAGACCCTTCTTGCGAAATCACGGGGCGCGGCGGACTAAAAGGCCCCGTCCGCCACCCTTATAGGGAACCGAAGTGTTGGTGACGCGAGAAAATCATCGCACCCCATCCGATCCACAAAATTCTTGACAAAATTTGCGGTGAAACTATTGTAAAAATTTACGCTGGCCAAATGAGCGGCGTAAAAAACGAGCGTGCGCTCGGTTTTTGGACGTCCTTGGAAGGGTATAAAGTTGGATGCTCCGCTCATAATAGTGTCGGGAGCCTACGGGTCGGGGAAAACCGAGTTCGCCATCAATCTCGCCGCCCGCACCAGGGAGGCAGGGGAAGACTGCGTCCTGGTGGACATGGACGTCGTGAACCCTTACTTTCGCACAAGGGACGTGCGGGACCTTTTCGCCCGGCGCGGAATATCCGTCATCGCCCCCGAAGGCCAGTTCGCAAAGGCCGATGTTCCCATGCTTTCCCCAAAGATCGGCGGCGCTCTCACAATGAGGGACCGCACGGTCATTCTGGACGTGGGAGGCGACAAGATGGGAGCGCGGGTGCTTGGGCGCTACTGCGGTGAAATCTCCGTCCGCCAGTATTCAATGATTCTGGTCAACAACACCCGCAGGCCCGGAAGCCGGGACGCCGAAGGCGCAATGGCGCAGATGGATGACATCCAGCACCTTTCCCAGCTCGCCTTCACCGAAATCGTGTCCAACAGCCATCTCATGGACGAGACCGATCAGAACATCATCATGGAAGGCGTGGCGGCGGCCCAGGAAATCGCCCTGGCCAGAGACCTCCTGTTCAACCGGGTCTGCATTCTGGAGGGCCATGAAAACCGCGTTGACGCCAAGGCCGTGGGCAGGGAGATTTTCATCCTCAAAAAATTCATGAAAAAGCCCTGGGAGATTTTTTAACCGGGGCTATAAAAAAAGTTACATGCGGGTGAAAACCCGGTTTAAAAAGGCCGTGTAAGGCCGGGAAAGCTGACAGGAGAATATTATGGCCAAGATGACTGTTGACGAATACTACTGCAAGGGATGCGGGCTGTGCATAGACGCCTGCCCCATGAAGATACTGGAGTATGCCCCGCATCTGAACGAGCAGGGCTACCATCCGGTGTTTTGCAAGAGCCCGGAGGAGTGCAACGCCTGCACCCTTTGCTACGTGACCTGCCCGGACGGGGCCATCACCATAGAAAAATGATCTCCGGTAACCGCCTTCGGGACTCACTCCAGGGCGATAAACCGGATGGAAAGAGCGCAAGGAGAAATTTCATGGGCGAAAAAATCCTGATGAAGGGCAACGAGGCGGTGGCCGAGGCGGCCATACGCGCAGGATGCCGCCATTATTTCGCGTATCCCATCACGCCCCAGAGCGAGCTTATCGAGTACATGGCGAAAAGGATGCCCCAGGTGGGCGGCTGTTTCCTCCAGGCCGAAAGCGAAGTGGCGGCCATCAACATGGTGTTCGGCGCCGCAGCCTGCGGAGTACGGGTAATGACCAGCTCCTCGTCCCCCGGAATCAGCCTCAAGCAGGAGGGCATTTCCTACATGGCGGCCAGCCGCCTTCCGGCCGTTATTGTGAACGTCCAGCGCGGGGGCCCCGGCCTGGGGAACATCGCCCCCATGCAGAGCGACTACTTCCAGTCCACACGGGGCGGCGGCCACGGCGATTACTACACGCCTGTTCTTGCGCCGTCATCCGTGCAGGAATTCGCGGACATGGCAAGCGAAGCCTTCCGCATCGCCGAAAAATATCGCACCCCGGTTCTCATCTTCGCGGACGGAATGCTGGGTCAGATGATGGAGCCGGTTGTTTTCGAGGACGAGCCCGGAATCGCGGCGGACAGCTCCGAGTGGGCCCTTGGCTGCCGGACCGGCAACAGCCGCCCGAATCACATCATTAACTCCCTTTTCATAGACCCCTACGAGCTGAAGGAAAAAACCGAGAAGCTCTTCGAGGTCTATGACGTGATAAAGCAAAACGAGGTCCGCTACGAGATGTACAACGTGGACGCCAATCCCACCATGCTGGCGGTGGCCACGGGCACTGCGGCCAGGGTGGTCAAAAGCGCCATTGACGAGTTGAAGGACCAGGGCATCGAAATCGGCCTCGTGCGGCCCATCTCCTTGTGGCCCTTTCCCTACGACGCCATCGCGGCGGCGGCAAGGGGCGTCAAAAAGGTCGTCACCGTGGAGCTCAACATGGGCCAGATGGTGGAGGACGTCCGCCTGGCCGTGAACGGGGCCTGCCCGGTCGAACACGTCGGAAAGGCCGGTGGCGTTGTCTTCACCCCGGTCGAGACCATAAAAATCCTGCGGGAGCGCTTCCAATGAGAGTTATAGCCAAACGCCCGGAAGGGCTCACAAAAACCCGGCTGACGTACTGCCCCGGCTGCCTGCACGGCGTGGCCCACCGCATCATCGCCGAATCCATGGACGAGCTTGGCATAACCGACCGCACCATAGGCATAGCGCCGGTTGGCTGCGCGGTTTTCGCGTACAACTTTTTCTCCTGCGACATGATCCAGTCGCCCCACGGTCGCGCGCCCGCCATGGCCACCGGCATCAAGCGCGCCCGGCCCGACTGCGTGGTCTTCACCTACCAGGGCGACGGCGACCTTGCGGCCATCGGCATGGCGGAAATCGTCCACGCCGCCAACCGCAACGAGAAAATCGCGGTCTTTTTCGTCAACAACGCAATTTACGGCATGACCGGCGGCCAGATGGCCCCCACCACCCTTCCGGGCATGAAGGCCACCACGGCCCCCTACGGGCGCGACGTGGAGGACACCGGCTATCCCATAAGGGTGTGCGAGCTTCTTTCAAGCCTCAAGATGACCTATTACATAGAGCGCGTAAGCCTTCTGTCGCCCAAGGAAATCATAAAGGCCAAGAAGGCCGTGAAGAAGGCTCTCAAGTACAACGCCGAGGGGCGCGGCTTCACCCTGGTTGAAATGATTTCCACCTGCCCCACCAACTGGGGCATGGACCCGCTCAAAAGCAGGGTCTGGGCCAGGGAAAGCATGCTTCCCGTGTTCCCGCTTGGCGTTTACAGGGACCGGGGAGTCGAGGACACACCCACGCCGGAGAAGAAGTGATCATGAGAATCAGAATATTATGCGCCGGTTTCGGCGGCCAGGGGGCGCTTCTGATAGGAAAGCTCGTGGCCGAGGCTGCAATGGCCGAGGGAAATCACGTTACCTGGCTTCCCTCCTACGGCCCGGAAATGCGCGGCGGCACCGCAAACGTCATGGTGATCGTCTCCGACAAGCCCATCGGAAGCCCCATCTTCACCCGCATAGACGCCCTGGTGGCCCTCAATCAGCCGTCCCTGGAAAAATTCGCGCCCCAGTGCATATCAGGCTCGAACATCCTTTCCAATTCCAGTCTCTGCACGGAAATTCCGGTGCCTGAGGGCGTCACCCTTGTAAACGCCCCCTTCACCCGCATAGCCGAGGAAGTGGGCGACACCAAGGTCTCCAACATGGTGGGCCTGGGCGCTCTTATCGAGATGACCCGCTGCGTGGAACGCAAGACCGTTGAAGAGCACCTGCACCAGATGCTGGAAAAGAAGAACCCCTGGCTTCTGGAGCTCAATCTCTCCGCCATTTCGCGCGGAGCCGACTACATGGCCGCCATAAAAAAAGGCGCGGCCCTGAGGGCTTAAAATAAACCGGCGTGGAATGTTTCGCCCGAAGCGCTCCTCGCCGGTTTATCGGCCTTAAAACAGGTCTTTTTTATTCCATAATACAGGATGAGCCCTCTGAATGAAATCGAATGATAAATTAACGGCGGAAGATTTTTCACCTGTGGAAGGAATTTGGTTCAGGCTTTGGGTGAAGATGGGCAGCCAATTGTCTTGAGTGGACAATACTTGGATTCGGCAATGTTTGGAACTTGCCATGCCCCCGCCGAATCCGTTATAATTTAACGGAATTTGGCCCAAATCACCTGACCGGCAAATGCTGAAGGCGTTCCGTTCAACCGCCATGCCTTGGGTTCTGCCAGGCTAACGGTTCTCCCGGCAAAGCCCTTAATCCATCGCAAAGCACTTTTCCCCCATGAAAGGAGAGAGCATGAAACGCTTCCTGATGGTTTTGGCCCTTTGCGGCCTGCTGCTTATTTCCGGCTTCGTCCCTGTCGGCGGGCAGGCCGATGCGGCGACCAGGTTCGACAACCTCGTTGTCTACGGCGACAGTCTTTCGGACTCCGGCAACGTGTTCCTTCTGGCCCAAGGCCAGGCTCCTGATCCCGCGAACTACTGGCAGGGCAGGTGGTCCAACGGCCCTGTCTGGTCCGAGGACCTGGCCGGCCTCATGGGCCTTTCCGACAATCTCATCCTGTCCCAGCTCATTACTCAGCAGGCCCCGCCGCCGGTTTTCGGCTCCCTGTTCTTCAACAACGCGTTCGGCGGAGCGAAGACCGGCGCAGGGGCACAGATGCCCGTGGTGGACTTTTTGGACCAGGTGAACCAGGCCATGGCCGCCCAGGTCACGATTCCCCAAAACACCCTTGTTGCCGTCTGGATCGGAGCCAATGACTTCCTAAGCGCCGACCTTTCCACCCAGGAGCAGGTCGCCGCAGTTATCGGAAACGCCATCAACAACATCTATACCGGTTTGACCCGGCTTGTGGACAACATGGGCGCAACGGACATTGCCGTTTTCGACCTGCCGGATTTGGGCGCAACGCCAAGGAACAACGGCACGCCGGAGGGCGCCGCCCAGGGCCGCGCAGTGTCCCAGGCCTTCAACGACGCGCTCGCCCAGGCCCTCGGCGGGTTTGCAGCAACCCATCCGGGGGTCAACATCTACCCCATAAGCTCCTTCGAGCTCTTTGACAAGGCCCTGGCCTATCCCGGCCTGTACGGCTTCACCAACACCGACGACTCCGCGCTCCTTTCCGGCAAGACCTTCGACAACGCCGGCGGCTACATCTTCTGGGACACCATCCATCCCACGGCCCAGACACACCGGATGCTTGCCGCCACGGTTTACGGCGACCTCTTCATAAACGAGCCCAATGCTTCCTACATCATGACCGACACCGGCAAGCCCCTTGGCATCGTTTCCATGCAGGGCATCGTGTCTGACCTTGATTTCGCCGATCCTTACGCGACCCCCCAAACCGACAGGCCCTCCAACATGATCTACGGGCTTATGGACGTGGACCTGACGTCCGTGTTCGGAACCGCAGTATTCAAGGTGGTCCTGCCCGAGGCCCTGCCAAGGGGTTACTCCTGGTTCAAGCTCAACAACGGCAAGTGGCTGGATTTCGCGATGATATACAAGAGTACCGCCGGGCAGGAAGGCGCCCAGATATCCAAGGACAGAAAGAGCGTTACCATCGTCATAAAGGACAACGGCCCCTTCGACTCGAACCTGGCTGTCGGCCAAGTTAGCGATCCCCTGGCGGCCGGGCTGGACACCTCCTACGACGACGGCGGTGACGGCGTCTGCTTCATCAGTTCCCTTTTCGGATAGGCGGATGGGATAGAGTCCTGGGTTAACTGGGGAGTCTTCCGCTTCCTGAACCTTGAACAGTTCGGAACCGGGAGGCTCCCTTTTTTTCGCGGATGTCGAAGCCCGCTCTTGTTGTCGGCCAGGATGAAGGCGCAGCCGGATGCAAAAAATTTTTGAAATGAGCCCCTGGCATTACTCCATATTGACCTTGACCAAGGCCCCCTGTAACGTGCATTATCGTTTTCCGGCCAAAACTTGAGCCGGGAAACCAAAGCCGCCAAAACCCCTTGACCTTCCAACACGCACCCGTCAAAGGCCGGAACGAAATGCCCGAAGAAAAAGCCGAGATAGCACTCGCACCCTCAGACGAACCCACCGTTGAAATCGATACCATCGACAAAGGCGACGCCGACATCCATCGCCTTTCTTTCAATGGGAAAGACATCATCCTCATCGGCACGGCCCACGTGTCCAGGAAAAGCGCAGAAACCGTCGAAAGGGTGATCCTTAATGAAAAGCCCGACACCGTGTGCGTTGAGCTTTGCGACAGCCGCATGATCGCCATAAGAAAGCCCGATTCCTGGCGCGAGATGGACATCGTGAAGGTGATCCGGGAAAAGAAGGTCTTCCTGCTTTTAAGCCACCTTTTGCTTGCCGCCTTTCAAAAGCGCATAGCGAAAAACCTGGACGTGAAGGCGGGCGAGGAAATGCTCCGGGCCGTGATCACCGCAGAAAACCAGGGCGCGCTGGTGGTTCCTGCTGACAGGGAAATCCGCACCACCCTGTCCCGCGCATGGAGGCTTTTAGGCTATAAGTCGAAGTTCAAGCTCCTGCTTCAGCTCATAGGCGGGCTTTCCGAGGCCGACGACATAACCGCAGAGGACATCGAGGCCCTGAAGGAAAAGGACGCCCTGGAGCTTCTCTTGAAGGAGATGGGCGACATCATGCCGGACCTTAGGCGGGTGCTCATTGACGAGCGCGATCTTTACCTCGCAGAAAAAATCCGCACAGCCCCCGGTGAAAAGATAGTGGCGGTGGTGGGGGCGGGCCACGTGCCCGGAATAACGAAGAACTGGGAGGAGCCCATCGACCTTGCGGCGCTGGATGTCATGCCGCCCAAGGGAAGGCTGGGGGCGATTCTCGGCTGGGGAATACCCGGGGCCATAGTGGCCCTGATAGTGGGCGGGTTCTTCTTCATGGGAAAAGACACGGGCCTCAACATGGCCATGGCCTGGGCTCTTGTAACCGGCGTATTGGCGGGCATCGGGGCCATTGCGGCCTGGGCGCACCCTTTAAGCATTCTTACCGCCGTGGTGGCGGCCCCGGTGGCCACCATTCACCCGGCGGTGGCCACGGGCTGGGCTGCAGGGCTCGTGGAGGCCTGGGTCAGAAAGCCCCAGGTGAAGGACCTGGAAAGCATATCCGACGACATAATGAGCTTTTCCGGCTTCTGGCGCAACAAGGTCACAAGAATCCTTCTGGTTGTGGCCTTCACCAACGCCGGGGCCATGCTGGGAACCCTGATAGCGATACCGCTTCTGGCCCGCATGTTCGGCAAGTGACGGGGCGGGCTTTAACAGACTGTTGAAAAGGCTTTAAGGTACGTCGGCGTAGCGCATCCTCCTCTGAATGATCCTGGCCTTGCGAAGGAGTTTTTTCGCCTTGCGGTGTTTCTCGAAGTAGCGGGGGTTGGGCACCATCGAGGCCAAAAGGGCGGCCTGGGAGACAGTCAGCCTTTTGGCGCTTACGCCGTAATAGCGCCTCGCTGCGGCCTCGGCCCCGTAAATGCCGTTTCCCCATTCGATGACGTTTAGGTAAATCTCGAAAATCCTCCGCTTGGGCAGGGCCGCTTCCAGCATCAGCGTTATCGCGGCCTCCTCCAGCTTGCGCCAGGGGGTCTTTCCGGCTGTGAGAAAAAGGTTTTTGGAAAGCTGCTGGCTTATGGTGGAGCCTCCGGCCACGATGCGGCCCTTCTTGATGTTCCTCTCGAAAGCGTCCTGCATCCCCTCCCAGTCAAAGCCCTCGTGATCCAGGAACTTGGCGTCCTCGCTGGCCACCACGGCCCGCTTGAGATTTATGGAAATGTCTTTGTAAGGCACCCACTTGTGCCTGAGTTCGAAATCCGTGTCCTTTTTCTGCAGGATTTCCAGGCGGCTTTCCATGAAGGAGGTCATCTTGGGATTATGGTTCCGCCACCAGATTATGTGCGCGAAAATATATAGCTGGTAAGCGGTCAGAATTACTATAAGCACCGGAAGGACGCGAAAAAGGAAAAATCTCGTAATGCGGAACATGCAGTATCTCTTTCCTTGAAAACCGAAGGAAGGTGCTTCCGGGCGCAAAATGCGCGAAGGATGCCTTATCAGCACCTATGATCCGGGTCAAGGCCCATGATGGAAAGCGCCTTGTGCGATTTTTTTCTTTCACCAAAATCCCGTTTGGGATAAGACTGTTAATCCCTTCGGATTCCACATTATTTTCACCACTCAAGGAACCGGTATGAAGGCTTCGCTTTGCTGCTCCATGAACATCGGCCCAAGGCCCAACCAGCAGGACGCCATTTACGCGGCTGGCCGGGTTTTCCAGGCTGAAAACATAGTCATGCGAGATGTTTTTTCCGGCCCCCTTCTGGTTCTGGGCGTCTGCGACGGCCTGGGCGGGCACGCGGCGGGCGAGACCGCCAGCCGTTTCGTTTGCGAGAAGCTGGAAGGCGTGTTCGCCGCCGACGGCCTGGACCAACCTGGCATAGGCAACGCCTTCGGGGCGGTTCAGGCGGACATGGCAAGCGGCCAGGTGGACCCGGATTCCGGCACAACAATGTGCGCCCTGGCCTGCGACGGCTCGCGGGTGGTGGTGGTGAACGCCGGGGATTCCAGGGCTTACAGGTTCGGGCCGGACGGACTTGTCAGGCTTTCCCATGATCATTCCTTCGTGCAAAGGCTGGTTGACGACAAGCTGATAACCGACTCCGAGGCATTTGCCCATCCCTTTCGCAACCTTGTGGATTTCGGCCTTGGCCCCACCTTTGCGGACAGGTGGGACATAAACCAGCCTATTTACTTTTACGAGGAAAAGGCCGAGCCCGGCGCGGTTTACATGCTCTGCTCGGACGGCGTCTCCGACATGCTGCCTGATCGCCGCCTTTTCGAGGAGCTCTCGGACGATCCCCTGAAAAACGCCGAAAAGCTTTTCAACCTGCTCAAAGCCTTGGGGATGAAGGACAACGCAAGCATGATCCTCGCCCGGATCGAGTCGGTTCCATGATCGAAATAATAAGACAGTGCCTGCCCACCTACAAGGTCACCGGCTCCCTTGGCGAGGGAATCTACGGCGCGGTCTACCGCATCGAGGACGGCCTCAAAACCCGCGCCGTGAAGGTGGTTCCTCTGGTGGTGGAGCGCTCCCGGCTCGCGCCCAGCGGAACCGAGATGGATTCCAAGATCAGCCAGGACTTCCACGCGGTCCAGCAGTACTACGAAAAAATCGAAGGCATGGGGGTCATGAAGATTCATGACTTCCACCTGGTGGGAAAGGAGGTCACCCCCACCCAGGCGCGCGGGTACTTGGTCATCATGATGGAGCTTTGCCCGAAAAACCTTCGGGACTACGTGGTGGACGCAGCCGAGGGCCTGCCCCCGGCCCGGATAATCGGCCTCATGAAGGATTTGGCCCAGGTCCTGAAACGCCTTACCGCCGAGTGCGGGGAAACCTTCCTGGTCACCGATCTCAAGCCTTCAAACCTCCTTTTCACCGGCTCCGGCGACCTCGTGGTGGGCGATTTGGGGGGCCTAAAACGCCTTTCGTCGGTTTCCTCCACCGCAAGGGCCCAGTTCACCCCCAACTGGGCCGCGCCGGAAACAATTTTGAAAGCCGAGCCCGCCCGGGTTCCGGCCATCATCTATTCATTCGGCCTTGTTTCCTATTTTTTGTGGGAGGGGGTTCTTCCCTACGAGGAGGAGGACTTCATAGCGCGCTTGAGGCTTCTGCGCGACCAGGGCGTCACCTTTTCGCGCACCGACGTGCCGGAATCCATCCGCTCGGTTATCTCCCGCTGCCTATCCTTTGAGGCGGAGGACCGGTACGCCGATTTCGCCGAGGTTGCCCAGGCCCTTTCCCCCTTGGAGGGAGAAGCCGAAAAGAGTCCGGCGGAATTCGTCCCAAGGCCGGAGCTGGAAAGGGAATCACCTGGGGATCGGAACGAGGCGGCGGCAGAACCAGTACCCGATTACAGGGAAGAAGAAGCCGTGAGGGAAAGGATACCGGCCCGGCCTTCCCGCCGGACCACAAACGGTCCCGGGCGCAGCAACACGCGGGAGAGGAGCTTTACGCTCAGGGTCTGCCCCTCGTGCGGCCAGAAGGTGCGCGTGGCGCGAGGCGCTTCGTTGTCGCAGGTGCGCTGCGCCTACTGCGAAAAGCCGCTTTCAGCCGAAAGCCGGGCTGCGCTTTTCGCAAAAACCGTGGGCCTGTGCCTTTTGGGATGGATTCTTTCGGGCGGCGTGGAATTTTTCATGGCCCAGGGCGAGCTTATAGCACCCCTTGCCGTGGGCTGGATCCCTGCGGGCATTCTCACCGGCTTCGCCCTTCGCTTCGCAGCCCCCGGCTTCCTCTTCCGCCACGTCCTTCTGGTGGCCCTGGGCTGGAGCCTTGGGGCCTTTCTTGCCCGGCAGACCGGTGAGTACGACATCCTTTTATGGGTGGCTGGATGGATGCTGGGAAGTTTTTCCACCGCGCTCGCCGCAAAAAACGCCCAGCCCGGATTTTCGGGCCGGCATCTTTTTTACGCGCTTTTTTTGTGGACAGCGGGCTTTGTTGCAGGGGAGGTTATTTTTCTGACCTGGAATCCCTCGTCCAACGCGTCCGCCAACGAGATTTCCGCCCTGGAGAAATCCATACGGGACGCGGCCCAGATCGGGCTCATCGAGCTTTTCGCAGCCTTCACAGGCCTTGTCGGAACCTTCTTCCTCCTTGCCAGCGCCCAGAAATCCCGCGCCCGCATGGCCGGTTCATCCGGTTCGGCGAAGAGGTGAGCCTTCCCGCCCCAGTTACCGGTGATGGCGCTGTTTGACGAATGCTTACTTTGGGGATATCTTTCATTTTCATATAATCAGAAGAAGATTTTTCTTTGGCCTTTGACTGTAAATATTCGCAAGCCAATTGTTTTTCCATCCTTCTCAATAAATTCCGGCGAATTATCATCACTCAACCATAATTTGTGAGAAACTGTCTTTGTTAGCCACCATGATGAGACTGACAGATCGGAAGCATTCCAGCCTTTAATATATTTAGATGAATATACGGTTATCAAATCTCCTGTAGAATAGTACCAAAATTCAATATATACGAAATATTTTCCATCATTTGATAACATCCCATCGCTATAACCAGTGTGGAAATACTCTTTTTTCCAAATCTGTGGTAATTTTTTTCCTGTCTCGTTAACAACAATTTGATACTTCCATTCCCATGGTTTCTCTTTTGCACCCATTCTCACAGGAGATATTTCAGCAGTAAATTTTTTATTCATGGATTCAATAGTATAATTGGTTCGCCAATCAGGAGGGCTATCAGCCCAAACAAAAGTTGACATAAACAAAACAATAATCAATATGATTTTTTTCATTTTAATTCATGCCTCAAAGATGTTGGCTGCAGGGTATCAAGGATTTTCCAAAACGTCATGCGTGCCGATATTGCGGAGGATGTAGAGATCGTCCGTCACCTGGAAGGTGAAGCGCCAGCCGTGGGTTATGCGGGCCTCCCAGATTCCGGGCAGGCCCTTCATTTTTTTCCGGTTCAGGGACGGGGGGTTGGGGTTGGAAAGAAAAACGAAAATGGCAGTGCGGGTACGCGCCGTTAAGCTCGGACCCGCCCTGCCTGGAAAACCTTCAATCTTTTGTCACCCCTCCAAAGCGGCTCGATGCGAAGCCTGATCAAAAACGATGAAATGCAAGGAAGAGTGAAGCGGGCGGGTCGGAATAGTACTTTTCGTACATTCCGACCCGCCCGCTTTGCTCTGACACAGCAGTTCGCGTTTTTGGACAGGCGTATTTATTACGCCCCGAACATGGCGTCGGTGATGTCTTCGACCGCCGTATCCATGCCGTTTATGGCGTCCATGCGGCCAAGGGTCACGGGCAGGATGCTGCGTATGAAGTACCGGGCGCTGGCGATCTGGCCCTCGTAGAAGGCCGTATTCTTGGCGTCGTTGGTCCCGGCCAGTTTTTCCGCCGCAATCGTCGCCCGCCACAGGAGCATCCAGGCCATTACGAGGTCTCCCGCGCATTCCAGGAAGGGGAAGGAGAAGGCGAAGGCAGTCTTGACCTTGGCGCTCATGGCGGTGGCTCCAAGGGCCATGGCTGTTTCGGAGAGGCGGTCTGCGGCCTTCACCACGCGGCCAGCGAGATCGGACAGGGCCGGAAGGGCGTCGGCGCGTTGGGCCGTCAGTTTTACTTCATTGAGGAAAGAGAGGAAGTACTTGCCGCCCTTCTGGCCGAGCTTGCGGCCCAGAAGGTCCATTGCCTGTATGCCGTTGGTGCCCTCGTAGATGGAGTTGATCTTGGAGTCGCGGGCGAGCTGCTCCACCGGGAATTCCTGGGTGTAGCCGTAGCCGCCGTAAACCTGGATGGCCATAACTGCGGCCTCGAAGCCGCGATCCGTGCAGTAGCTTTTTATGATGGGAGTGAGAAATTCCACCAGGCCCTGGCAGAGTTCCTTTTCCTCGTCGTTTGCGGCGGTGTGTATCTTGTCGAAGAGGTTCGCGCAGTAGTAAACCAGGCTTCGGGTTCCTTCGGCGTGGGCCTTCATCCAAAGTAGCATTCTTTTGACGTCCGGGTGGTTGATGATGGCAACGGGCGGGGCCGCAGGGTTCATGGCCTCCATGAGGTCGCGCCCCTGCTTGCGCTCGCGTGCGTAATTAAGAGCGTAGAGGTAGGCGGTGGAGGCGTTGCAGGCTCCGATTGCGCCCACTGCGAGCCGGGCCTCGTTCATCATGTAAAACATCACCCTCATGCCCTTGTTTTCCTCGCCCAGCAAAACGCCACGGCATTTGCCCTTGCCGCCGAAGGTGAGGCTTGTGGTGGCGCTTCCGTGCAGGCCCATTTTCTCCTCGATGCCAGTGCACACAACGTCGTTTTCCTCGCCAAGGGAGCCGTCCTCGTTCACCCAGATTTTGGGGACGATGAAAAGCGATATGCCCTTGGTGCCCTTGGGCGCGCCTTCGATGCGGGCCAGAACCGGGTGGATGATGTTGGGCGTTAAGTCCTGCTCGCCGTTGGTTATGAAGATTTTGTTTCCGGTGATGGTGAAAGTGCCGTCATCGTTTCTGCGGGCGGTGGTTGTGAGGTTTCCGACGTCGCTTCCGGCTTCGGGCTCGGTGAGGACCATCGTGCCGCCCCATGCGCCGGAGTAGAGCTTGCCGAGGTAAAGCTCCTTCTGCTTGGGCGTGCCGAAAATCTCGATCATTTTTGCCGTTCCGTGGCCCGCCATGCCGTAGGCGATGAAGGCGAAGGAGGCGCCGATGAGGTAGTCAAGGGCCGCCTGGCTCACCGTGTGGGGAACCCCCTGGCCGCCTACTTCGGGGTCTTCGGACATGGCGATCCACTCGCCCTGGCAGAAGTTCTTGTATGCCTTCTTGTATGCATCCGGGGTGATGACCTTGCCGTTTTCAAAGCGCGCTCCGTTCTTGTCGGAATCCGCCAGCATGGGAAGGATTTCCTTCACCGCGAAATTCCGGGCCTCGTTCACCAGAAGATCGAAGGTCTTTTTGTTGAACTCGGCATAACGCGGATGCTTCACCAAAGCTTCGGTGTCAAGCTGCTCGTAGAGCACGAAATCGATGTCCCGCCTGTCTGCAATAACCTGAGCCATTTTCGTAACCTTTCCAAAATGTGAGGTGGGGAGAAAGTAGTGCAAGTTGAAAAAGCCGGATACACAGCCTGGATAAAAACGATGAAGCGCAAGGAGCGCAAGAAGCCACTGAGCAAGCGTACTAAAAGTACGTGGCGGAATTGGCTTTGATGCGCGACACAGCGATTCGCGTTTTTAGACGGGCTGCTATTTGTCTGCAATCATATCAACAATGGCTCTCAGGGCCATTTCGTATCCTTTATGGCCGAATCCGCACATTACCGCGCTGGCGATATCCGAAACATACGAGTGATGGCGGAAGGGTTCGCGCTTGAATATGTTTGAAAGGTGAATCTCGACGATGGGGACCTTGTGGAGCAGAAGGGCGTCCCTGATGGCCACCGAGGTATGGGTGAAGGCTGCGGGATTTATGATGATGCCCTTTACATTCCCCATGGCGCACTGAAGCTTTTCGACTATCGCCCCTTCGTGGTTGGACTGGAAGCATTTGACCTCGAAGCCCAGTTCCTCACCCACTATGAAGAGGTTTTCGTTGATGTCCTCCAGCGTCGTCGATCCGTAGATTTCCGGCTCCCGTTTCCCAAGCATGTTGAGGTTCGGGCCGTGGATGACCAATATCCGGTCAGGTATGGGTTCAGGCGTATCCGCCATTGCTCTTGCCCGCCTCTTCCTTGAGTTTTTTTATTGTGGCCGCGTAATCGGAGCTTCCGAAAACCGCCGAGCCCGCCACTAAGACATCCGCCCCGGCTTGTGCGATGGAGCCGATGTTGTCGGTTTTTACGCCGCCGTCGATTTCGATAAGCGCGTTGGTCTTTCCCTCGCGCTTTTTTTGATCGCGCATAAGGGCAAGGGCGCGGGTCTTTTCCAGGCAGTTGGGTATGAACTTCTGGCCGCCGAAACCGGGGTTGACGCTCATCAGCATGATGACGTCGCAGTATTCCCACACCCAGTCCAAAACGGCAAGGGGGGTGGAGGGGTTTATGGTGACCCCGGCCTTTTTGCCAAGCTCGCGTATCTGCACAAGAACCCGGTTGACGTGCACCGTGGATTCCGGGTGGATGGTGATGATGTCGGCCCCGGCTTTTGCGAAGTCCTCGACGTAGCGTTCGGGTTCGAGGATCATGAGATGCACGTCCAGGGGAAGGTCGGTTGACCTCTTGGCGGCCCTAACGATTTCCGGGCCTATGGTTATCTGGGGCACGAAGCGGCCGTCCATGACATCCACGTGTATCCAGTCGGCTCCGGCCTTTTCCACGGCCTTGATCTCCTCGCCCAAACGGGCGAAATCGGCGGACAGAATTGAAGGCGCGATGAGGTTCACGGGATTTCCTTTTCGAGCGTGTGGGTTACGGGATTAATCTATGTTCTCCGCAGAACGAGACCACCTCGTCGTTTCTTCCAAGAAGCGCCACCGTGAGGCCGTACTCTTTCGCCGTTAGAAGGGCGGAAACCGTGGGCCTCGACACCGAGAGAAGCACCGGGATTCCAGCGTTCACGATTTTCACCATGACGTCGGAGTTCTGGCGGCAGGTGAGCATTATGGCCTTGGCCGAGGAAAGTTTTCCCCCTAGAAACGCCATTCCGATCACCTTGTCAATGGCCGAGTGGCGGCTCACGTCCTCGGAGGCGGCGATCACCGAAAAACCGGCGTCGAAGATGACTGCGGCGTGGGTGCTATGGGTCTTGCGCCTAAGGTGCTGGGCATCGGAAAGAATGCGTCCGGCATCGATAATTTTGGATACCGGAAATTTGAAAGGGTCGGTGACAGGGCAGGGCGGGCGCGGATTTTGGTCGTCGAATTCGGGGATGGTGATGTCAACAACTGAGCCATCAGGGCTGACAACAATGCTTTCAGGCGCTATGGGAATTCCGGCCCCAACGCAGAGCCCCGCCGCCTGGGCCGCTTCGTCGCCGGGAGTGCGCGCCGGGGTGAACCTGGTTTTACCGTTTATATTGACGGTGAGAACCGCCTCGGAGATGAGGCAGGCGGTGTCCCGTGTGATATCATTTCCGCGATACCGGATTATGGAAACGGTTTTACTATCGTTAGACATAGCCATAAGTCATTTCTTGAAGCCCGGTGGTTGCGGTCCTTCGGTCACTTCTGCTCCGCATATTTCGTTATCAGCCTCCCCATTGCGGGCACGGCGGCGGCCACGTTGTTTTTTCCCATTTTGCGAAGCCCGGAGTATATGGGCTTTATGGACTTCAACTCGCTATTGGCCACAACCTCGTCCGTTATGGCCAGGAGGTCTTCGGCAACCAGGTCGGCCTTGGCGGCGATCCAGTCCGCGAATCCGCCCGAAGCTTTCTGAGAGGTGAAATCCTCGAAATACCGGTCCATGATCCGGGCGAAGCGGGGCAGGAGATGTTCCACCGCAGCCTCGACAATTCCGGGTTTCAGGGCTTTAAAGCTCCGGTAGCCAGCCTTTATAACGAGCCCGGTGGCTCCCTTTTTGGAAGCCACCTCGCTGTCGATGAGCGCCACGCAATCATCGGCAACCTGGCTGCGCATCTGGCCGTCAAGAAGAATTTCCTCAACCTTTCCCATGAATCTGATCCTTTTCCGCCGACACTGCCGATTGGGTTGCCGCATGGCATAAAGCCGCTAAATCCCGCCCATTGTTGAAAACCAAATTTGGCAGGCCGGTCAAAAACCATGAGCCGCAAGGCGTGCAGGCGAGCGGCGAGGGAGCGTACCCGCCCAAGAAATCGCAGAGTTCTTGGGCTAAATAAGGATGGTTGTACGTGACCGAGCCGGGAGGCGCAGCACAACAAAGCGGACCAAAGTTTTTCGACAGCCTGCTACCAGAAAACGCTTCGCCGACTCTTAAGCCTCTCGTGGATGTTGCGCTGAATGGTGTCGCGCACCTGGTTGGAGATTTTGCTCATGAGAAGAGGCTCCTCCGAGCGCCTGTAGTTCATGTCGGGAATGTTTATGGGCGCGTCGAAATGGATGTACCACCTTGTGGGAAGGGGGATCAGCCCCAAAGGCCCCAACCACGGAAAAAAAGGCGTTATGGGAACATAGGGAAGCCCGAAAAGGTTGGCTATGGGTTTTAAGTTCATCAGATGCGGATAGATTTCCTCCGCGCCGACTATGGAGACCGGAATGATGGGGGAGCGGGTTTTCAGGGCAACCCGGACGAATCCGCCCCTGCCGAAGCGGGCCAGCTGGTAGCGTTTGCGCCAAACCTTGCCTATGCCTTTCACTCCTTCGGGAAAGACCAGGGCCAGCTCGTCGTTGTTCAGAAGCCGTTCGGAGTTGACGGGGTTGGCCTGTACCTGGCCGGTCTTGGCCAGAAGCGGGGCGGTGAAGGGCAGTTTGAAAAAGAGCGACAGGACGAGAGCCCTCACCATGCGGTGCTGTGGATGCTCCTCCTGAACGGCCATTATCACCATTGCCCCGTCAAAGGGCAGAACGCCAGAATGGTTGGCCACCAGGAGAGCCCGGCCTTCGGCGGGCACGTTTTCGATTCCTGTTACGGTAACCCGCCAGTACTTGTGATATATCCACCGGGCAAGGGGTCGGAACTGCTCCAGAAATTCCATGTCGAGGCCGAGATCGTCCACGTCGTAGCGGCCCCTGTGGCGGCGGGCCATCATCTGGAAGAATTCCTTCCAGCTTTCAACGGTCTTGGGGGGCGGAGGCGGTTCGTCGCCTATTTCGGCCCATCTTTCGCCCTGCGTCTTGGGCGTGTGCAAAAGGCAGTAGTCTTGCCCGGCAAGCGGCCTGTTGCGGCATGGAGCGCCCTTTACGGTCACTCCGTGACACCGGCGGGCGTCCGGCTCACCCTGCCGGTTTTCCTGGCCCTGGGCGTCGGGGTCACTGGTCATGTTCGCCTTCCTTGTTGAACGTCTCGATAAGATCGGTCAGGTAATCCGTGGCCCTTCGGCGGGCGCGGATCCACTCCTGGAGCTTTTCCGAGGAAAGGGGATCGGAGCGTATCTTGGTGCGCTTCGGCAGGTAATGCCTCACGCGGATATTGTCGAAAAAGTCCGTCACCGCATCCTTTGAGCTGTAGCGGGGATAGAACTTGAGCCAGTCCTTCATGCGGGTGGTGTCGCCCAGGCAACTATGCTTTAAGTAGTTGGCCTCTATGGGGATGGAGTCCATGAGCCCCTTCAGGCCCGCCTTGCGCCACACCGCGCCCGTGGCCTTTATCACCGTGGCCGGAAGCGGGAGCGCCATCTTGCCTCCGAGCCTTAGGGCCAGCGAAAGGGGTATGGCCCCGTCGCCCGCCACGTTGAACACCCCGGTGGCCTCGCTTTTAATGGTGTGGTAGAGGCAGGCCAGGACGTCTTTTTCGTGGGTGAACTGGAACATGGGGTCGAACCCTAAGGCCGTTGGCACGATGAGGCTGTCCAGGTAGCGGGTGACCGGGGTTTCGATGGCTTTTCCCACGATGTTGGCGAAACGAAGGATGCAGAGCCTGGGGGTCACGTTCTGGCGGGCGAAGCGGTCCACCATGATTTCAAGCTCCACCCGGTCCTGGATGTAGCGGTGGTTGTGGCGGCCCTTGAAATCGCCGTATTCGGAGATGTAATTGGGATGCCCCGGCTCGGCCCCGTAAACCTTGGTGTCTGAAAGGATTATGGCCCGCTTTATTTCGCCCGCAGCGCAGGCAGCCAGAAGGTCCATGGCCCCCATGACGTTCTGGTCGAAATATTCCTCGTCGCTCTTGTAGGTGTCCAAAAACAAAAGGTGGCACACCGTGTCAACTTTGGCAACCTGCAAAAGCTCGGCGATCAGGGGGTTGTGGAGGTCCACCTGGAAGAACTCCACCCGCTTGAAGGGGGTTTCCGGCTTCTTGAAATCGATCCCGATTATCGGGTCGAATTCCGGGTCTTCCTCCAGAAGCGGAATAAGATTTCTTCCCCACGGATGAGCTGCCCCCGTGATCAGAATGCCTCTTTTTTTGGCGGACATTTATTACATTTCCTTACTTACGGTCTGGCTGCCCAAAAACGCGATACTACCGTGTCGCGCATCAAAACCAATTCCGCCACGTACTGAAGTACGCTTGCTCATTGGTTTTTTGCGCTCCGCGTTCGTCGTTTTTTGACAGCCTTCAAATTTTGGCCTTTTAATGTGGTGTTACATATACTTGGAAAAATCCACGCCGCGCTTTTGGCCGCGCTCGATGAACCACGCATCCTCGTTGGCGGGCGGCGTGACAACTTCTTCGGCGGGCTTGCGGACAAGCGCGATGGCGTCCTCGGGGCAGGTGGTGACGCACAGCCCGCAGCCTATGCACCTGTCTTTTACAACCCTGTAAACGCCCCCGTCTTCCTCTATGGCCTTCACCTGGCAGCGCTCATCGGCGCAGAGCCCGCAGGCAATGCATTTTTCAGGGTCGATTTCGGCGTAGAAGGCCGAATTCACGACGTTCGTGCATCCAAGCTCGTTCATGGAGCGCAGGACGCCGCAGCAGCAGCCGCAGCAGTTGCAGATGAAATACTGGCCATCCTGGATGTTCCAGGAAAGATGCACCAGGCCCTTTTCCTCGGCAAGGCCCAGGACCTTTTTGGCCTCGTCCTTTGAAATGGGCCTGCCCCAGAAATGGTTCTCGAAAACCCCCGGAACGGGAGCTATGGCCAGGCAGATCTCCTGGGGCTTTTCACAGCCCTTGCCGAGAAGGTTTTTTTCCTGTTTGCAGATGCACTGGGCCACGGCAAAGGACAGGCCCTTTTCGATGATGGCGGAAACCGACTCGTAGGGAAGCGCCACGTGTTCGGCGGGGATTTTTTCCTCAATCGGAACAACCGTCATGAGCTGGGGCGTGTTGTTGAAAAACTGCTTGGAAAAGTCCTGGTACTGTTCCAGAAGCTCGGCAAGTTCCCTGTCCATGCGGTGAAGCTGGAACTCGAAGATTCCGAAGGCCCAGGGAAGCATCTTGTAAACCTTTGCGGTCCCAAAATCCACCATGAAAACCAGTCCGTTTTTCCACATGGAGTGGAGCTTCTCCTCCAGGCCCGGAAGAGGGCGGCCCGTGCGGGCGGCGATCTGCTCCGCCGTCTCGAACTTCAGCTTCAAGTCGCAGAAAAGCTCTGCTTCATCAGGAGAGAAGCACTTTTTGAGGATTTTGATCTCCACCCCGGAGGGGGTTTCGGGAAAACCGTTGGGAAGCGTGTCCAACACCTTTTGCAGCCGCCTGTAAATATCTTCGCTCATGGGGGGGACTCCTTATGGGGTTTTACGGATGGGAGTTCAGGCAGAATACGAAAAACCGGCGGCCCGGTCAAGTTCAAAGAGAAAGCGGTCACCTGTCGGCGGTTTAAAAGGAGGTTTTCAGCTTGCGGATCATTTTCAGTGAAACATGGGTTTCCTTAAGACGGCGGTTGACACGATAAAGAAATTGAGGCAAGATTAGTAAACGCATTACGGTTTGATGAGAGTGTTTTTCTCTTTAACTTAATACTAATTTTTGGTATATTGCAAATGAAATGGACAGTCGGTATCACTGACAAGGCTGCAAAGACCATTTCCAGGCTGCCGGAATCGGTGCGCTCCCGTCTGGTGGCCCTTATGCTCGACATTGAGGCGAGAGGACCTGTTCGAGGCAACTGGCCAAATTATGGAAGGCTTGGCGTCAACCTGCATCATTGCCACATTAAAATTGGCCGTCCCACCTACGTTGCGATATGGGAATCAGTGGACAACGCCGCTCGGCTTGTGGAGGTGAAATATGTTGGAAACCACGAAAAAGCCCCCTATTGAAAACGTCGTCCTCCGGTTCGTCGGGCCGTCGTCCTGCAGGGAAGAGGCTGTAAGGATTCTGGTGGGCCTGGGTTTTTCCGAGGCTTCCGAGGTCATCCCGTGGCGCGAGGCTTTCCCTGAATATGGCGCCAAAAAGCTTGCCGGAATCGCCCTGCGCGGCGCTCGCGGCAAGGAAGGAGTAACCCAGGCGCGCCTTTCCGAAATCACCGGTATCCCCCAGCGCCATATTTCGGAAATGGAAAACGGTAAGAGGCCCATAGGCGTCAACATGGCAAAACGTCTCGGAAAGGTTTTGAAAATAAGTTACAAGGTGTTTCTGTAATCCTTTGGATATTGTGTATGAAGCGGCCGGTAATGCTATTTTTCCTTGACAGGCAGCTTGGCCTTGGATTAGAGGTTCATAAGATGCCAAATGGAGTTTTTTCATGAATCGTGTTTTCGCAAAAGGTTTTTCCGGTTGGGTCTGGTGCTGGCGCACTTCGTACTCGTGCGCCCAATCAAACCCCTTCGGAGAAAACGCCGCGTAACACGTTAGTTTCATAAGGCAAAATTTCCGGAAGGACCACGGGCGCAAAGGCCTGCGGTCCTTTTTCAGTTTTCGGGGCTGCGGGTTGATACAACCCAAGGCCCCTTTTGATTTTGGTTCAATCGATGATTCAACCCAACGGAGGATGAAACCATGCTGCTGGTAATGAGAAAAAGCGCCACCGAAGAGGACATAAAAGCCGTAATCGAGGCAGTCGAAGCAAGCGGATTCATCGCCCGCCCCATTCCCGGCGGGGAACGCACCGCCATAGGAATCCTTCACAACGACAGGCCGGTGGACGCCTCGCTCTTTCTGGCCATGCCGGGGGTGAGGGAGGCCATTCCCGTCACCAAACCTTATAAACTGGTGGGCCGCGAGTTCAAGCATGAGGACACGGTGATCAAGGTGGGCAATACACAGGTCGGAAACGGCGGCTTCACCATAATGGCCGGGCCATGCGCGGTGGAGAGCCTGGAACAGTGCCTTTCCATAGCCCGCGACGTGAAACAGGCCGGGGCCACCATGTTCCGGGGAGGGGCCTTCAAGCCCAGAACCTCGCCATATTCCTTCCAGGGCCTGGGCCTGGAGGGCTTGAAGATTCTTGCGAAGGTCCGCGAGGAGACCGGTCTTCCCGTAATCACCGAGGCCATGGACCACGAGGTCTTCGACATGGTGGAGGAATACGCCGACGTGGTCCAGATAGGAGCCCGCAACATGCAGAACTTCACGCTTCTGAAGCGCGCCGGAAAGAGCAGAAAGCCTGTGATGTTAAAGCGCGGCATGTCGGCCACCATCGAGGAATGGCTCATGGCCGCCGAATACATACTTGAAGGCGGCAACATGGACGTGATCCTGTGCGAGCGCGGCCTCAGAACCTTCGCCATGCACAGCAGAAATACCCTGGATCTCTCCGCCGTCCCAGTGGTGAAGCATGAAAGCCACCTGCCCATAATCGTCGATCCAAGCCACGCCGCAGGGGTCCGAAGCCAGGTGACGCCCCTTGCCAGGGCGGCGGCGGCGGTGGGCGTGCACGGGCTCATGATCGAGGTTCACAACCAGCCGGAAAAGGCCCTTTCGGACGGCGGCCAGAGCCTTTATCCGGCCCAGTTCGCGGACCTTTGCCGGGACATCGAAAAAATCAACGCTCTTTTCCGCGATGATTTGGCCGACAAGGGGGCAGCATGATTCTTTCAAGGTTTCCTTCAAAATCCGAATTTCTTGAAGCCAGCGAAAAGGGCAACGTGATCCCCGTGTGCGTGGAGATTCTCGCGGACACTGAAACCCCGGTGTCGGTGCTTTTGAAGAACAAAAATGCGCAAGGCCCCGTGTTTCTGCTGGAGAGCGTCGAGGGCGCGGAACGTTGGGCCAGGTACAGCTTCCTGGGAGTCGGCTGCAGGGCCGAGCTTTCTGTTTTCGGCGACCGCGTGGAAATAAAGGAAAAGGGCGAAACCAGGAGCATCCCCCACAGGGGCGACCCGCTTTCTGTTTTAAGGGGCTTCATGGCGGAGTTCAAACCCGTGGCCCTAAACGGGCTTCCCAGGTTCTGGGGCGGGCTCGTGGGCTATTTTTCATACGAGACGGTCTCCTTTTTTGAGCGCATTGAAAACAAGCTCCCGGAAAACGAACCTCTTGCGCGCTTCGTTCTCACCGACGCTCTTTTTGTCTTCGACAACCAGCGCCATACCTTAACCCTTGTGGCCCATGCCTTCACCGGAAACGGGGCAGGGCCGGAAAAAGCCTACGAGGATGCAATAAGGCGGCTGGACGAGATGCAGGAATCCCTCAAGACCCCGCTCGAAGAACCCCTTACCCCCATTGAAAGGGTGGGGGGCGTTTCGCCCAAAAATCCGGTTGGCTCCTACCAGGAAAAGGTGAAAAAGGTTAAGGACTACATCATGGCGGGGGACATCATCCAGGCCGTGATAGCCCAGCCCTTCACGGCAAGCCCGGCGGTGGACCCGGAAAGCCTCTACCGGGCCCAGCGCTACATAAATCCCTCTCCTTACATGTTTTTCTTCAAATTCGACGATCTGGCCCTGGTGGGCTCATCGCCCGAAACCATGGTGCGCCTGGAAAACGGAACCGCCACCTTGCGGCCCATAGCCGGAACCAGGAAGCGCGGCAAAAACCAGCAGGAGGACCGGAGCCTCGCCGACGAGCTTTTGAAAGACCCCAAGGAGAGGGCCGAACACCTGATGCTGGTGGACCTGGGACGAAATGACCTAGGACGGGTGGCGGAAACCGGCACCGTGCAGGTTACCGATCTCATGTTAGTGGAACGCTACTCCCACGTGATGCACCTTGTTTCCAACATCTCCTGCGATCTTCTGAAGGATTATGACGGCTGGGACCTTTTCCGGGCGACATTTCCCGCCGGGACCCTTTCCGGCGCTCCCAAGGTGAGGGCCATGGAGATAATAGCCGAGCTTGAGGACGAGGCTCGCGGGCCTTACGGCGGTGCTGTCGGCTATGTCTCGTTTACGGGCAACATGGATTTCGCCATAACCATCCGCACGGCCTCCATTTCAAGCGGTGTTCTCACGGTGAAGGCCGGGGCCGGCATAGTGGCGGATTCCGACCCGGAAAGCGAACATGTCGAAACGGTCAACAAGGCCAAGTCCATTCAAAGAGCCGTTGAGCTCGTGAACGGATCGTCCAGGGACGGGAAGGAGTGACACAATGATTTTCATGATAGACAATTACGACTCTTTCACATACAATTTAGTACAATACCTCAAAATTCTGGGCGCGGAAGTCGAGGTGGCCCGCAACGACGCGGTCACGGTGGAGGAAGTCGCCGCAGCCCGCCCAAGGGGCATCGTGATCTCCCCCGGACCCAAGGCACCGGAAGACGCCGGGGTTTCGGTATCCCTTATCCGTGCGCTGTCGCCCACCGTGCCAATCCTCGGAGTGTGCCTGGGCCACCAGTCCATCTGCGTGGCCTTCGGCGGCAGGGTGGGGCAGGCGAAAAGCCTCATGCACGGCAAGACCAGCGAGGTCACCGCAGACGGCCTTGGAGTTTACGCGGGCCTTCCGAACCCCTTTACCGCCATGCGCTACCACAGCCTTGCGGCTCTTGAGGAGCACGTCCCCGATTGCCTTCAAATCACGGCCAGGTCTGAAGACGGCGAAATCATGGGGATCCGCCACAGGGAATTTCCCGTGGAGGGAATCCAGTTTCATCCCGAATCCATAATGACCCCTGTGGGAAAGAGGCTGTTGCGGAATTTCCTGACTCTCGCCGGAGAGCTTTAGGGACCGGGAAGGCATTACCCAAGAAAAGTTTCGGCATCCGGCTATTTAAAAGGAGGCTTTCATGTTTACCGAAACATTGCAGAAAATAGTGGCGGGTTACGATCTTTACGAGGAAGAAGCCACCCGGCTGATGGACCTCTTGATGGCCGGGGATCTGACCGACGCCCAGATAGGCGCGTTCATGGCCGCCCTTGCAGCCAAGGGGGAGAGCTTCGAGGAATTGGCCGGCGCGGCCAGGGCCATGCGAAGGAAGGCCGTCAGGGTCCAGACCCCCGGAGGAGTTGTGGTGGACACCTGCGGCACGGGCGGCGACGGCAAGAACACCTTCAACATCTCCACCACGTCCGCCTTCGTGGTGGCGGGCGCGGGGGTGACCGTGGCCAAGCACGGCAACCGGGCCGCCTCCAGCAAGAGCGGTTCAGCCGACGTCCTTGAGGCCCTGGGGGTCAACGTAATGGCTCCGCCAGAAAAGGTGGAGGAGGCCATAGCCGCTGTGGGCATAGGTTTTCTCTTCGCCCCCCTTTATCACGGGGCCATGAAGCACGCGGCCAGGGCCAGAAAAGAGGTGGGCATACGCTCGATTTTCAATATGCTGGGCCCCCTCACCAACCCGGCGGGCGCGGGATATCAGGTTTTAGGGGTATACGATCCCAAGCTGACGGAAATGTTCGCGTCCGCCCTTAATCTCTTGAAAGCCAAGCGGGCCTTCGTGGTTCACGGCCACGAGGGGTTGGATGAAATATCCGTGTGCGAAAAGACCAGGATTTCCGAACTCAGGGACGGCCATGTCCGCACCTATGACATAAGCCCTGAGCAGATAATAGGAAGGCGATGGCTGATAGAGGACCTTCGCGGCGGAACTCCGGCCCGGAATGCCGAAATCACCCGCATGGTCCTTTCGGGCGAGCCCGGAGCCTGTGCCGACGTGGTGGTGGCCAATGCCGCCGCCGCCCTGATAGTCACGGGCCTTGCCAGGGATTTTTCCGACGCAGTACCCCTTGCCCGAAAATCCATCGAATCCGGGGCTGCGTTAAAAAAGCTGGATGACCTTGTTGCTTTCATGAAATCTTAAAACAGACGGCTCTTTTCTGGGGGGAAGAGAGCGCCTCGATCCGTAAGGGACGGTATAATGGACAAGCCGGATTTTCTGGAAACGATCCTGGTTGAAAAGATGAGGCAGGTTGAGGAGTCCCGCCTGAGGACCTGCGAGGAGGCTCTCTGGGAAAAGGCCCTGCTCGTGGGAAGGAAGCGCGATTTTTTCGGCGCTTTATCCGAGCCCGGCTCGCGGGATGCCTGCATCATTGCCGAGATCAAGCGGGCCTCCCCCTCCAAGGGGCCGCTTTGCCCGGACCTCGACCCGGCGGCCCTGGCCAGGGCCTATGAGAAAGGCGGGGCGTCCTGCATCTCGGTTCTTACGGACGCCCCCTTTTTCAAGGCCCTGGAAGGCGACCTTGGAAGCGCACGGCAAAGCTCCACCCTGCCGGTTCTGCGCAAGGACTTCATCGTTTCCACTTATCAGGTTTTCGAAACCGTGGTGATGGGCGCGGACGCAATTCTGCTCATCGTGGCGGCCCTTGACGACGCTTTCCTGGCCGAGGCGATAAAGCTTGCGAAAGAGTTTAAGATGACGGCCCTTGTTGAGGTGCACGAGGAATGCGAGCTTGAAAGGGCGCTCAAAGCCGGGGCGGAACTTGTCGGCATCAACAACCGCAACTTAAAGACCTTTGTTACCGACATCGGAACCACGGAGCGGCTAAGCAAGCTCCTCCCACAGGACAAAAAGGCCGTGTGCGAAAGCGGCATAAAAAGCCGTGAGGACATTTTAAGGATTATGGATTCCGGGGTGTGCAATTTTCTGATCGGCGAAACCCTGGTGAAATCACCCGACCCCACAGCCATGCTTCGCAATCTTAAAGGCATGGCATCATGAAGGGAAGCGAAAGGGTCCAGGTCAAAATCTGCGGAATAACCACCCCGGAAGATGCCCTGATGTGCGCGGGTTTCGGGGCCGACGCAGTGGGCCTGGTTTTTTACCCCAAAAGTCCAAGATTCGTTACCGACGGGCAGGCGCGGGCCGTGACGGACGCCCTGCCGCCTTCGGTGGCGGCTGTGGGGGTTTTCGTCAATGAAACGGCCCAAAGCGTGCTTGCCCACGCCAGAACTTCGGGCATAGAATGGGCCCAGCTCCACGGCCAGGAGCCGCCGGAAACTGTGGATGAACTTCGGGCAAGCGGAATAAGGGTAATAAAGGTGCTTTTTATCAACCGCGCACCTAATTTTATCGACGCTGCCCTCTACCGGCCCGACGCCTTTCTGATGGAATGTGCGGAGGGCGCGCTTCCGGGCGGAAACGCAAAAACATGGGACTGGACCGAAGCTTTGGGGGTAACAGGGGAGGTCCCCATGATTCTTGCCGGGGGCTTATCCGCCGAAAACGCGGCCTTTGCCGCAACCGGCGCCAAGGCCGACGCGCTTGACGCAAGCTCGGCCCTTGAAAGCGCCTATGGAAAAAAGGATGAAAAAAGGGTGCGGGCCTTCATGGACGCCATAAGGGCCTTGCCGCCCCGAAATACCAGGAGGATTTTTTGATGAGCCAAATAATGCAGAATTCCGCTATTCCCGATGAACGCGGCTATTTCGGGCGCTTCGGGGGCCGGTACGTTGCCGAAACCCTCATACCCGCCATTCTGGAGCTTCAAAAAGCCTACGCCGGGGTGAAGGACGATCCCCGTTTCACCGCCGAGCTTCTTGAACTCCTGACCCGTTACACCGGACGGCCCACGCCCCTGTTTCTGGCCAAAAGGCTCACGGAAAAACTGGGCGGGGCCAAAATCTACTTGAAGCGCGAGGATTTGGCCCACACCGGCGCACACAAGATCAACAACACCCTGGGCCAGGCCCTTCTTGCCAGGTGGATGGGCAAGAAAAAGGTGATAGCGGAAACCGGGGC
>JACRLG010000033.1 GCA_016235345.1 Deltaproteobacteria bacterium | reverse complement strand
CGCCGCTGGAAGATGCGGCGCTTCGCCGAGGTGGACAGCGAGATTCTGTTCCGCCTGGCCGCGAACGCAGCCCGGGACGGGAGCGTGGACATCGAGCGGTTCAAGGTCCGGCTCCGGCGCTGCCGCGGCCAGATCACTGCCGTCCTAGCCTGCCGGACCGACCCGGGCGCCGTCCTCGTGCTCAAAGGAAACAGGCCGCTGGAAATGCGCTGGCATCCCAAGCGAAAAGCGGTGCTATACGCTTCGGACCCAATATACTTGGACGTCGTCCTATCCGAGGAAAAGGGATGGAAGGACCTCCCGGTCCCGCCCATGAGCCTCGCGGTGTTCCGGTGCGATAACTTGGCCGGGTTTTCAGTGGAGCCCTTCGAATTCGTGGCCCAGGAGAGAAAGGGAGCGGAACCATGACAGACACCCCCATGAACCAGGCAATGAACCCAGTAGAATCCTCGAAGGCGAACACGAGCGGAATGCTGAGGCTCTTCGTCTACGGGACTCTCAAGCGAGGTTTCTGGAACCACGACCGCTTTTGCCGAGGCGTCCTGGCTGTGGAGGACGCAGTGGTCCGCGGCCGCCTCTTCGAGACGTCCTCCGGCATTCCGGTCCTGCAGGTCCCGGAGGAGGACGTCCTAGCTCATGGCACCACCGACCCCCTGGCCGACGTGGCCACACAAGCGCGCTTCGCGGCCCTCGTGCGCGACCCCGAGTCAACCCCCAATCGGCTCCCCAAGAACGCCACGTGCGCGCCCTGGGGCCCCGTGTACGGGGAACTTTTGATTTTCGACGACCCCGAGACCCGCCTCCAGGCCATTGACCGGCTGGAGGGATTTCACCCCGGCGGCCCTTGCCTCTACTGCCGCGTCCTGGTCCCGGTCCGGGTAAACGGAGCCATGCTTCCTGCCTGGCTTTACGTAGGCGAGAATCGCTGGATCAGCTCCTTCAAAGAGCTATTGGGCGGGGTCTGGCACTGAAGCCAAGTTATCTCCCATCCAGAAAAGCCTCCGGGTGGAAATCCCGCTTGACAGCGCTTTCTTAACATTGCATGATATATCATTTGATATGCTACGTATTATAATTTGTGATCTGCTCAGGTCTCTTTTGGATCTGAAAGGAGAAGATTGTTGAATACGCAGGCAGACATCCATATACTGGTCCGCAAACTTCGGGAACGCACAGGACTCACCCAGGAGAAATTCGCGGCAAAGCTCGGTGTGACCTTTCCAACCATCAACCGATGGGAGAACGGCCGAGCTAAGCCGTCGCCGCTGGCAATGAAGCAAATCGAGGACTTGCTTCGGAACCTGGGCGAGAAGAGCCGTGATCTCCTCCAAGAGTTTTTAGTAGAAGAATAATGATGGTCCATACGGACCAAGGATGTTTGCGCAGGCAAGCCAAAATCAAAAGAGGGCGCATAGGCCGGCCCACAGGGGAAGGTACTGAACCATGGCATCGAACAATCATCAATCCGGGCAAACTGCCATTATCAGCGCCGGTGAGCTAGGTGTTGACCCGGAGGCGCTGTGGCAGACCGCGGACAAACTGCGCGGCTCCATCGACGCCGCAGAGTACAAGCACGTTGTCCTCGGTCTGATCTTCCTGAAGTACATCTCCGACGCCTTCGAGGCTCGCCGGGCAGCTCTCACCGAGGAACTCCAGGCCGAGGGCATCAAGGGGAAAGAAGCCGAGGCTCTGCTCGAAAGCCGTGATGAATACACCGCTGAGAATGTCTTTTGGGTGCCACCGGAGTCCAGGTGGGGCAATATCCAGGCCCAAGGCAAGCAGCCCAACATTGCCAGGCTCATTGATGATGCAATGTATGCCATTGAGCGCGACAACCCAAAGCTCAAGGGCAAGCTCCCACGTGACTACGCCCGGCGCGGTATCGCCCCCGAACGCCTTGGTGGTCTTATTGACCAGATCGCCTCCATCGCAATAGGAACCGACCAGGCCCGCGCCAAGGATGTGCTCGGCCGCGTCTATGAATACTTCTTGGGTAAGTTTGCCGCTGCCGAGGGCAAACTGGGCGGCGAATTTTTCACGCCCCGCTCTGTCGTCCGGTTGTTGGTTGAAATGATCGAACCTTACGAGGGACGGGTCTATGACCCTTGCTGCGGATCGGGTGGCATGTTTGTACAGTCCGTCCGCTTTGTCGAAGCACACACCACTGGAAACGGGAACGGCAAGGGCCCGAAGGCCCGGGGTCAGCGCGACATCTCCATCTTCGGCCAGGAGTCCAACCCCACCACTTGGCGTTTGGCCCATATGAACCTCGCCATCCGAGGGATTGAGGCCAACCTCGGCGAGCAGCCAGCCGACAGCTTCGTCCGAGACCTGCACCCTGATCTCAAGGCCGACTATGTCCTCGCCAATCCGCCGTTCAACGTCTCCGACTGGTCGGGCGCGCTTCTGCGCGATGACGTGCGCTGGAAATTCGGCGTCCCACCGGTCGGCAACGCCAACTACGCCTGGATTCAGCACTTCATCCACCACCTGGCCCCGCCCAACGGGCGTGGGGGCGGTATTGCCGGCTTCGTCATGGCCAATGGGTCGCTCTCCTCGGGTAGCGGGGGCGAGGGCGACATCCGCAAGAATATCATCGAGGCCGATTTGGTGGACTGCATCGTCGCCATGCCGGCGCAGCTTTTTTTGACGACCGGAATCCCTGTCTGCCTCTGGTTCGTCAGCCGCGATAAAACCGGCAAGAAGCTGAAGCCGGCGGGGCGTGACCGGCGGGGTCAGACGCTCTTCATCGACGCCCGCCAGATGGGCACGATGGAAACCCGCGCACTGCGCTATCTCACCGGCCGCGACGAATATCCATTGCCGCCCGACAGCGACATAGGCCGAATCGCGCGTGCCTACCACGCTTGGCGAGGCGAAGCCGGTGCCGGCGACTACGTGGACATCCCTGGCTTCTGCGAATCCACCACGCTCGAAGAGATAAGGAAGCATGGATATGTCCTGACGCCGGGCCGCTATGTCGGCGCAGCCGAGTTCGAAGACGACGGCGAACCCTTCGAGGAAAAAATGGCAAGACTTACTTTTGCGCTAAAGGAGCAAACAAAGGAGTCAGCCAAACTCAGCCAGATCATTTCGAAGAATCTGGAGGGCATTGGCTATGGCAAGTGAATGGGTGCATCGAAGGATTGAGGACATCACCGAAAAAGTCGGAATGGGTCCTTTTGGTTCGTCAATCAAAGTGTCCACTTTCGTACCTGATGGCATACCTGTGATTAGTGGACAACATCTCCATGGTTCACGATTACAGGATGGTGAGTATAACTTTATAGCGCCTGAACATGCGGAAAAGTTAAGCAACTCAAATGTGTTCCAAGGAGACGTTATTTTTACTCACGCAGGGAATATTGGCCAAGTAGCCTATATTCCTGATACATCACGCTATGAACGATATATAATTTCACAGCGACAATTCTATTTGAGGTGTAACAGAAGAAAAGTTCTACCACCATTCATAACTTATTATTTCAAAACCCGTGAAGGCCAACATAAATTGTTGGCAAATAGCTCTCCATCAGGCGTTCCTTCCATCGCACAGCCTGTAACTTACCTCAGGTCTATAGAGGTTCCCACCCCTCCAATTCCCGAACAAGAGGCCATTGTCGACATCCTTGGGTCGTTGGATGATAAGATCGAGTTGAACCGACGGATGAATGCAACGTTGGAGAAGATGGCGCGGGCGATCTTCAGGGCGTGGTTCATCGACTTCGAGCCGGTCAAGGCCAAGGTGGCAGGTGTGACCAGTTTCCAGAGTATGCCACAGGATGTTTTCGACCAGTTGCCTGATCAGCTCACTGAAACCGAACTTGGACCCACCCCAAAGGGGTGGGATGTGGTATCCTTGGACAATTTATTTGAAATCAACCCTCGAAGACCGCTTAAAAATGGACAAATTGCACCCTATTTGGAGATGGCCGATATGCCAACTCGGGGTCATGCTCCGAACAGGTGGGATGAAAGAGCTTTCGGCTCAGGGATGCGGTTTATGAACGGGGATACCCTTGTCGCACGCATTACGCCATGCCTGGAGAACGGCAAGACGGCTTTTGTGGACTTCTTACCACCAGAGGCAATTGGCTGGGGATCGACTGAATACATTGTCCTGCGCCCTTTACCGCCTCTGCCGCCAATATACGCTTACTGCCTTGCCAGGCTGCCGGAATTCCGCGACTTCGCCATAAAGAACATGACGGGTACCAGCGGCCGCCAGCGTGTCGCAGCCTCATCGCTAACTCACTTCAAGGCCGCGCGGCCGATAAAGTCAACCGCTCTCGCTTTTGGGAAAATTGTCGGGCCGATGTTCGCAATGGTTTCTGCCAATCAAACTGAATCCCGCACCCTTGCCCTTATCCGGGATGCGCTGCTGCCGAAGCTGATCTCCGGCGAAATCAGGGTGACCAGTGCGGAGGGGGCGGATAATGGCAAATGATGTTGCCGGCTCTACGCTGCTGCCTGCATGCCGTGAGCTTCTCGCCTTACACCCTGAGTCGCTCCGAATCCGTGAACAGGTCGAAGCCCTTGAGGAGGCGATGCCGGATCGGCCCGGTGTAGTCGTATCCTTCTGTAGAACGATCATTGAGACGACCTGCAAAACCATCCTGACGGACCGAGGCATTGCCGTAGATTCCGCGTGGGAAGCACCGAAATTGGTTTCTGAATCCGTCAAATACCTCAACCTCGGACCAAGGGATGATGGCGGCGTTGATGCGCGGTTGCGCACAGGGGCGGAGCAACTTGTCCGTGGACTGAATCAGATCGTTGCAGGAATTGTGGAAATTAGAAATGCCCACGGCTCCGCAGCTCATGGCTCGGACGCCTATGCTCCCCTGTTGGATGCTCGTTATGCCGAGATTTTAGCTCGCTCTACCGATGCAGTGGTTGGCCTGTTGTTCAAGACCCACCTCGGTTCGGCACGACGCGATCCGTTGTCACGATTCCGGTATGGCGATCACGCAGATTTCGATGAGTTCATCGACAGCAATTTTGGACCATTCCAGGTGCTGGACGTGCCGTTGATTGCAAGCGAGGCATTGTTCCGCGCGGACTTCGGGGCCTACCGTAGTGCCTTGGTCCAGTTCAGACAGGGGCAAGAGACCACTGATGAAGGCGCCGAACCAGAGGAGGGCCTGGAATGAACGAAAAAATCCTGGAAAAGGCATCTCTGGGCTGGTTCGAGGCATTGGGCTACGATACCCGTAAAGGCGCGGAAGTCTCACCCGGTGCAGAAACCCCGCTCCGCATGAGCCACGAGCACGTAGTACTGGAGCCACGTCTTCGAGCAGCGCTACGGAAGATCAACGATCACTTACCCGAAGACTCCATAGAGCAGGCGGTGCGGATAGTCACACGTCCGCCGGAACCAACGATGGAGCAGAACAATCGGTGGTTCCACCGGCTGATGACCGACGGTATTGACGTTGAGTACCGCACCGCTGATGGAGAAGCTCGAGGTGACAAGGCGTGGCTGGTGGATTTTGTCTATCCGGCGAGAAATGACCTCCTTGTGGTGAACCAGTTCACCGTCAAATGCGGCAACAGCCACCGCCGGGCCGATCAGGTGCTATTTATTAATGGCCTGCCCATTGTGGTCATCGAACTAAAGGACCCCGCAAATATTCAGGCGGATGTCTGGAAAGCATACCGGCAGCTTCAAGATTACAAGCAGCATATTCCGTCGCTATTCATCTGCAATGAGTTGATGGTGATCAGCGATGGTGACTCCACGCGGGTCGGCTCGCTGACGGCTGGGTCGGACCGGTTCTCGCCCTGGCGCTCCATCGAAGACTGCCTCAAACCGGGCCAGCCAAACCTTGAGGCTCTTATCAAGGGCCTGTTCGAGCCTGCAAGGCTGCTGGACTATCTCCTGCACTGCGTCACTTTTGAAGACGATGATCGGACCGGGGAGATCATCAAGAAGGTAGCGGGATATCATCAGTTCCGCGCGGTGCGCGGGGCACGATCTACCGTCAAGGTGGCGTTGAAGCCCCCTACAGGCCACGGCGACGGGCGGGGCGGTGTGATTTGGCACACCCAGGGCTCAGGCAAGAGCCTGACGATGCTCATGCTGGCAGGGGCGCTGATTGGCGACACGGAACTGGCGAACCCGACCATCGTCGTGGTGACCGACCGCAACGACCTGGACAACCAGCTCTTCGGCACGTTTGCCTCTGGCCGGGCATTGCTTCGTCAGCAGCCCGAACAAGCCCAGAGCCGGGAAGATCTGACGGCAAAGCTGAATCGGGCCTCCGGCGGCGTTGTGTTTACGACGATCCAGAAATTCGAAGAGAGAGGCGGCCCTGTCAGTGAGCGGTCAAACATCGTCGTTCTGGCCGATGAGGCCCATCGTAGCCAGTACGGTTTTCTCCAAGGCGGTGCGCGGTGGATGCGGGACGCGATCCCAAATGCCACATTCATCGGTTTCACGGGCACTCCTTTGGAGCGCGACGACCGCAGCACGCCGGCTGTGTTCGGTGAGTACGCGGATATCTACGACATCCGCCAAGCCATTGAGGACAACGCAACCGTCCCAATCTACTACGAGATGCGGCTGGTGAAGCTGCTCCCGAATGAAGCAGGCATTGCCGAAGCCGAGAGTCTGCTCGACGCTGCAACAGCGGCCGACAAGGAAGGTTACGGCGTCCCCAAGGACATAGAGGTTCCGCTGGAAGAACTGGTCGGGGCGCGGGAACGGTTGAAGCTGGTTGCAAAAGAGATCGTGGAACACTTCGAGAAGCGCCGTGAAGTCATCGAAGGTAAGGCCATGGCGGTCTGCATGAGCCGCAACATCTGCATGGACCTCTATGAAGAGATTGTGGCTCTGAGGCCCGAGTGGCATGCGGATGGGGACGAAGCCGGATTCGTGAAGGTAGTAATGACAGGAGCGGTAGCCGAGGGTGAACGCGTGGCCTTCCATGCACGAACCAAGGGACGGCGAGAGGCCCTTGCTCGCCGTTTCAAGGACCCCGAAGATGATTTTCGCCTGGTGATCGTCTGCGATATGTGGCTGACAGGATTCGATTGCCCGCCGATGCATACGATGTATCTGGACAAACCCCTGGCGGGTCATAATCTGATGCAGGCGATAGCGCGGGTGAACCGCGTGTTTGGCGAAAAACCAGGCGGCGTGGTCGCGGACTTCCTCGGCATTGCCGATCAGCTCCGCGATGCAGTGCAGACGTACACCCAGGCTGGCGGGGAAGGCAGTCCTGTTGAAGAAATCCAGGGAGAGGCCGTGCCCCTTATGGAGCGCCAGTATGAAGCGTTGCGTGATTTTTTCAACGGCTTCGATTACAGCCCATTCGTCAAGGGTGCCGAGGCAGACCAGTTGCATGCGGTGACGTCGGGAGCGGACTATGTTTTTGAGCAGGAAGACGGTAAAAGGCGGTTCATGACGATGGTGGCGGCGTTGTCCAAGGCTTTTGCGTTGTCGGTTCCACGCAACGAAACCGAGGCCATCCGCGACCATCTGATATATTTCCAGTGTGTGCGGGCTGCGATCCGCAAACGACTTGCGGACGATGGTCCCCCGCCTCCGCCGGATTCGCGGGCTGCGGTACGTCAGGTGATCTCCGGCGCGATAGCCTCTGATGGCGTTATTGATCTGTTTAAGGCGGCTGGTTTACCGGAACCGAACGTGGGCATCCTTTCTGAAGACTTCCTTGAACGGCTGGCTGCGCTGCCGCACAAGAACCTGGCGCTGGAGACCTTGCGAAAACTTCTAAATGACCAGATCCGAAGCCGGGAGAGGGTGAACATCGTGCAGTCGCGGACATTCCGTGAATCGCTGGAGTCGGTGCTCACGCGATACACCAATCGTGCGATCACAACGGCACAGGTAATAGAGGAGTTGATCGGCTTGGCCCGTGCCATTCGGGAGGCAGTTCACCGGGGCGAGGAATCAGGCCTGACCGAAGAAGAGATCGCGTTCTACGACGCGCTCGCGGACAATGCCTCTGCCCGTGAGGTGATGCAGGCCGATACGCTCAGGGTGATTGCACGTGAGCTTGCCGATCGAATCAAGGCCAAGGCGTCGCTTGACTGGACGCAGCGGGAAACTGTGCGCGCGGACATGCGGCGGACGGTACGGCGGCTGCTGACCAAGTATGGCTATCCCCCGGATGCCCAAGAGTCGGCTACCCAACTGGTTATCCGGCAGGCGGAGTTGATGGCCGAAGGCGTTATCAGTGGCTGATAAAAGCTCTTTTGTCTTCCATGGCGAAAGCGATGTTTCGGTTCGAAAGCAACGAGCCCAGATGATATATGATCACTTCCGGGCAGTACACATGAATCGCTCACTCGAGTTCTGGGCGCTTCTCAAACCTCACGAACCTGATTTCATGAAGAAGGATAAGAAACTCCTCTCAGCCTGGCGCTTTATGCCCGTCTATCCCGCACGGCGCCGAACATTGAGATTCGGCGGGGCATTTCCACTACCTTCGATGTCGCCGGGCGTGAATGCTTCTGGACCTCGACGCGGGTTTTGACCGGCGTGAGCATAGCCCCTTCACGGCTGTCCTGGATGGCCAGGATGATTTCCACTCCTTCTTGAGCAAGGCATTCAAGAGTGTGCCGCCTGAAAAAAAAGCTTTACTGAGACGCATGGACGAGGCATACGAAGCGCAGGAGGCACTGGAGGCGTTCCGCAGATAGAGAAGTGTATCCTACCATATTTTTCTTTAAAAAGTTTGACTTCAGTATGGATTATGCCATATAATGAAAATTCTATAGGTTTGTGTGGAAACCGCCTTTGCGCGTGGGTTGCCGTGGGTCCCAAAAAGCTCCTCGCAGGGGGCAGGTTAGTGGAGGGGCGGGGTTGCATGGGACCCGGATATGCTGCCCCGCCAACAGGCTCATCCACACCAAACAGCTAAGAGGCGCTATGGTTTCCTTTGGCGTAACTGTTTAACTCCCTTGGAGGGAAAGGAGGAACACGATGCAGAAAGCAGGGGCACTTCGAAATGAGCAGTCCATCAACGAGCGCGAAAACCTAATCGAAAATCTTGAGACGAGCGATAAACCGGGTGCTCGCGTTATAGCTCGCATCATCCGTAAGGCTGATGCGGAGGATGCAGAGACCGTGATGTGGGCCCAAAACTGGAACGCCCATAGCCGCAGCTCGATGAGATGATGGCTTGATCAGAAAGAGCGGGGGGCGTGCCATTCCCGCATGACCGGGATGTCCCATTTCAAGTCGCAGGTGTTGTTCGAGGAGGATAAATGCACTGAAATTGCACAGGCCCGCTTCTTTGATCAAAGCATGTGCGTGCGCGGGGCGCCGTGTTCTGATCAAGGTCCAGAGTTTTGGAGGGGGCGATGCAAGCAGACCCTATAAAAGAGGCCGTGCTTCCTGACAATATAACAGTAGTGGTACGCATCTCTGCCCGTTGCAACTTGGCATGTACTTACTGTTATGCTAGGACTTCGAATAGGTTAGGAAGCACGGCCTCGTTTATGGCAGCGAAGACCGCTTCACTTGTATGTGAACAGTTTCTATCTTTGCCGGTCAAGCGAGTCGATTTCAATTGGCATGGTGGTGAGCCTTTGCTTTGTGATCCAGCAGTTTTGTGGAGCGCCCTGCGAACCCAACAACGGCTGAAGGCGGACGGTCGTGCTTCGGCCACAAATAAGGTACAGACAAACGGAAAGCACGTCCCCGATGAATGGCTATCATTACTCCGCGAGCATCCCATTGACATAGGGATTAGCCTTGATGGCCCCGCCCGTTTTCACAATCGCCATCGTAAGAGCATGGCTGACGACTCTTCTTCGTGCCATGAAGAAGTTATGGCAAACGCAGCCAAACTGAGAGAAATCGACCTGCCGTTTGGCACACTTCTGGTGATCACCGAGGATATGGCGGCGGCGGCGAAAGAGGTTTTCGATTTCATCACCAACGAGCAGCTCGCGGTCGATCTGCTTCCATGCTTCTGTCGAGGCCCCGGGGGTGAAGTTGCACCTCCTAGCATTAGTCCTCGTTCTCTTGCACGGTTTGTCAAGGAGTACTTCGACGAATGGATTCGCCATCCTGACCCGCCGACATGCCGGATGCTCGAGGATATCTTGGGGGGCTTATTGGGCGTCAAACCAACAACGTGTGCTTTCCGCCACAACTGCCATCATTTTTATAGTGTCGATACGGAGGGGCGCCTCTACCCCTGTGATCTGTTTCTGGGCCAGCAAGACATGTGCTTGGGCGACTTGCGATCGGAGCCTCTGTCGATAATTCTCCGTTCTCCCCGCGCCAGAGCAATTCGATCGCGTATTGCTGCTTTGCCGGAGGGATGCAGTGAGTGCAATTGGCTTGCCTCGTGCGGCGGAGGATGCGCTGCGCATCGGATTGGTCAAAAACCCAACTCCTTTGGACGATACTATTTTTGCGGAGCGCGAAAATCCATCTTCCGACATATAGAGGAGTTCATGGCAGCTAATGCAGATCTGTCTTTGACCGCGCTGACTGCTCTGAGGGGAAGGTCATGAGGGCAGATCTGCCGACCACAATTATCTTGAAGACAACTGACTCATGCAACGCAGCCTGTCGCTACTGCTACGAGGACAATGCCGCAGAGGGGAGCCCGAACACCATCTCCTTGGACGTAGTGGAAGAGGTCTATCGGTGGGCTGTGGCGTCGGGCTTAGCTAAGGTTCAGATAGTGTGGCATGGAGGGGAGCCACTGATAGCGGGCATTCCCTTTTTCCGGCAGGTCTTCTCCCTACAGAAGAGGTATGAAAAGCAAGGACTCGAGTACCTTCATAGTCTCCAGACCAACGGGGTCCTTGTCGACGACGATTGGATTGAGCTATTTCGATCGTTTGATATCGGAGTTGGACTCAGCTTGGATGGTCCCGCTTGGATTCACGATGAGCAGCGCCCGCTGACAGGAGGACGGCCCAGCCACGGTCGTGCGTTAAGTGCGCTTGAGCGCATGACGACCGCAGGACTACGCGTCAGCCTCTCAGCAGTGGTCACTCGACGAAGCCTCGGAGCAGCACGCGAAATAGTCTCCTTCTTCTCTGCACTTCGAGCGGACTCTGTGGATTTCCTTCCGATGGCGGTCCTATCACCGAAGCTCCAAGGCAACTCTTACCTGATTCGCGCCGCTGAGTTCGGAAGGTTTATAAGTGACGTTTATATGGAGTGGGCGAAGCTTGGCGAGGACCGCATCTCTATACGCTACATTGAGAACATGATTCGTGGGGTAACGGGCTACCACCCTACTCTATGCACCTTTTCGGGCCGATGCGGGGCGTACATCTCGATCGATTTCGACGGCAGCGTGTACCCATGCGACTCGTTTATGCGGGCACCAGAGTTAAAATTGGGGAACCTACAGGACCAGAACCTCAGCGCATTGCTCGCCGGGAGGCGGTACCTCACTTTTCGGAACGACATCGCGCGGCTTTCGCCTGCCTGTGAGATCTGTGAGATACTGCCAATCTGTAACGGCGGTTGCCCATCAGAGCGTTACTCGGGCGATGGGATGTTTGCGCGTCGGTATCCATTTTGCGAGACGCGCAGACACCTCGCCCGACTGATCGCATCGGATCTGGACGCCGCCGGGGCGGATGGATTGGTGCGTTTGCCCGTGTTCAATTCGATTAGGGACACGCAATGAACACCATGATCCAGCACTTGGTGCTGCAGACATTCGACGAATGCCACGGACGATTAGTGGCCCTTTGCTGCTCGGAAGAAGCCGAACTCCCGGCGCAGATAAGGTATCACAAAGCACTTTTTGCCTGCCCCGATAAGTCCTGCCGAATCGTGGAGACCTCGGCAGGCAGACCTTACCTGGTCTGCATCATGGGCCCGGGCATGGTCGCCGCCGCTGCGGCTGCATCACACTTGCTTGACACACATCAGGTCGGGCTGCTGGTGGCCGTTGGCTTCATGGGGCGGATCAGCGATGCGATTTCTCGCGACGTTGTCCTGCTCGTTTCTAAGACCGCCAATTACGCGTCGGCAGGGGCGCTGCTCCGACCGGGACAAATTGACGCCAATCATGTGCGCACGTGGTCTCTGTCTGAGGAGATCAAGCGGCTTGCCCTTTCAACGGCCGAGACATGCCGGTTGCCGCTTCGGGAAGGGATGGTTATAAGCGCAGAGGGGCCGCTCCATGATGGGGATGATGGCCGCCAGCTTTCCCGGCTGTTCTCGGCCGTCGGCGTGGACATGGAAACAGCGGCCGTTGCGCAAGTCGCAGAACTCCGGAACCGGGCATGGCTCTCTTTGCGTGTACCGAGCGATGACGCCGACCAGAATGCCGCGAAGGACCATGCGGCCGCACGCGAGTGCGGTCTTCCCCCTGCCATTGGCCAGTTCGTCGAGACTCTTGTCGATCGTCTTGCAGCACCCGTGGTTGGCGTGGCCGGTGCCACCAGGGCTGACGCGAGCATTAATAGGGATGCCGAGAAGGCGCTCCTCAGCGACAGTCGCAAAACCGTGTTTCATCCCTTCTCGTGCCCCAACCCCGACGATCCTTTTTCACCGCGAGTTGTAGAACGTGCATTTGGGGTTCGCGTGTGGGATGCGCTTGGGCGATGCTACTTCGACGGCATTGCGGGCACGAAGAACGTCTGCCTCGGACATGGACACCCGGCTATTTTTCCATTCCTTGTAGAACAAAATAGCCGACTTGCCCATTGGCCAGCCGACGGCTATACAAACGAGGCTCTGGTCTCGTTCTCCGAAAGGCTCGCGCGATTGTTTCCAGGCACGCTTCGCCACGTGTTTGCCAACAGCGGTGGGTCCGAAGCTGTCGAAACCGCTTTACGAATGTCAAGAGAGTACCATCGTTGTCGGGGGGAGGGGCACAGATACCGGGTACTATCGCTTTCGGGGGGCTATCACGGCGCAACAGCGGGCGCTCTTTCGGTCACTGGACACGCGGCGAGTCGGTCCGGGGCTGGACCTCTGCCGGAAGGCGTCATTTTTATCGAGCCCCCAATAAGTGGAGAGCCTTCGGCAGTGGAGGAAGCCCTTGTTCGCCTCGACCATGCTCTTGAGCTCGCAGACCCGAACAGTTTTGCAAGCATTATCTTCGAGCCGACTCAGGGGCTCGGCGGCGTGCGACCACTACCACCACGGTTCCTCCGTGGCCTTCTCGAGGCAGCACGGGATGCAGGTGCTCTGGCAATTGCCGATGAGGTAGCTTCTGGCCTAGGGCGTACCGGTCGGTGGTTTGACTTCACTCGAGCTCAGCAGGAACCAGACATTGTCGTATGCGGGAAGGCTCTGACCAACGGGACCATCCCGCTGTCTGCGACAGTTGCAAGCGACCTTGTTTTCGACGTAATCACTGCTCAATCTTCGTCGCTTAGACACGGCCACACCTACTCAGGTCATCCCCTCGCTGCCGCAGCTGCATGTCGCGTACTCGATGCACTCAACCAACTTGATGTGATATCAAGCGTCAATGCTCGTGCATCTGAATTCCAGTCTCACACCGCCAATGCGCTTCGACAATTACCACACGTCGCCGACGTGCGAAGCACAGGACTTTGGATTGGAGTTGAGCTCCGCACCCCTGGAGGCGGCGGACCACATCCCATTCAAAGGTTCTCGCGATCGCTAACACAGAACGGGGTGATCCACGAAGTTCTTGGGGCGACGATTGCCCTCAGCCCGCCGCTCACGATTTGCAGCGATGATTGGGCGGCAATCAGGGATATCCTCGTACGGACATTACGGGAAGAATAATGACATTGACAGAACCACAGGCGTCGAAAATTGCAATGCCTCTGCTTGAAATCGGCGGAATTCGTCTCCGTGCCGTTCGAGATGCCGATCTGCCTTTCCTGTTCGATCTGAGCACGTCCTTTGAAACTCTACACTTGTGGGACGACGGACAAATAGAAACTGTCGAAATGCAATTCGTCGATGTATTCAAGCAAAAGGCACATTCGCGCACCTTCTTCATCGTGGAGTCCATTGCCTCGAACAAAGGCCCATGCGAGCCAATTGGTCTGGCATACCTATATAGCTTTGAACCAATCAATGGATGGGCCTACTACACCATTGCGCTACTTCCCAGTCACGTCGGGCGTGGTTCTGGACATGCTGCCAGCGTGCTTTCAATAGAGTGGGCATTCCACTCGTGGAGCCTGCACAAGCTCTACGTGGAGATACTATCTGAAAACATAGCCGCTATCGAGGTCGCGACGTGCCTGGGATTTGAAAGAGAGGCGCGATTCAGGCAGCACCGACGCATTGCCGGGGAGCGCTTTGATGTCGAAGTCCTCGCCCTAAACAGACAGCGCTGGGTCTCCGAGTTCCGCAGCAGAGCAATTGAACGGGCTGTAGTAAAGAAGGCCCGCTCATGACTGCATGCACGAGGGACATTCTGCTGCTGTTTCCGCCGCATTGGGCATTCACCATGCCTCACCTTGCGCTGCCTTGCTTGCATGGCGCGCTTGCTGCGGCTGGCCACGATGCGACACTCTTGGATGCCAATCTGGATTTCCACCGATGGCTCTTTTCCTCCGACGGCGTTGAAGCACTCGACTTGCGAATCCGGAGCCAAATCGATCGCCTTGAAGAGAAATCCACAATCAGCTCGACGGAAAATGCCCGTCTTCGTAACATGGTCGTAGGGGCCGCTGTTGCCCAAAGGCTTCGAGCAGAGATCGACCATGCTGCCAAGGTACTAAGTTCTGAGGAGTTTTTTGATCCTCGTATCTTTACGTGGGCCACCGATTGCATCTCGACCGCATATGGTCTGGTTGGAAGAGCGTTCTTCCCTTCGCGTTTGGACTTTGTGTCTTTTCATTCGATTGGAAATCCAGCCACACGAGAGGGCCTTGCCGAGATCACGCAGGATGACTTTACAAACCCATACCGAGACTTCTTCACCCGCCACACAATCCCTCTGGTTCGCGATCTCAACCCTCGCCTGATCGGCATTTCGATCGCGGCAGAGACGCAGTGGGTCGCTGCTCTTACGCTGTGTCGTATGCTGCGCGAGTCGGACTGTACCGCCACGGTGGTTCTCGGCGGTGGCGTTCCGACCAGGCTTGCGGATATCCTTGCTACGCCGGAAGGCTCACTTCAAGATTACTGCGACATCATCGTGACAGGTGAAGGCGAGGACGCAATCGTTGAGATGGCGGACCGCATCTCGCGTAATAAGCCCGTCAACGACGTTGAGGGCTCGATCGCATACTTGACCGACGGCAAAATTCAAAGGAGCCCAGCCCGCGGTCACACGCCCTTTCGAAGGCTTCCTGCCCCCGTTTTCTCGGGGCTGTGCCTGTCGCGATACTTTACTCCCAAACCCGTTCTTCCGGTGATGCTTGCCCGGGGTTGCTATCATCGATGCGCTTTCTGTGATCACAGTGCGGCCTATTCGTCTCACCGTTCCGCCCGGTCCCCCGCCGACGTTGTGGCGGAGATGAAAACACTGCAGCGACTACATGGAACCACCTGCTTCGCATTTGCAGATGAAGCACTTCCAGTGGCTGCAATTCGCGGGCTCTCGACACAGCTCAGCGGCGGTGACCTTCAACTTTCCATCGCGGCGAGCTTCCGCGGAGAGGCCAACATACACCCCGAGGACTGGAGTGCATTCGCTCACGCCGGCCTTCGCCTCGCGCAGTTCGGGATCGAGTCAGGAAGTCAAAAGGTGCTCGATGCGATGCGCAAGGGAACGGTCGTGGCGTCCGTTGAGGCTTCCCTAAGCCAGGCCGGCAATGCCGGTATCTGGAATCATGGTTTCATAATGTTCGGCTTCCCTGGAGAGACACAGGAAGACGTTGCAGAGACAATCGCATTTTTGGAACGCAACAGGAAACGCCTTCACTCGGTTGGAGCGTCGCAGTTCAAGCTGATGCGTAAATCCATTATGGCCGCCAATCCTGCGGCATTCCGCATCACCATGGGGGACGCAGACCTCTGGTCCCTCGTTCATCCATACGTCCCGAGCTACGGAATGACCGTTGCCGAAGCCAACGTGGAGTGTACGTCATTCAATCGCAACATCCTCTCGGGCCTGTCGGGTGCACCTCTCTGGCATCGGCTCGAACGCTCTCAGCTTCTGCTCTACCTTGAGAGGTATTCTCGCGAGATGACGCTTGCTCTTGGCGATGATAATGGTATCCGCAGAGGTGATGCAACATCGTTGCAGCATAGTCAGCCAATTGACGTAGAACTGGCGCACATGTGGCACGACGTGACCGACTCGATGGGAGATATCTCTCGATCAGGGTCTCCTTTGCCGCTGGTTGTTGATGGGAGATCTCGGAGTGTTTCGCTTCTTTCGGATGAAGCCTGGGCCGCGGTCCATGCTTGGCGGAATGGCAACACACTTTCGGTGGCTTCCCGTAGCCTATCGCCGGCGTTTGGTGGTAATAAGCTTATCGCTGAACAGGAAATTGCTGTGCTCTGGTCAGACCTTAGCCTCGCTGAGTCGACTCCTATGCAAGAGAGACCTTTGTTCATAGAGACGCCGTTTCTGAACCTTCGCGCAGCTATCGAAGCGCCGGAAGATCTGCCAAACAGTGCGTTGCCTGAATGGCTTGGCGTTGTATCCGGGATCAAGCCGGGCATGCGAATCACGCTTTATGGATGGTCGCAAAAACGGCTTGAGAAGCTTGCCAGACATGTGATGCGAAGTGGTCTCGCCGTCCGTTTTGGAGAATTCCTCCCAGACGGCTTGGCCCACTTGTCACCGCACGAAAGATCTCTCGCTCTTGCAGCGGCCCCTATTCACGCCTACATCGCACGGACTGCGGTACTCGCGGACAGGCTTGTAGAAGCGGAGGGCCAGGGGGCGACAGCCTTCGGCAGCGCACTTGGGTATCCTGATTGCTGTGTGCGATGGCTGACAGAGCAGGACGCGGAAAGCGGCCCATGGGGCCGCCCCGCCAATCTGCCAGTCGTTAGTCTCCGGCAGACGAGCGGTCAGTGTTGCGCGGAGCTGAACAATCTGCTGTGGTACCTTTCCGACCGACCGTCGCCATTTTATCTTATTTCACACTACCCGTGCTCCTATCGCTGCCGGCATTCGCGCACGCTGGCGCGTACCCTCCACAATGAGATTGCGCGATGCTCAGCTGATGCTGCTCGCAGCATGGAGCAAGCTCTGTCTCAGCCGGTGGTAATCTGGGACGACACGTTACTCCCGCAAGTCTGCTGGGATGAAAACAAAGGCCTTGCCTTTGACGGGGACGTCATCTTGAATCGCATACGATTCAATGCCTACGTATCCCTTCGGAAGGAAAGGGACTACTCAGATCTTGGGCTGGCGTTCTCCGACGAGCTGATGGTAACTGAAGATCGCGTTTTAGGTATGACTAAGGGGCGTACAACCGGTTGCTGGTGGGCGGCTGAGCACGGCCGGGCGCACATCTTTAACTTCCGGTGGGAAAGTGGCGAGGATTGCAGTTAAGATGAACGAGCAAATACAGCTGCTGATCAAATCCGGAACAGTGTGCAACCTTGCGTGTGCATATTGCGGCGATCGTGTATCAGGGCCGGAACAACGCCTGCAATTTCCAACGCTGTCCAAACTCGCCAGTCAACTCGCTTCGCTGCCACAACCCCGAATAGTGGTCGCGTGGCACGGTGGCGAACCTCTCACTGTTGGTCAGAACTACTTCGTTCAGGCTTCCGAGATTCTCAAATCCTATTGCGGACGGCACCAGTCGATCTACACTTGCGTGCATACCAATGGACTGCTCTTGGACGAATCCTGGATGGATATCTTCAAGTCGCTTCAAGTATCTGTGTCCGTGAGCATTGATGGCCCCAAGTCTTTCCATGATCGTTACCGGCACGATGTCGACGGCTCGGGATCTTTCGAACGAGCTGTCATAGCTTTGAGAATTGCCTCCAAGTCGGAACTCGGTGCCTCTGTGAGCACGACCGTACATGATGATACATGGGAAATTGCATCTGAGTTGCTCGACTTATGCCGAAGTCTCCAGATTAACCAGCTTCACTTCGAACCTCGCTTGAATCGAGGCTCATCGCGATGGATTAGGCCCGTCTCGGCAAGCGCATTCTCAAGATTTGTCACTGCCCTGAAGGCCGCATCTGAATCAGAGTCATCATATGGGTTGGAAATTCCGACGCTTGGGGAATGGTCCACTCCCGGAGTGGGAAAGCCTTCCACGTGCGTGTTCTGTCGCGAGCAATGTTTTACAAACATCGCCGTCGACTGGACCGGGGACGTATTCCCTTGCGATCTGTTTCATGGAAACTCGAGCATGTGCGTTGGTAATATTCATACTACGTCTCTCATGGAAATCATGTCTGGTGATACGTATCTCTCGTATCAACGGGCCGCTTCTGTTGTTCCGTCAGCCTGTCGGTCATGCCAATGGGCCGAAATATGTCGTGGAGCTTGCCCGTACCAACGATATATGACGTTCGGCTCCTTCGATCATCCATCACCCTATTGCGGCATTATTCGATGAGCTATCATCTACCCAAATGGTCTTTATCGGCATTTGAGACAGACAACAGTTGTGATTACTGCCCGGTTTATCCGACAGACGCCAACGATTTGGAAATAGACACAGTTAATCGATGTTCAATACAGAGATGGAAAGAACAGTGGATTCACTTGTGGGGCTCGCGCCTAACAAGCTCCCGCGAAAGCGATCCCTTACCAGAATCGCTGCGTGGCATAGGTCCGGGCGCACAGGAGTGTCTTCTGGTCCTATGCGGCGGACGTGATACAGCTCGTATTATCGTTCCAGCCGGAATGGTTGCCGCCGCAGTGAGACGGGCCCATGTTCTGGGCTTGGCAGCTGTGCCCAGTCCGTTTCTTATGCGAACGATTCCTATAGATTCGAAGCGAACCTACTCTGATAATGTTGTGGTGCTTCCAAAAGGCGTATGGGATGCAGGAGCCAAGGTATTTGTCTATCTCTCAAGAGATGCTGATATGGTACTGAGGGCATGGGCGAGCGAGTTACTCCAGAATGATGCCGAATTGGGTAGATTGTTTGGCTATCCTCAGTGCTGCATAGCAGCCTTTAATAGAAAAGACGAATTTAAGCCGAAATGGGTTGATAATAACGTTGGATACGCACCGATATTGACAAATCAATATAGCCGATTGTTTGGATTCGAAATTATCTCGCATAAACCTTGTGCCCTCGATTGCCGTGAAACGTTGATATTGGCGAGACGAAATCTGAGAGCACTGAGATCCATTTCACCAACTGCCAGTTCGTATCTTATGGACGTGCTTTCGTCACCAGTCTTGGTAATCGATTCCATGAATTTTATTATGCCCATTGGCTATAGACCAGTAAGCAAGCACAAATTTGAGGCTCTGTCATCCGAACTCCTGTCGATCGGAATGGCAGCGAATGATCTGTGCCGACAGATAGAGCACAGAGGCAAGTTGGTCACTTTCCAGGCTATTAAAGAGGGCCTCTTGATAGAGACGGCTATGGATAAACAATTATTACCTGATGTTCGATTAATCTTGCATAAGGAAGAGAGATATTCAAATTCACAGAATCAATTTGATAACAATCGATAATTTGCGGCTTTGCCCGATCAACTCGAATGACTGACTATAAGGAGACGAGAATGGAAACAATCACTTTTATCCTTAGTATTTTTGCCACAGCCCTGGCAACGGCAATTATTGGAATTTTGAATGAGAAATATTTGAACCGGCCTCAAGGGATTGCCGCTAATATCGATACGTTTCCACTTTTATTTAAACCATCCATCAATGATATAGGCGTAAAAGTAGTAATTACCTATCATGAAGAAGTGGCAGAGTACGAAGATTTGTATAATGTTACTGTTGATATCGAAAATCTAAGCAACAAGAATTATGATAGCTTCAAATTTGGTATAGACTTCACAAATGGCGATAAAACAGTTTATGCAACAGCTACGGGAAAGGACCGGCTCCATGCGATCACGCTCCTTGAGATTCCTGAATTTTCTAAACCTTTAGAGAAAATGGATTTAATATGCAAGCCCTTTCATAAAAGAGATAAATACACAGTTAATGCATTGGTGTCTATTCCAGAAGGTTGCCGAACGACTAGTACCGTTAACATACTGATTGACGGCCGATTCAAGATTATCAACCAAGGGACATTTGGTAATTGATTGAGTATTTGGAGGTATATATCAAGCCGAGGTTTTTAAAAATGATGCGGATGGCAAAAATCACAGTAATCCAATATTCGATTACAGGTACAGGCTAAGGGGGGGCCCGATGTGGGGATTTTCGGAGAAACTGCTGGAAGCGATTCGAACCAAGGCCGAGCCACCTGCAGGGCCTTTATGGGTTCAACTGGAGATTTCGAACCGCTGTAATGTAGCTTGCTCGTTCTGCGCGATGCACGGTCCAGGGAGATATACGATGGACGGCTTCGCCATTGCTGGGGAGTCGGACGCGTTCGGGTATGACGAAGGCACGGCACTCTGGCTTGGAGAGCGGCTTCAAAGTTGCGAGATGTCCTTAGCCGTCTTCCGAAACGCCGTCGATCAGACTCGCGCCGAGGGCGCTGAGGACTTCAACCTTTGTGGACTCGGAGAGCCTACCTTAAACCTCGCATACCCTGACATGATCAAGTACATTCGGGAGACTGGGGCAAGGGTCTCTCTCGACACAAACGGTTCACGTCTTTTGACTCCGGGAGCTGTCGAGAAACTGATCCCCTTTGGGCTGCATGGCCTCCATGTGAGCGTAAATGCGGCATCGGAGGCAACCTATCGCCGAGTGAACGGTACGGCCAACTCGCTTCTCGATATACGGGAGATGCTTCACAGATTAGCAAGAGCCAAGAAAGAAGCACGGTCCGAGGAGCCCCATCTCCTGCTTTCGATGGTTGTAACCAAAGATAACTGTTCCGAGATAGATTCGTTTGTCCGGCTTGCCGCCTCCGTCGAGGCTAGACAGGTTGTGTTCGACCATATGGTCCCGAGTCGCTTGACCGCATCCGAGGTGCCGACGGGAGAAGACCGGAAACGAACCATCGAGACTATTGAGGATGCCATTCAATATGGAACCACTCGCGGTATTAACGTTGTTTCTAATTACACGAGAATCGACTCCCAGCAGCAGTACAAAATTCCGTGCATCGTCGGCTATTTATTTACCCGCGTGATGGCCGATGGGACCGTGGCTGGCTGTTGCGGTTGCTCGCATTCCCTGGGGAAGATGCCAGAGAAGGACTTCCGGTCGATTTGGTACGGCGAGCCGTACCGCGCGTTTCGGGCTGAAGAGGAAATGATTCATATCACTCATGTTCCAGTAACGTCCTGCTTATGCGGCAGCTGTCCTCATGTTGAAACCAACTACGAATTCTTAAAGAGCATCGGATGCAAGTGATCGAATACAATCATCCTCTCAGATAGAGAAGTAGTTTGGGTCGAGATCGTGAATCTTCTCTTTTATGGAGCTCTTATGCCACGCGTCAGATCTTTGATCGTCGTGGGCCCCGATCATATTGGGGACACGATAATGGCAATGCCAGCTCTCGGCGCTCTATTCGAATGTGAACGATTCGAGCGGATCGCGCTGATTATAAACGATCAGGCTGCACCCATCGTTGCCGCGATCTTCAGAGGTGCCAGTTGCCTGGCTTGCCCGCCCGTCTACCATTCGTGGTTGCGAACGACATATCACGCGGCGCGCCTATCTTTGTGGGTTTCCCTCCTCGGATGCACGGAGGTGTTAGACCTACGGCATGATCGAATCAGCGATGCGGTCTCAGCGACGATAAGCACCTTTGTTTTCACCCGGAAGTCAAAATCGAATGTTCGTGACCGAGCAAAGGAAGAGTACTCGTCAGACTCCGAGATTCAATACGCCCATGAGTACTACGAGCAACTTGTCGCGCGAACTCTGGATCGTCGTCCGCGGGACATCATCAAGATTCTCGAGACGAGTCAACATCTCATGGCCCGTGTGGTTGAGAGACGGAAATCTCCAAGCCTCCATGGGATCTGCCTTTGTCCTGGTGCAAGTACAAACTCCAAGTCCTGGCCGTTGAGCCGTTGGATTTCATTGTCAGACAAACTTCACGAAGCCGGATATTCCGTTTCAATGCTCGCAGACCCAAGCGAGGACCTACATTGCCTCCGAACTGCGGCTCGATCATCGGGCATTCGAATACTGCTTGACTCGTCTCTGCTCGGGGCTGCGCGTAATTTGGCATATGCCGACATCGCGATTACCTGCGATAGCGCCCTTGCTCACCTCGCTTTTGCTGTCGGAACACCAATCCTGACTCTCTTTGGTCCGACAGAACCCTCAAAGTGGTTTCCTTACCACCTTGTCGATGGCGGGACCACGATATCGCTGTCCGACCACCCCAACTGCTATCCGTGCCAACGCATGACTTGCACATCAAGCACGCCGTGCATGAATAGGATTGCAGTCGAAGATGTAGCAACAACTATCTGCGATTACATCGCTGAACATGAGATGGAACGCCATGCTTGAAGTGCAAACATCTACCGCAGAGCCGCCGGTTGTGCTCCGGCGAAGGTTCGATACATCCTGGCCAGCCTGGGTTGACAACGGCCCATTCATCCAATCCGTTGGAAAGACCTTGGCGATTTCAGGCGGCTGGGGAGTGCCTCCGGGACCCGAAATCCACAAGTCAAAATGGGGCCTCCCTGAGTGGGCATTTAAGACTTCGAGTGCGTTGGAGCGATCCTCGAGCTGGGCGACCAGACTGGATGTTGAGGCGAAGGATGCGGTTCTGGTCCGACGTGATGCCCTTGGCATCTCTCCTGTATTCGTGCGGTCATTTGATTGGGGCTGGGCGGTCGCAGCCGACCTACCCGTCCTCCTTCGCCTTGGATCGATCCCCGACGCCGAACCGTGCGCCTTGAGAGAGTACGTCTTCTACGATGGATGGATTGGAGGCCCTCTCCCGTTCGCGAACACATTCATGGTTCCAGCCGACGAGCTTTGGCGATTGGATTTATGTTCGAGGATTCCAGTCTGTGAAGGAAGATGGACCGGCGGCATACTGACACAACCCCGGTCCCACCTCTCGCCAGCGGCTCAAAAGGAGGAAGTAGCGACCGCCATTCGGGAAGCCTTGAGCGGTCTGAGTGGAGAAGGTCCGCTCGGACTTTTCATGAGTGGGGGTCTCGATTCGACCCTTCTGGCAGCGCTCGCGTGCGAGGGAGATGTTCCGGTGACCGCTTTCACCTGCGCGGTTGGCGAGGACAAATTTGACGAATCGGTATCCGCTTCTGCAATCGCGCGACACCTTAATTTAGAGCTTATTCAAGTGCAACTTGATCGGCGTTCATTTCTTGCCGGGCTTGTTGACGCCATAGTGAATTCTGGGCTGCCCGTGGGATTTCCGAACCATGTCGGATTGGCGCTTGTTGCCAAAGTGGCCGGGAGGGCAGGCGTTCGGCTGATGCTGACTGGAGAAGGGGCGGACGAGCTGTTTGGCGGATATCCGAGACTGATCGAACTCCGCGATCGGCTCAGAGAAGCACCTTCCGAGCCTAAGACACGATCGGTCTCAGGAAGCGATCTGGAGCGAGAAATATTCCTTCTGCGCGGTCTCGACGACCTCGCGCGAATCGGCTTTGGATTTCCGGAGCGGCTGGCATTGGCCTCGCGGCTACGCATGCTCCTATCCGAGGAGAATGATCCACTGGAGAGAGAACTGCGCATCGCCTGGATGACAGAGTTCTTCCAGACGCTACCTCTCACTCTTCTGCGCCTCCACGCGGCATCACGGTACGGTAGCGTACAGGTCGCCTTTCCGTATCTGGGACGGCGTGTCATACAGGCCGGTGTGGCGTCGCTTCCTCGGTTATCGACGCTGGAAAGAACAAAACCTGTCGTTAGAGACCTATCTGCGGGGAGACTCCCGCCTCAGGTCCTTGAGCTGCCCAAGTCTGGTTTCGACATCCCGCTTGAGTTATGGTTGCCGCCATTGGACGAGATTCTTGGGAGTGGATTTGAGGTGGTGTTCGGGCTCTCCCGTGAGCCCGCGCTGAGCTGGGCACGGTATGCACCTGCCTCACGCGATCTCCGATGGGCCACGCTCAACATCGAGATATGGTCGCGGCTTTTTGTTCTCGGCCATAGCGTCGATGCGGTGAAGGACTGGGTGACCTGCTTCGTTTATAGGAAGGAAGAGATGCAGTGAGCGAAAACGTCTTTCAAACCGTTGTGGTCGTTGTCCGGCCAACACTGCTCTGCAATTACAGTTGCGACTACTGCTACATATCTCCAAAAAACCGGCAGCAGCATGGCTGGCTTGAACCGGGGTCGGTAGGGCGATTGATCAGAGTGCTCTCCGGATTGGAGTGCCAAAAGGTCACGTTGTCTTGGCAGGGGGGCGAGCCGACGCTCGCAGGAAGGGAACGTTTGAAGCAACTCATCGATGCCGCTGAATCCGAGGCAGGCCGAGTCTCGATGTTGCTTCAAAACTGCCTCCATACCAATGGCACACTCATCGATAGCGACTGGGCCAGTTTCTTCGCCGAGCGAGGATTCTCGGTAGGGGTGAGTATCGACGCATATCAGGAGGCTAACGACCGACATCGGCGCTGGGCTTCTGGTCTGCACCACGTATCGCCTCACACCCGGGCTATGATCTCTTTGGATATACTTCGTAAGGAAGGCGTGTCGGTCGAGGTCACATCGACGTTGGTAGACCCGGATTGCTTGGATGTCGACCGCCTCTACGAGTTCTATCGCTCCTTGTGCGTTGAACGGATCAACGTGGAGCCCAAGCTGACCTGGACACCATGGAACAGGAGCCCCGATGGAAGTCAATGGCTGATGCCATATGCGCGACTACTCCTACAGCTTTTCAATCGTTGGAAGTGCGACGATGAAAACCGGCCGCGCATACAGTACTTCGAGCTCATAGATGACATATTGCTTGGAGGTGAAAACGAAGCCTGCCACATGTCAGGAGCTTGTTGGAACCACATCATGCTTCAGCCGAATGGAGATGTCTTTCCGTGTGATCAGTTCGGAGACGATCCGAACTATGTGATCGCGAACGTGGACGACGACCAGCTCGTTTCAAGGTTGCGTGAACTCCCTGCAGGGCCTTTGGCTACGATATCCGAAAAGTTCAAGGGCGCTTGCCTTGGATGCCTCTGGTACTCCCTATGCCGAGGCGGTTGCTTGTACCAGCGTCTCTCGGAGAGTTCCTCAAGCGCACAAGGCGGTGGGTACCCCAGTCAGTGCTGGCGCTCCTATATGTTTTCTGAGATCGTGCTCGGTTTAGGTAGAGCGTGGCCGCGACGCGAGGATGGGGTAGGAGCGAAGAGACGCGAACGAGCTGCCCCCTGCAACACAGAGGATTAATGATGGCGAGCCCAATCCGCGTTGAGATAGGCCCCGATGGGCTACGCGATCGCATCACCATAATGGAAGTCAAGGCACGCGAGCTGAAGGCACCAAAGTCGGCAGAGCGAGCGCAAGGATATCTCGCAGATATGTCAGCGGTCTGGGGTTCTGTTGTCGGAGATGAACGTTCCACGAATGAACTGGGGCGAGACTCCACCGCGTCAATACGTCACTGTGGAATGCGGAAGATGAGATCCGAAGCATGGATACGGATAGCGATTTCGCAGAACGGTTCATTGATGTTACACACTCGGTCCACCGCCTCAACAGTGAATGAAGCACCATGAACATCAAAGTGTGCGAGTTGCTGGGTTCGCTCCGCAACGAGGACAAAAGGTACTTCACGGCGCAGGGTGCAAGCGAGAGCGCAGAGTAGGATCGGAAAACAATGGCAACGCACAACAAGAAGACGCGAAACGCAGGGGCCTCAAGCGGCTCCCTGGAGCATGAAGTGCTCCCACATCAGGTCCAAGATCTGCTCCTGGCCCCACTTCGGTTCTGGGCAGTGGGCGCTATATTTGAGCTGGGAATCTTTTCGGCCCTCCGTTCGGGCCCTCTTTCGCGCGCGGCAGTCGCGGAACATTGCCACTGTAGCGGTGAACATCTGGAGCATCTGCTGAACGTGGGGGTTCATCTCAACTTGCTGGAGAAGAACGGAACCATCTTCGGTCTCTCGCCGCAGGGGCGTGCGTCTTTCGGCTTAAAAGAAGAGATATCCGCAGGACACCTCTTTCGGCACTTTGCGCTGTACTTTGAGCCACTTTGGAGGTACTTGCCCGATGCGCTCCGCACATCGTTCCCCCAATGGCAGCGAGAGTTCCCGGTTCCACCCGTTGGCAACGCGGAGCACTCGGAGTCGTCGCTCGAGATGTACCAGCTCGCCTTTCACTGCCTCGCGCTCGCGGAGGGCGCGACGCTCGCGGATGCCTTCGATTGGTCGCAGTTTGGCACAGTACTTGATGTAGGTGGAGGAACAGGTGCACTCTGCTTGGCTTTGCTACACCGGTATCCGCTGATTGAAGCAGTTTGTATCGATACCCCCCCCGTTTGCCGTCTCGGCGAGCGTCTCTTGTCCCGCGAAGCCTGCTCAGGCCGCCTGCGGTTCATGGGTGGTGACATGTTCTCCCTGCAGTTGCCAAGGGCCGATGCGGTGATACTATCCTTCGTTTGCACAGCGAGTGAGAAGACGAGCGATCTACTCGGCAAATGCTGTAGGTCTCTGCCACGAGGAGGTTGGTTAGTCGTGGCAGACAAGATAGACGGCGGCGAACCAGGTGACCTCTTTGCGCTCATCAAGCTGAACGCCCTTCTTTGGGAGGACGGTGGAATCGACGTTGGGAGTGCGGAATTTGCTGAGCAATTATCCGCACGAGGCATGAGGAGGGAGCGTGTCGTCCAGACCAGAGGATTTAGGGATTATGTGCTTTTCGTTCGCGAGTAGGCTCTACCGTGCGATTGTTCAATCGAAATAGTGCGGGGTTGGGTGATCGGCACAGGTTGGGCACTGCGCGCCTATGGAGAATCCAAACTCGGAATCTCAAGTGAACGCGTTAACTTCTGAGATCTGATCAGATTTCCCGATCTGGCGAACTGATGTTTGTCTTTGGTGGAGAAGGTAGTGTATTGGTTTCATATCTGTCTGTTGGGGCGTCAATGAATAGCTGCAAATCGTATCGGTCTCCCGAGAGAAACGGCTCGCACTGGAACTCAATGCTCTGCGCGAACTCATCGTTCAGGTCACTCTTCTCGAGGATGATTTGGTGCGATGCGTCCCTCCCCCCTTTGTAATTCCAGAGAATAAGTCTGTCATCACCGTGAAGTTGGAGCTTGAAGGGGTATTTTAATAAATCCTCCCCAGTTGTGTTCCAGATTCGTGCCCTACGAAGAGTTTGGCGAACTGCCTTGGTGTATCGCGGATGCTCAATTCCACCTTTGCATCGAGGCTTTTTCCGTCGAGCTTGTGAGGCAAGAGGGGCATAACGTCGATCTCGATGGCGACTTGCTTCGCTCGCCTTGCAAGACGGGCGGCCAGAATGGTGATGATGGAACCCATGGCACCGCCTGTGACGGCTGACACCGTGAGTTTGAGAAGTTCAAAGCCATCGATATTCATCCGTTCTCCTTCAATTGTCAGCGGCGGCGCGAAAATGTAGGAAAACAGCGGGTTTGAAAATGTAGCGATTTTTCGGGCACAAATATTGCTGGAGACTTGCAATCATGATTCATGAATACGCAACCTAACGCCCTGGAATGCCCTGAAAATTGAATGAAATGATGCTCATGAAGAAAAGGAAGAAAACTTGTATGTAATCCTTTCCTGAAGAAATGAGAGGCAATCTCGACATTTTCAAACCACCAAGAATAGGACACTTTCAGGTCCCCGCTGGCATCAATCCGTTCTCTCCTTCCAGCTGACTCAATGAGGTCAATTGCATATATATAAATCAACATTCTGTCAAGGCGCCAAAATGTTATGGAAAAATAGCCGAACAGTGAGTGGTTATGAAGAGGGTTGCGTTTGGGGAGCCAGAAAATTCAAAAGGGGGGTTAGCTCTTTCGAGCTAACCCCCCTTTTTTTGTGGGTGGGTATTCGGCGAAGGGTCTTGGGCGGGAGGCCGTCCGGTCATCGGGCGATCATGAGCCCAACCGGAAATGATCGGGCCGGGCGGTCATTTGGAGTATCTCTTTACAAGGTCCTCGGCTGCCGCCTCGTAGGCCATGGCCTTTAAAAGGCCCACTTGGCGCTGGTCCGCCGCCTCGCGGTTGTGGCGTCCGCTTAAGGCCGAGTCGCCGAAGGGCTCAGGCGAGAACATGTCCCACTGGCCGCTTCTGACGTCCACCACGGCCACCTTGAGCCTTATGCGCATTTCCTGGTCCTCGTCGGGAATCGCCCCGCCAACGATGGGAACCCAGGAGACCGCCTTGGTGCCAAGGCCCTTTTTGGCCGTTTCCAAAAGGCCCCAGTAAACCACCATTTTTTCGTGGCCGCCCCTGGCCGCAGCCATGCGAAGGGCCGTGGAGTAGTTCTTGCCGCCGCTTTCCTCCGGCACCCCCGAAAAAACCGCCACGCCGTAGTATTTTTCCAGGGCCTTCACCATCGCCTCGTCCGGTATCATTGCTCCCGACTGGATGAGCATTACGGACGAGCCCTTGGGAAGGGTGAGCCGCACCTTGGCGTCCAGGGCCTTTGCGATCTCCTCCTGGCTTGCCCCTGTCTCGACATTGACGCCCAGTACGTCGAACTCGGAAAGCTCGCCCTTGTACAGGCCCTGGGCCGAAGGTTCGCGCCCGTATCCGTAAGGTTCCTTGTAGCCGGAATCGGAAATCGACCGCACGGAGCAGCCGCAAGCCAGAATGGCGATGAGCGCAACGACTATCGCGGATTTTATTTGCACGGTTTTATTTTTCTGCATTTACGGGCTCCCTTCATCTCAATGCAACCGGCCAGGCAGGCTGCGGGGCGTTTCAGGGCCATTGGAAAAGTTCCAGGAATTTTTCCAGTTCCGGCCTTACGGCCTCGTTGGCCTCGCTCGGATAGGTGAAGCGGTATTTCACGAACCTGCCTTTATGAACAAAGATGTAGAGGTGCGACAGTGCGATTTCGCCTTCGGGCGTTTCCAGTTCGAATATGGCCTTTTTGCCCTTTGCGACCTGGGAACGGCGGGGCAGTTCGTAAGTGGCGTCCCAGAACAGGCGCGCCCTGTACATGGACATTATTGCGGCCTTGACCTCGCTGTAATGATCTTTCAGGATCGATTCGTCGGTCTTTTCGGGGGAATCCTTGGCCGTGGCGGGATAGACGTAGACCGTGCAGGCGGCGCGGAAATCCGGCGCATCGATGTTGTAGGAGGCCGAGAAATTGTTTCCGGTGTCGTCGAAGAAATGCAGGTCGCCGCTTCGCTGAAACGCGCCAACCGCAGCGGGAAACACGAACTTCGACCCCTTGTGTACGATGGTCTCGCTTTTCCTGTTGACCGAAGACAATTCCGGCGATGTAGCGGGGCCTGCGGCGCAGCCCGCCAAGAAGAAACAGGAGATTATAAGGCAGGTGATCGTGGTTTTCATCTTTTAAACTCCATTACGCATCACAGAAGGCGTCATAAGTCTGTTCCGATTCAGCAGCCTCATATGTGGGTGGCCCCGGCAACTCGTTGCCGGGGTGCGAAGCACAAGAGGTGCGGTGATGCAAGTGAAGGAATGAAAATCCAAGTTTTAAAATGGTATGTCGTCATCCATACTTGGATATCGCGGTAAAGAATCTAGTTTGGTATGGAGATTTGCAAGAATAACTTGGGCTTGATTTTCATTAGCTGAGTGGAGTAGGATCAAAAAATCTTTTACAATTGATACTTTAAGTCCTGTTTGCGCATAGTAAAACTCGCCACTAATAAAAAGTTTAAAAACAATACTCGCATCAGGTACATACTCTTCTAATTTTATAGCTGAATATATATTATTAAGATTATTTTTTATCTTGTCGATGTCACTTTTATATTTTGCGCTGCTTTCTATTTTTGAAATATGTTGACTTATAGCATCAGAAAAACGACGATATATCATAACTTCATCAATACTAAAACCTATATCGTCAAACTGGTTATTTTGAATTTTTAATTCAATATTATAAAAACTATTTATACGAGAAGATATGCTATGTTGGCACATCTCTGCCAGGATATTAGTATACTTGAATTGAGAAATTTTATTTTCAGTAATAATTTGGTTGAAAAGTTTTCCTACAAAATATACTTCGGTCTTAAAGTCATATATTGACAGTTCAAAGTCTTCAGGCGTCTCATATTTCCAATTTAGGCTTATACTTTTGTTGAAATCATCAGGCTTCTCAATCAATTTTCCAAAACCCAGATCAATAATTTTCAACAGCCCATCTTTTCGGACCATCAGATTTTCCGGGCGGATGTCACGGTGAAGAATCCCTGATCGTTCCAGATAGCTAAATCCCTTGATCGCCTGGATAAAAAGGTTGTTGGTTTCATCGGGATACTTAGCACAATGTTTATCAATAGCTGTGCCATCTACATATTCCATTACGATATAGCCTGTGAAGATGGCTGGGTATAAGTGATGAGCAAATACTCGAACTATATTTTCATGTAGTATTTTATATAATAACTTGATTTCACGAACGAATCCATTGAACAAATCCTGACTATGTTGTGTAGGAGCATATTTTTTGCATACAAAATACTCATCAATTTGCTCGTCGTACAACAAGACTGTTTTTCCACAAGCGCCTTGTCCTATCTCACGCAGCATTTTGTAGTCGCGATTGCGCAAAAAAGAAATTATATCATTAGGCTCTTTTATTTTTTGTTCCATGACCAACCAATTGCCCCCATACAACGTTGTGATTCCATCTTGTGCTTCGCACCCCGGCAACGAGTTGCCGGGGCCACCCGGATCAAGACATCCCCGGCATATAAAACTTTCAGACTATCATAGCCTACTATGTTCCGGGCGCATAGTGCAAATTTTTGACGGCAAGTTACGGGGCTCGCCCTGTCACCGCCCATTGCCCGCTTTCTACGAAAAAAACGGCGGGTTGGCGGGATAGATGTACGATTTTAGGGGGAAGGTGGATATGAACCCAAGGCCCTTGGCGTAGGAGCCCTTGTGCTTGGAGTAGCTCTTGTAGATGCGCCAGATGAACTCGAAAAAGCGCTTGGGGTCGTTCATGCGAAGGCAGGCGTAATCCAGGAGCTTTTCAAGTTCCCAGGGCTTTAAGTTGGGGTGATGCCAAGTCAGGTGCTTGGTGTCGAAATGGTCCCAGTTTTTCTCGAAAATGCCGAAGCGGCTGTCCACGTCGTCCCACAGGGCGGTTTTGGGGTAGGGGGTGAGAATGGTGGTCTGTACGTAGCCTATGCCGTAGGAGTGGACGGTCTCGATTTCATCCAGGGTGCTTTCGTAATCGGCGAATTCGTTGCCGATCATGTAATAGCCCCAGATGTAGCGGTTGCGGCGGTGAAGCTCATCTTTCAGGTGAAGGATGGCGTCCGGGGCCAGCTTTTTTTTCCAGGAGTCCAGCGCCTTTTTATCCACGCACTCTATGCCGATGCCCACGCCCATGAGGTTGCAGGCGCTCCAGTGATCCAGGTTCTTCAAGGCGATTTCGTACCGGGCCTGGGCGCTCCAGAAAATGCCGTGCTTTGCAAGAAGCTCCACCACGCGCTCGGTGTGAGCCGAAAGCTGGCCGAAGTTTTCATCGGGCATCACCACCCAGTCCACGCCGTTTTTCTTGTAAAAGGCAAGGACCTCATCGATGGATTCAAGGGGTATGGGCTCCGGTTTGGGTGCGAATCCGGGGGTCTGGCAGAAGGTGCACTGCATGGCGCAGCCCCGCTGGGTCTGGACCTGGGCCACCCGCTGGACCCTGTAGGGAAGGGGCGTTATGTACCACTGGTCGATCAGGGGCGGGTGCCTCAGGCGCTCGAAGGGGGTTCCAAGGATTTCCGCGAGCTTTTCCTCGGCGTAGCCGTTTATCACCCTGTCGAAGCGGTCAACAATAAAAGGGTTCATGGCCCCGTAGTTGCCGCCCCAGATTTGGGCGCTGGTGGTTTTCCGGGTGTGCTCGATCATGCGAAGCACCCGGTTGGTGCCGCTGGTGTGGAAGGAGAAACCGACGACGTCCCAGCCTTCCTTGAGCTTTTCCGTGAATTCCTCCCAGAGGGGAAATTCCATTATTTCGATCTGCGGCAGGTTCTGCTTGATGAACCTAAGTCCGTAGGAAATCTTGAGCGGATAGACGATGCGGGCCGGGTTGTGGGTGTTCTGGGCGAAATAGTCGTACCAGCCGTTTTTTTCGATATAGGGGGTGACGAAGAGTATCTTCAACGAACAAGCCTCCGTATGACTCCAGCCCTAAAGGAAGGGCAGCTCTTTATCGAGCATGTAGCTCTTTATGGGAAACGATGAAACGAGCGCGCCTGCCTTGGCGTAGCTCTTGAGATTTCTGGCGTAGTTCTTGTAGATGCGCGTCATGAACTTAAAAAGCCTTTGGGGCGTGTTGATGCGAAGGCAGGCGTACTCGTGGAGTTTCAGCATCTGGTCGGGCGTGATGTTGGGGTGCCGCCACACAAGGCGCTTGGTGTCGAAGAGGCTCCAGTCCTTGTTGAAAAAGCCGTATTTTTCCTCGGTCTGGTCGAAGAGAGGGGTTCCGGGATAGGGGGTGGCCACGGTCAGGTTGACGTAATCGATGTCGTACCTGGCCAGGGTCTCTATCTCCTCTATGGTGGACTCGTAGGTGGCGTGCTCGTTTCCTATCATGTAGAAGCCGAAGATGTAGCGGTCCCGCCTGTGAAGCTCCTCGGCGAGCTCCATCACGATTCCGGCCCTTAGGTTCTTGTCCCAGTTTTCGAGGGCCTGTTGCTCCACGCTTTCGATGCCAAGGCCCATGCCCATGAAGTTGGCGTCGCACCACTCGTCCAGGCGTTTCAGGGCGATTTCGGGCCTGCTCTGGGGGGTCCAGAACAGGCGGTGCTTGCGGAAAAGCTCCAGGACCTTTTGGGAGTGATCGTGCATGATGCCGAAGTTTTCGTCGTGCACGGCGATCCAGTCCACCCTTTTGGACTTCATGAAGCGCATGGTTTCGTCCAGGCTCTCGATGGGAAGGCCGTATGGCTTTGGCTCCCAGCGGGGGGTGTGGCAGAAGGAGCATTTCATGGGGCAGCCGCGCGAGGTCTGCATCTGGCCCACGAGCTGGACCTTTACGGGCGAGGGCGAGATGTACCACTGGTCTATGAGGGGCGGGTGCCTGAGGCGCTCGAAGGGGGCTCCCAGGGCCTCGGCCACCTCGCGTTCCGCGTAGCCCGTGAAGGTGCGGTCGAAAAGGCCGGCCACCTCAGGGTTGGTCACGCCGTAGTTGCCGCCCCACAGGACCTTCACCCCGGCCTTCCTTGCCGCCTCGGCCATCTTCACTATTCTTCCCGTGTGCTGGGTGAGGAAGGAAAAACCCACCACGTCCCAGCCCTCGGAGAGCTTTTTTACGTAGTCCTCCCAGAGGGGGAACTCCAGCATCTCAATGTTCGGCACGTTCTGCTTGATGAAGCGGATGCCGTAGGCGCGCTTCAGGGGATACACCAGCCGGAAGACGCTTTTGGAGTTGTTGCTGAAATACTCGTACCAGCCGTTTTTTTCGATGAACTGGGTGGTGAAGAGAATTTTCATTTATAACAAGTCCTTAAAAGCCCTGCAAAGTCCCCCGACCGCCCTGATGGGGGAGGCATGGAAATTTCCGATCGCGATATTTGGATACAAAGCCTGGATAAAAACGATGAAATGCAAGGAAGGCGAAAAGCCAATGAGGGAGCGTACTTTTTCGTACGTGACCGAAATTGGCTTTGATGCCTGACACAGCAGTTCGCGTTTTTATACGGGCGGTCAGGATGTCTTCTTCCAGATATGCTGCGACAGCCCCGGATTTCCGGCCATGAAGAACTGAATCCTGTCTTCGTCCACCTTTATTCCAAGGTTTAGGATTCTGGGCGCTGGCGCAGGGGCTCCGGGGGCCTTGGCGGCATTCGGCGGAGGCTCGATCTTGCTGGTTATTTCAAACCCGTTTTCGGTTTTCTTCACGCTCGTTATGGGAATCTCCACCTGCCGGCCCTCCACAACCACCGTGAGCTTGTTCTCGGCAAGGTTGAGCCTGCTGGATTTGACCACGCTTGAAAACATGGCCTCCACCTCGGCCTGCTTTTCCCTGGGAAGGGCCTTGTAGCGGTCGGTGGTCTTGATTATCTCCAGGCTCTTTACGATGTCCACCGCATAATCGCCCGTGATGGATTTGAAGGAGGCGGCCCTGTCGCAGCCGAAAGAAGCTGCGAGGACGGCTGTGAGGGCGAAAATCAAAAGCGTTCTTTTCATTTATGGCTCCGAAGGGTTATTAAGTCGTTGGCTGTTCACTTTTTTGGGGGCCTCGGCCCGGTCCTTTTGCGATAGGTGTCCACGTCGGCGAGAAGCCCGGCCACGGCCTGCCGGAAGAATTTCATGGCCTCCTTGCGGACCCCTTCCTTTATCTGCAGCCGGTGGGAAAGGGTGGAAAGGGTGAAGCCCGTGAAAAAGTTGTCCAGAAACTCCGTGCCGCCGTTGACCCGCAACACTACGTCATCTTGGTAGGTCGTGTCAAAGGAAAGGCGCAGATTGGTGCCCTGGCCGTTGTTCGCCCTGAAAAAAACATCGGCGGCGGAGTTGACCTGGCCCGCCATGTCGCTTGGAATGGCCATGTTGACGAGCCAGGCCGGAACAACGTCGCCCAACTTGCCCGTGACCCTGGTTTTCGGTGACTCGGCCAGGCGGATGTCCAGGCTTCCCGCCTTGGGGGTGTTCTGATACCGGCAGGAGAACCGTATGCGGGGGGTGTCAAATTTTAGCCCATAAACGTCAACGTGGTTGTCTATGAAAACGTCGAAGGAATAATCCGTCAGCGCGGTGAGAAGCACGGCCTCGGAAAAGACCGGGTTGCCCTTGGCGTCGAAGGGAATTATTTTTCCGTCTCTGGTGAGGGATTTGAGGGAGAAGAAATCCTCCTTGGCGTCGACGAGCATTTCCGAAAGGATGTTGCCCTGCCTGTTTTTGAGGGTGACGCGGATTCGGAAAAAGCCCTTTATGTCCTTCACGAACTGATAAAGGGCCGGAAAATCCTTTGAAATCTCCTCCATTCGGAAAAAGGCCCGCACGGTGGAGCGGGTGAATTCGGTGCCGCCCAACCGGTCCCGCCGCAGAAGGCTGTGGTAGATATAAATGTATTTCTTGAAAACCACGGCGAAACGCGGGAAGGCCTTGTAGAACTCGGCTATGACCTGGAGGGCCTCCTCCGGGATCATGCGGGTGTCGCGGCCCTTCAGGGACTGCATGGCGAAGACGTTTTCCGGCGCGGTCACCTTCAAAAGCCCGGTGGTGAAGGCGACGGTGTTTTCATGGGAAAGCATCCCGGTTCCGATCTTGGCCCTGATCCTTCCCAGATAGGTCGGCCCGGCGGTCTTTTTGAGCCCCAGCTCGGCTATGAAATTTCCCAGGCCGTTGGGCTCCATGCACTCGATGTCGGCCATGGAAAGCCGCCAGTTGTATCCGGCGGTGCCGCGCGCGCCCTGGATGGCCACGCCCCGGAAGCCGCCCGGAAGCGCCCTCATGAACTTGTTGGCGTAAAACCTGGGAAAGCTGAAATTTTCCAGGCTGTCCGCCACATAGTCGAAAAAAGCCCCGGTGGGCTGGTCCATGACGATGTCCGGGCCGTTGAAGAAGCTCAATAGGTCATGGATCGCCTCCGCCCCCTGCCTGTTCGGGGCTGAATCGAGAAGGGCGTCGTCGAAATTGTATATTCCGGTCGCCCCTATAAGCAGAATCGCAAGCAAAACTTCCCGCATGGCCCCCCCATGTCGTGTACCCGGTAAGATTTTGTTGATGAGCCCTTAAAAAAACCCGAAGGTTTTCCATAGGGTTTTGATGGCGTACTTGAAATTTTTAATCACGATCCATTTTAGCATAGCCTTAAGGCAAAGGGATTTTTTTGCAGGGCAGCAGGTTCTGGTCCGCGAAAAAATTCGACCGGCCACCCGAAAGGTTGGCCGTAAGCAGCGTGTCCGGTGGCTGGAAAATGCGGATTGCAGGGAAGACGGCAGGCGGGAAGCCTCGCCGGGGGCCTCAAAAAAAGGCCACTCGGCTGGCCTTTTCAATCGTCCTGGCGGCTCATGCGCGCAAGCTGTGCGAAAACGTAATCTATCTGGTCATTCGTGGTTTCGGGGGTTATCACCACCTGAAAGGTGACCTGGACAACGGGCCGCACCTTTCCTCCTGTTTTTGCGATAAGGCCCGAAAGTTTTTGGGAAAAGATTTCAAGGCCCGAGCCTTCTGCGGCCTCCGAAGAGTCAGCCCGGCGGGCGGGCGGCCTTGCGCCGTGGCTCTTGGAAAGGTCCGCGTCCCTGAGCAGGCTGAAAAAGGCGGTCATCTTGCGGGCGGCCACGGGCCCGGTCCCTGTGTGGGAGGCGAACCAGTTCTCTGCGTCGATCCTGTTGGCCGAAGGGTCTGGAACCGCCTGCAAAAGCTCCGCAGGATAGACGTCAGCCAGTATTTCCCGGCAGACCCCGGCGTATTTGTCGTCCGCAAGCCAGCGCTCCATGCGGTCGGTGGTGCGGTTGTCTGCGGCCAGTATGCCCACGGCCTTGAGGCAGGGCGTGACAGAGGTTGTGACCGTCGCCTCCCTTACGTTCAGAACCCCGGCAACGTACTTGTCGGTGACGATTCCGGGGACGATGTCCGCGATGCGCTCCTTGAAGCGTTTGCGCAACGTCCACCAGTGCAGTATGGGCATGGTGGGAAAGGGGGTTTCTTCCTCCGGCATAACGGCCTCCAATTTGCGCCTGTATAAAAACGCGAATCGCTGTGTCGTGCATCGCCTCGCGGCTCGGTCACGTACAAAGGCGTACGCTCCCTCGCCGCTCGCTCGCACTCCTTGCGCTTCATCGTTTTTATCCAGGCTTCACAGCCTGCCTGAAAACGCTATACTTTAGCGTTGTTCACCGCCATCATCAAAAATGGCATCCAGGTTTCGCGTAGAGCCTTTTTTGATATGGGCTTCAGGTGAGTGGCGGGGAAAACGGGCAAGGCGGCCCGGAAAGGGCTCAGTCGCCGGAGCCCTCGTTGATCTTGTCCCGGAGCTTGCCCGAACACTTGAAGGTGACCACCTGCCGCTGGCGGAGCATGAGGTCTTCACCCGTGGCGGGGTTGCGCCCGCGCCGCTCGGTCTTCTTTTTGACGCAGAACTTGCCGAAGCCGGAAATCAGGACGTCTTCACCTTCCTGAAGGCTTTTTTTGATGATCTCTATGAGATCTTCGACAATGTCCACGGATTCTTTCTTGGAAAAACCGAGGTTGTAGATTTTTTCAACGATGTCGCTTTTGGTCAGAGCCATGAGGCCTCCCGTGGCGGCCAGGGGTGAGTACCGCGTTATTGTTGGGTTATTAAGCGGAGCATGATTCTTTTCCCTTTTTTAAGGGAATCCGGCCCGGAGAAGAAATGCCCCGATCTTCTGCCCCCACCCTTTTTTCGTGGAAGCGAAAAATGGAAATAAATAGCGCTCCTTCTAATATCTTGGAAACAAATTTCCGGGGCTTATAAACCGCGCCCGATTGCCGGGGTAAATGGCCGGGCGCGACAAAGAGGCCGGGAGGCGGGCCGATGTCCGCCGACGCCGTGAGGGTCAGGACTTGCGCCCGACGCCTTCTGCGGATTCTCCCGATCCGTCCCCGGATGCGCCCTTGATGCCGTAACCTGCTTCTTCGAGTCTTTTCACAACGTTGTCAACGTTTTTCATGATGCTGTCAAGCTCGGCCATGATGCCTGCGTCGAAATTGTCATCCACCGCACTGCTCCGTAACGGCAAATTGTTATGATGCAGCCTCCCAAAGAGGCCAAAAAATATTGTAAGTCCTTTGAAAAAGGCGCTAAGCGAAGCCCGGATAACAGTCTGAATATTGGCGATGAAGCACGGGCACTGTCAATTCGCGTTTTTAGACGGGCGCTCAAGGACGTTTTAATCGGGATAGGTGTCCAACCTATACGCATAATCGAAAAAATGCTCCGAATAGCCCTCTTTGGGATTGCAGCACGGCTCCCCGTCGGCCTCGGAGTCGTTGTCGCGTTTCCGGCCAAGGGCGTCCAGAAAGCCGTTTCGGGCGTCGTCGTAAAGCACGTTTTGCAGAAAAGCCGCCGGCGTCGTTATTTCGGGGTTGGCCGAGACAAAGGCCGAGGCCGACTCGATGAGGCTTTTGGCGAAACGGATATAGGTCATTGCGTCGACCTCATCGGTTTCGTAAAGGCCCACGAAGCCCGTGATGACCTCCCGCAACACGCCCTCGATGCCGTCGATGCACTTCATGAAGCGCCTTCCGAATCAACCGGTAGTGTATTTTGGCGGCGTCATCCCCAATGGCCGGGTCAGAGCCCAGGCAGGTGGGATTCGGCGCGAACAACCTTTTTTGTACGTCTGCGTCATTTTTTTTGAAGATAACCAAATTTAAATGCATTGTCAATCACTTAGCGAGCCGAATATGCCGATTTCCCGTCAGATGACCCGGCGGGGCCGAAATTGCCCTTCCTTGCGCCTCCCGTTCCGGGCGGGCGGAACCTGAAAACCTGTCGCACGGCTTCGATGAACGTTGGGTCAGGAAACGGATTCCGGGCGTTAACGGCGCGGGAAACCCTGCTTTCCTCCCCATCCCGCAGCCGCGCGACACCTTGGGCTTGACCTCGGACCGCTCCTTGGGATATTAAACGCGGAAGCGAGTGAAAAATTTGTCAATATCCTCCATTTCCATTCACCCCAAGGCGAAGCGAGCACCCATGACCGGATTATTCCGTCGCCTCGTAAAGCCCGGCCCAGCCATGCTCACCGTCATCATCGTTCTGGCCTGGACCGCAGCCTATGTCTCCCAGCTGTCCTTCCTGGACATGGTGGAGTTGAACACGGTCGATCTCAGGTTCAGGTTCAGGGGCGAGCGCCCGGTGGGGCCCGAAGTGGTGCTGGCCGTCATCGACGAGCAGAGCCTGAAGGAAGAGGGCAAGTGGATCTGGCCCCGCGAAAAGATAGCCCGCATGATCAAAAACCTGGCCGACGCCGGGGCCGCCGTGGTGGCCCTGGATATCGGTTTCCTGGAGCCGGACCCCAACAACACCATAAAACCGGTGGAGGAGGCCGAGCGCCTGGTGAAGGAGGCCGGGGCGCTCACCCCCAACCTTTCCGAGAGCTTCGGGCGGCTGAAGGAGGCCGGGGACAACGACCGGATTCTGGCCGATACCATAAAAGCGTCCAAAACCAAGGTGGTCCTGGGCTATTTTTTCCACATGGACCGCAAGGAGCTTGGGCGGCTGGACCAGGGCGAGATTGATTCCCAGGTTGAAAACGTGCGTTCGGGCCGCTTTCAGAAGATTCGGGAGACCAAAGAGGGCCGCAGGTTCACCGGGCTCCGCACGGCCATCATGCCTGCGGCCAACATAAAGATGATAGCCGAGACCACCGATTATTCGGGCTATTTCAACATGGTGCCCGACAAGGACGGCACCGTGCGCTGGATGCCCATGGTGATAAAGTGCGAAAACCACTTTCACGCGCCTTTGGCCCTCATGGCGGTGCGGGCCTTTCGGAACGAGGAACTCTCCCTTGAAATAGAGGATTTCGGCGTGAGCCACGTAAGAAGCGGCTCCCACGAAATACCGGTGAACGAGACCGGGCATCTGCTGATCAATTACCGGGGCGGGGCCAAGACTTTTCCGCACATCTCGGTTTCCAGCATCATAGAAAACCGGGTTCCCAGGGAGAACCTGAAAGGCAAGATAGTCCTCGTTGGGGCCACTGCGGTGGGCATCTTCGACCTTCGGGTCACGCCCTTTTCGGAAATTTATCCGGGTCTTGAAATCCACGCCAACGTGGTGGACAACATCCTGCACGAGGATTACCTGTGGAGGCCCAACTGGGCCACCATCTTCGACCTTGCCGCCATCGCATTCCTGTCCGCCATAATAGGGTTTTTCGTTCCCAGAAGCCGCATAGCCTTCGGCGCTATGGTTTCCGCAGGCATTTTCGCTTTTTATCTAATCATGTGCCAGTTCCTCTTTTCAAGCCAGGGACTTTTGTTGAACATCCTCTATCCGGGCGCGGCCATGATCACCACCTACGTGGCCATGACAGCCTACAAGTACATCTCAGAGGAGAAACAAAAGCGCTTCCTCAAAAACGCCTTTTCCACCTATCTGGCCCCATCGGTGGTGTCGGAGATAATAAAGAACCCGGACAAGCTGGCCCTGGGCGGCGAGGAACGCGAAATCACAGCGTTTTTTTCCGACCTCCAGGGCTTCACCTCCATCAGCGAGCGCCTTTCGGCACATGAGCTGGTGGCGCTTCTTAACGAGTTCCTCACCGAGATGAGTGACGTGATACTGGGTGAGATGGGCACGGTGGACAAGTACGAGGGCGACGCCATAATCGCCTTTTTCGGGGCCCCCAACGATTTGCCCGATCACGCCGCCAAGGCCTGCGTGGCCTGCGTGAAGATGCAGAAAAGGCTCGCGGAGCTTAGGAAAAAACTGGCGGCTGAGGGCAGGCCCGCGCTTCACATGCGCATCGGCATGAATACCGGCAAGGCCGTCGTGGGCAACATGGGCTCGGCCATGCGAATGGACTACACCATGATGGGTGATACCGTTAACACCGCCGCCCGCCTGGAAGGCGTCAACAAAATCTACGGCACCTACGTCATGATATCGGGCAGCACATTCTCGGAGGCCAGCCACGTGATCGCGGCCCGCGAGCTTGACCTCGTCATGGTCATAGGCAAGGGCGAGCCCATAACCGTGTACGAGGTTCAGGGACTTCCGGGGGAGGTTCTCCCCGCCCAGACCGAGGCCAACCATCACTACGCCAGGGGGCTTGCCGCCTACCGGGCCTTGAAGTGGGACGAGGCCATAGCCCATTTTTCGGACGCCCTTGCCGCCCTTCCCACGGATGGGCCCAGCATGGAGATGTTCCGGCGCTGCCAGAACTACAAGGTTTCTCCGCCCCCTTCCAAGTGGAACAGGGCTTATTCCATGAAAAGTAAGTAATTTGACAGGCTGTCGAAAAACGCGATCTGCTGTGTTGCGCATCGCATCGCCGCTCGGTTACGTACGAACATCCTGATTTAGCCCAAGAACTCTTCGATTTCTTGGGCGGGTACGCGCCCTCGCAGCTCGCTCGCGCGCCTTGCAGCTCATCGTTTTTCATCAGCCTGTCAGGCAGAGGTTTTTCGACTCACTTTTGCGGGAAATGAAACGGGAAAATAAAATGAAAAAATCCCTGGTTGTTTTTGTCGTCGCCCTGGCCGTTCTCTCTTCTGCCGCAGTGCTTTTCGCCGCGCCCAGGGGCGGGGCCGCCGGGACGCTCAGTTTCTACACGGGCGAGGTCATGGTGCAGGCAAAGGGGGCGGCCTGGCGCAAGGCAGGCCTGGACGCTCCCATATACATAGGCGACACCATAAGGACCGGGGCCGACTCCACGGCTGAACTCACCCTTTCGGACGGCTCCATCCTACGCATGGGCGCGAACGGTCGCCATCGGGTTGAAAAGGCCAGTTTCGCCGGGAAGGGCAGGGTGGTGAACGTCTTTTCCACCGCAGGACGCCTGTGGGTGAACGCCCGGACCGCCGTGGGCAAGAACTCCGAGTTCAAGGTTTCCACCGACAAGGCCGTGTGCGCCATAAGGGGCACGGCCTTTGACGTGAACGCCCAGGCCGCCGAAACCACCATCTCGGTTTTCGAGGGCAGGGTGGAGACCTGGGCCCAGGTTTTCGACAGGAGATATTCCGGGAGCGCGAAAAAATCCCAGGACAGGCCGGAAAAGGTGGCTGGTCCGAGCCCGGTGGCGGGACCTACACCCGTCACCATGGAAAAATGGGTCCAGATAGTAGCCGCCATGCAGCGCATAAGGGTGGACGCGAAAGGCGGCTTCGCCCTTTCCGACGTTGCCGCAGACGAGGCGGAAACCGACTCCTGGCTCAAGTGGAACCGCGAGCGCGACAGGATGAGGGATCAGTTGATCGCGCCCGAAGACCCCGAAGCCAAGTAGCGGGAAAAATTTCGATCACTCCGGTAACCCGGGAAAAGGGGAAAATGGACCGAATTGGTCCCATACGCCTGTCCAGCCGCATAGCCGCCGTTTTCGGGCTGGCGCTCATGGGTTTCGGCCTTCTTCTGGTCTCCATAGTGTCCAAGGGCATCTTCTTCAACATGGTGACCCAGCTGGACAACGCCCTTTACGGCCAGTTTCTGGCAAGCCGCATAAGGCTTTCGGCCAATGAGTCCCAGAAGCCATCCAACGTTGTCATCGTGGGCATAGACGACAAGAGCCTGGAGGAGCTTGGGGCCTACAACCCCGAAACCTACCGCATGTATCACGTGGCGGGCCTCAGAAACCTGGTTTCCGGCAGGCCCCGCGCCGTGGTTTTCGACATCCTGTTCGCCGATCCGCACCCGGACCCGGCGGTGGACCGCGCCTTGGGCGAGGCCATGAAAAAGGGCAGGGTGTTCTCCGTTCATTTCGCCGCGTCCGAAGATCACGCAGGCCACATGTTCGACCGGGGTGCCTACGGGGGGCTGTCGAACATAAAGAGTCGGGCGGTTCAGGAGGGCGGCTTTTTCTCCATGATAACCCCGGTTTATGAGTCCCTTTCGGGCTTCGGCATCGCCAACGCATACGCGGACACCGACGGAGTTCTGAGAAAGCTGCCGGTGGTCTTCAACGTCAACGGCAAGGTCTATCCGACCGTGGCACTGGAGGTTTACCGGGCGATTTCGGGAATACCCAGGGAGTCGGTCCGGTTTTCCCGTGGAAAGATACGGGTGGGCGAAAGGGCCGTTCCTTCCGACGCAGACCTTCGCACCAGGATTCCGCTTCTTGAGGACCAGTACCGCATAAGGCAGATTTCCTTCTCGGACGTGGTGCGGGGCCGGGTTCCGGCTGAATTTTTCAGGGACAAGGTGGTCTTCGTGGCCGCCACCGCCACCGGCCTTGGGGACAACAAGCTGGTGCCGGTTTACGGCTACGTTCCGGGGGTAAAGGTTCACGCCAACCTTTTGCTGGCCCTAGAGGAAAACCGGCTTCTGGACGAACTCACCCCAAAAGAGTATTATGTGCTTTTATGTCTCGCCGCCCTTTTCTACACCTTTATATTTTACAACAAGAAGCCGGGCGACGGGTTCGTGATAGGGCTTTTGAAGGCTCTTTTCAGGCGCGTGGTTCCCATGTGGCTTGCGAATGGCTTCGACCTTAGGTTCAAGAGGGTACAGGCGGCCCTTACAAGGTTCGCCCCTTATTTCCACTGGCTCAAAAACAGCTACGTGGCGCGTTTCACGGTTCTTCTGGTCAGGCGGACCCGTTCGAGGGTCCAGGACCTTCTGGTGCAGGTGCTCCAGTTGTATGTGGTTCTTTTTGTTCTGTTTCTTTATTTCGACTTTTTCGTGAAGCCGACTGCGCTTATAATCCAGTTGCTTCTGGCCTATATAATAGTGGGTGAATACAAGGACGTGGAAACGCTTCTGGCCCAGCCTGCGACGGCTGACGCGCCCAAGGAATGACCGGAAAATGAAATCCGCGCGATTTTTCATCATACCGCTTTTCGTGGGAATTTTTTTCCTTACCGGCTGCGCCGGGGCGGGGACCAAGCCCGTCAAGTTCGGCGGAACCTACGAGAAAAGCCCGGCCATGGACAAGAAGAAGCCCAGGACCGTGGCTGTTCTGCCCTTTACGGACGAATCGGGCTCGGCCCAGGGCGCGGCGGTGGTGCGCCGGGGCTTTTACAACCATTTTTCGTCCTTGAACTATCAGGACATGGAGTTTTTCAAAATAGACCAGCTTCTGGCCATGAACGGTCTGGCCAATCCCAAGGAACTGGCCCTGGCCACCCCCCAGCGGCTGGGTGAAATACTCAAGGTGGACGCGGTGGTCATCGGGCGCGTTTCGGATTTCGACAAGCTCTTTGCCGTGATCTACTCCGACGTGGCCGTGGGGGCTGATGTTTCCATGTACGACACCGCTTCCGGCGCGCTTTTGTGGAAGGCCCGGCACACCGTCCATTACCGGGCGGGCGGCGTCCCCCTGAGCATCGGCGGGTTAATCGGCACCGTGTTCGGCACCGCCATGAACGTGAGGGACATCCAGCTTTTCCGCGCCTGCGACGATCTTTTCCGGGACATGGTGAAAACCATTCCCGAACCCGCCCTGAGGGATGCCAGGCGTCCGCCCGAAATAACGCTTGTGGTGCAGGACACGCAGAACAAGCCCAAAAAGGCGGGGGACAGGATTCAGGTGGGCGTAAGAGGCACCCCCCACATGACCGCCTGGGCGGAATTCGGCGAGTCGAAGATCAAGATCGCCCTGGATGAAAGGGAGCCGGGCGAATACATAGGGGTTTACACCGTCCGGCCCGGGGACGGCCTTGCCGACGCCCTGGTCACCGGGCACCTTGCCGACAACGCCGGAAACGCGTCATCCTGGGTGGACCCGGTGGGAACGGTGAGCCTGGACACCACCCCGCCCAAGGCCCCCACGGGGCTTTCCTCCAAAGGCAAAAACCGCGAAATCCTTCTTTCGTGGAACAAGAACACCGAGCCCGACCTTGCCGCCTACCGGGTTTACGAGAGCGCCACGCCCCTCACGGGTTTCGGCGCGCTTGCCGACACCGAGTTTTCCGGCTTTACGGCAAAGGACAGGGAAAACCTGATCGCCCGCTTTTACAGGATAACGGCCCTGGACCGGGCCGGTAACGAGAGCCCCCCCTCTGCGGTGGCGGAGGGCGTGGCGGTTGCTCCGGGGCCTGTAAGGGTAAGCGGGGCCATACCAGCCGACGCCGTGTGGCGGGCCGGGGCCGGGCCATATATCCTGGAAGGCGACGTTACCGTGGCCGCCGACACCCTTTTAACCATCCAGCCCGGCACGGAGGTGATATCCAACGGAGGGGCGCTGGTGGTGAAGGGAAGGATTTCGGCCCTTGGAACGCCCTCCGATCTCATAAGGTTTTCCGGGCCCGAAAAGGGCGTATGGGGTGGAATCGTTTTCGAGGACACCGCCGAGCGGTCGAGCGTCCTTTCCTTTTGCCGGATAACCGGGGCCTCCACGGCGGTCACCTGCATTTCGGCCTCGCCCTCCGTCACCTCCTGCGAGCTTGAAAACAACGGCACGGGGCTTACGGCCTCAGGCTCCTTTTCAAGGCCCAGGGTTTCGGGCAGCATCATAAGGGGCAACCGCGAGGCCGGGGTCCTTGTGGAAAAGGGCGCTGCCCCGGTGATAACGGCCACTTCCATAACCAAGAATCTTGGGGGCGGAGTCCGCGCCCTGGACGGCGCAGCGGATATATCCGGCAACAACATCTACGACAACCATCCCTTTGACGCCGAAGGCCCCTTTTCGGGAAAGCCGGTGACCGCCACCGGCAACTACTGGGGGACCGCCGACGTCAAGGAGGTGCTTGCCCGCATATCGGGCCGGGTGGAGCTTTACGGCATCCTGGAAAGCCCCTGGCCGACGGGCAGGATGAAAGCCTTTCCGGTCCTGGAAAGCAGGCTTTCCGGCAGGGCCGACAAGGACGCCTTCTTGCTTTTGGCCAAAAGCCCGTATACAATTGCGGGTGAATTCATCCTAGACGGCTCGGCGCTTCTCATCATCCAGCCAGGGGTGATTATAAGGTACGAGGCCGGGGCGTCCCTTTCGGTGAACGACGGCGCTGTCTGGGCGCGCGGCAGGGCCGACGCCCCCATAGTGTTTGAAAGCGCGGCGGCAAGCCCGGCTCCCGGCGATTACGGCGAGGCGGTGAGTCTCAAAAGCCCGGCGGCCAGCGTTTTCGAGTACTGCGCGGTGCGTCACGCGGCCACCGGCTTCAACGTGGAGCGCGGGGAGAGCGACATCACTCGCTGCCACATAAGCCTTTGCAAGCAAAGGGGCATACGCACCACCAACGACGCCGCGCCCAAGGTGCTTTATTCCACCATCGAGAAAAACAGTGGAAGCGGCGGCATAGAATGCCTGGGGGTTTCGCACCCAAGAATCGCCTACTGCAACATAACGGAAAACGCCGTGGGGCTCCAGGCCTTCACCAGCATAGAGATACTGGCCACGGACAACTGGTGGGGCGTGGAAAAGCCCGACAACTCGGTGATATGGGGGGATAACGTGCGCTTTTTCCCCTGGCTCGAAGCTCCGAACCCGGACGCCTTTGTCATGAAATGATGGTTGGCCGGAAAACCGAAAAAGGCGCTGTTTCTTTCATGGCCTGCCCGTAAGATTTCCGGGCCGGGTCGCCACACAAGGAACCTTAAGGAGGAATCCATGAAGAAGCGCAGTCTAACGTTGGCGCTGGTGTTTTTTGTCGCCCTTTTGGGGATGGGTTTTTCATCCGCCGAAGCCCTTGCCCAGGATGGCCCATATATCCAGGATGTGGGAGGAAAGGGCAAGGTTGACTGGACCCAGGGCTGGATCGAGGCCGTGGGCACCGGCGCTCCCCCGGAAAAATACTACGGCAAGCCCCAGGCCCGGCCCATGGCCCTCCGCGCGGCCCAGCTGGACGCCTTCCGCAACCTTCTGGAAGTGGTCAAGGGCGTGCAGCTTACCTCCTCCACCACCGTGGAGGATTTTGTCACCACCTCCGACGTGATAAGGACCCAGGTGGACGGCATGGTGAAGGGCGCTCAGACCGTGAAGCGCGAGTACCTCTCGGACGGCACGGTGGAAGTCACCGTGCGCATGGCGCTTTCCGGCAATTTCACCCAGCTTCTGCTGCCCGTCGAGGCCCGTCCCGCGCCCACGCCGGTTCCGCCTTCGGTGATCGCCCCGGCCCCCCCGGAAGTTGTCGCTCCCCCCGCCGCGCCTCCGGCAGCCCCTCCCGCAGCCCCTTCGGCCCGCATTTATACCGGGCTCGTGGTTGACGCGCGCGGCCTTTCCGCCCGTCCGGCCATGTCCCCCAAGGTGGTGGACGAGGACGGCCAGGAGGTTTACGGCACCGCCTCGGTGAGCAGGGAATACGCGGTTCAGCAGGGCATGGCCGGTTACTCCAAGGACGTCAACGCGGCCCAGACCAATTCCAGGGTCACCAACTCCCCGGTAACGGTCAAGGGCCTTCGCACCGAAGGGGCCGGGCGCAGCGACATAGTGATCTCCCGCGCCGATGCGGCGGCCCTTCGCGCCGCAGGCCAGGACCTCTCCTTTTTGCAGAAGTGCCGGGTGATGATCGTCCTGGACTAGGGTTTCCGTCTCAGGGTTTTAACTGACACGAGTTGTTGCGGTTGCCATTAGCCTTGCAAGGAGTGAAACATGACGATGAAAAGACGCTCCTCCATAGTCTTGATGATTTTACTGGCCCTGCTCATGGTCTTTGTCACGGGCTGCCCCAAAAAACGCGCTCCCCAGGCGGTTCTGGACACCCCGGCCCATCACGTGACCAACGGCCACAAACTTCTGGACAGCGGGAAATTCGCCGATGCCGGGCGTGAATTCACCATGGCCACGGAACTCGACCCCAAGTACGCGCCAGCCTGGGCCGGGCTCGCTCTCGCCGCAGCCAGCACCGGTGATTTCAAGGCCGCCATGGAAAACCTGGACAAGGCCGCAGGTCACGCCAAGGGCGACGTACAGGACGCCGAGGTGGCGGTGGCGGGAATCAGGGTGCTTACCCTGGGCAAGACGAAAATCTCATCCGGGTGGCTGAAGAAGGCGATGTCCTCCTTCGAGAAGGCCGAAGAACTCACGCCCAACGACCCGGCCCCCTACTATTACATGGGCCTCGCATACAAGGACGCCTATGAATTTTCCGGCGCGGCCCGCATGTTCGCAAAGGTCGTCGAACTGAACGGAAAATTTCTGGGCGAGGCCAACAAGGCGTACGAGACCATCCAGAAGATCGAGCGGGCAAGGCCGGGCTCCGAGGTTGCCAGGAAAATCGCCCTGGTGGAGGCTCTCACCCGTGCCGACGCAGCAGCCCTTTTCATCGAAGAGCTTCACATCGACCGCCTGTTCGCGGCCAAGAAGACCTTCGACACCCGGTTCAAGAGCCCGGAGGACGCCGCCAAGCCTGCGGCCCCGACCGGCCCCAGGGCCAGCGATACGGCGGGCCACGTGCTCGCAACCGACATCGACGCGGTGCTTCTGGTGGGGGTGAGGGGCCTCGCCCTTTACCCGGACGGCGCGTTTCAGCCCAACGCCACCATAACCCGCGCCGAATTCGCCCTCATGATGGAGGACATCCTCATCAAGGCCACGGGCGATGAAGCGCTGGCCACCCGTTTCATAGACAGCCAGTCGCCCTTTCCCGACATAAGGAGCGACATGAGCTATTTCAACGCGGTGATGGTGTGCACGTCCCGCAACATCATGACCGCCAGGGACGTGGCCACCGGCGAGTTCGCCCCCCAGGGAACGGTTCCGGGCGCTGATGCTCTTTTGGCCATCCGCCAGATGAAGACCCTTCTGAAGGTGGATTTCTGACAATCGAACATAAGCGCCGCCTGCGGCCAACCGGGGCGGCGCTTGAAAACGGAGGCGTCATGCAGCGAAAAGTCGCCTGCCTCGTGGTTTTTCTGTCCGTGGCGTTTTTTTCCCAGGCCCTGGCCGCAGAAGGCAGCCAGGCGAAGGTGACCTTCATTTCCGGGAACGCCATCGTGGAAAGAAGCGAGGTAACCACATCCCAGCCCCTGAAGCTGAACGATCCCTTAAAGGCCGGGGACATGGTGACCACGGGGAAAAAGAGCCGCCTGGAGATCACCCTGCCGGACGGAAGCCTTGCCCGGGTGGATGAGGGCTCCACCCTGACCCTTACGGCCATGGATTTTGTCCCTGAAAAGAAAAGGGACATCAAAATCCGGGTGTCCATGGGCAAGCTGTGGGCCAAGGCGGCCAAACTCGCAGGCCTTTCCGGCGGTTTCGAGGTGTCCACCCACACCATGACCGCAGGCGTGAGGGGGACCGTCTACCGCGTCAACGTCAACAGGGATGACTCGGTCCTTCTGAAGGTCTACTGGGGCGAGGTGCTGGTCACCGGCAGGCCGCCTGCGGGTGCGGCACAGACCCCGGCGGGAGCGCCGGTCATGTCGGAGCCCGCCAAGGTTATGGGGCCGGTGCCGGTTGCGGGCCCCTCCAAGGTCAGCATGACCGAGTGGACGGCCATAGTCACCAACATGCAGCAGGTGAAGATAAGCCCGGACGGCTCGATCTCCGCGCCCCGCTCCTTCGATCCCATCCAGGACCGGGACGAGTGGGTCCGCTGGAACCAGTCCAGGGACAAGCTCCGTTAGCCTGCACTTGGGAGCCAGGGCAAACGCATATGGAAAGTTTGGAAAGGATTGCGGGGGAGGGTAGGGAAACTTTTTTTGGAAAAAAAGTTTCCCTACCCCGCACCCCCTCCCCTCCCTTCAAAAAAAACTTCAAATCTTGAATTTTATGGTTAATAATATGTTTTATCAATGAGTTAGGCAAAATATTTTACAAGGCTCCTCAAGATGAAACATAGGTTTCGATTAGCAAGGATTGCTGGAATCGATTTGAAGCATTTAGATTTTCCATATGCGGAGGCCCTGCCTTGGGAGCGGGTGGCGGTTGCGCGGGGGGTAATGGCGTGTTATAGGGGACCTGGATCATCCCGGCCATTTTGGCCGTATCAGCCTGTCTAAAACGCGAATTGAAAGAGCCCGCGCTTCATCGCCAATATTTAGACTGGTATCCAGGCTTCGTATCGAGCCTTTTTCAACAGGTTGGTATCCGAACGACTCGACACCGGAAGGTTGACTCAATGGAGCCCTTGGAAATTCTGGCCCACATTCCTCTTTTTTCCGGCCTTTCCACCGAAGACCGCGCAAGCCTGGCAGGCCTTCTGCGTGTGCAGAAGGTCAAGGCCGGGGAGGTACTTTTCCGCAAGGGGTCCGAAGGGACCACCCTTTACATCATTCAGACCGGGGCCGTAAAGATTGTCCTGCCATCGCGCCTGGGCGACGAGATGATAGTCACCATCTTTTCCGAGGGCGATTTTTTTGGTGAGATGTCCCTTTTGGACGGGATGCCCCGCTCCGCCGACGCAGTGGCCGTGGACCCCTCCCGGCTCCTTCTTTTAAACCGCACCGATTTCATGCATTTTTTAAAGAGGAGCGACGGGGCCATAGAGTCCATACTCTCCCTTTTATCCGCAAGGCTTCGGAAGACCGACGATCTTCTGGAAGACACCAGTTTTTTGAACATCCCGGCGCGTTTCGCCAAAAAGCTTCTGGAACTGGGCGAGACATTCGGGCGGCGGGACGGCGATGCCTTGGAAATAAGCCTCAGGCTCACCCAGAAGGACCTTGCCGACATGGTGGGCGCAACCCGCGAGAGCATAAACAAGGAGTTGCGCACCCTAAGGGAGAAGGGCATAGTCTCGTCCACCGGGCACTGCCTTCGCGTAAACGACGTGCCCCGGCTTTTGCGCCGAGTGCGCTGAACATCCATAACAGCCTGTCTAAAAACGCGAAGCGCTGTGTCAGAGTAAAGCGGGCGGGTCGTCATGTACGAAAAGTACTATTCCTCCCCGCCCGCTTCACTCTTCCTTGCGCTTCATCGTTTTTTTCCAGGCTTCATTCCAGCCTTTTTCGTAAGCCTTCAGGGGGTATCCTTACCCGGCGTTGGGCATGAATTTGAGGGCTGGCTGCTCTCCGGCGAAGAAGCTGCG
>JACRLG010000032.1 GCA_016235345.1 Deltaproteobacteria bacterium | reverse complement strand
GTAGGGGCGACCGCCGGTCGCCCCTACGGAGGGATAGATACTCTGTAGCTTGTTACCTATTAGATCGCAACTTGGCATCAGGCTTCCTTTTCCGCCTTCACGGGCAGCTTCACGTGGAAGGTTGCGCCCATGCCCTCGGCGGTGCTCAAGGAAATGTTGCCCCCTATCTTTTCCACTATCCCGTAACAGATGGAAAGGCCAAGCCCGGTTCCCTTGCCCACCGTCTTTGTGGTGAAGAAGGGATCGAAAATGCGCGAGAGGATGGACGCCGGGATTCCGGGGCCGTCGTCGGCCACGTCGAGAACCACGAACCCATCCTCCTTCCTGGTGGTTATGGTGACGGTGCCGCCCCTGGTCTCAAGGGCGTCCAGGGCGTTGTTTACCAGGTTTATGATCACCTGCTGAAGCTCCTGGGGAGGCGCTTCCAGAATGGGAAGATTTTTTCCAAGGTGATACTCCAGCTTCACATTGCCGTAAACGATGCGCTGCTGGCAGAGTTCCAGGGTTTCCTCCACCAGCTCGTTTATCATTATATCCTTGTTGGTGGGGTCGGTCTTTCTTGCGAAACTCAGTAGCTTGTGGGTGATCTGCTTGCAGCGGAGGCCCTGGGTCTTGATTTGGGTTAAAGCCCTTTGAAACTCGGCCATGTTCTTGGACTGGCCCGGCTCCTCCTCGTCCAGAAGGTCCTGAATCCAGCCGGCCTCCTCCACCATCACCGCCACGGGGTTGTTGATCTCGTGCGCTATTCCCGCCGCAAGCTCCCCAAGGGAGGCCAGTTTGCCGGCCTCGATTATCTGCTCCTTCATCATCGCCTTTTCAAGGTCCACCTGCCTTACCCTGGCCACGATGCGCCGGGCCAGAATCCTGGCCGTGATGATGATAACCACCGAGCCCGTGAGAAGCAGAAGCGAAATGATGATGTTTGCGGTGCTCAAGTCGGAGAATGCGTCTGTCCGGGATTGCTGGAAAACCAGGAGCCATTCCCCGTTTTTCAGGATCGACATTACGTATATGGTGCTCCTGCTGCCCTTTCCCGCGAAGGCGTCACCGGTTAAAGGGCCTTTCCCGCCGTCAATTTTCAGGTTTTTGAGAAAGCCGGAATAAGGCATTTTTTCCGGGTTGACCTCGCTTCTGGGCTTGGTCTGGAACTCGCCGTTCCTGTTCAGGATGAAGGCGAAGCCGGTCTTTCCGATGCTTATGTTTTCCACCAGGGAATTGAACTTGTCGAAGTTCACAGTAGCCCTTAAAATCCAGTTTGCAGTCCTGCCGCTGCCTCTTGCGGTGACTATGAAATGGGGGGAGCCCCTAAGGCCGGTGAAAACGTCGCTTATGAAAAATGGTCGGCTGATGGCCTCCTTAAACCATGAGGCATTGCCGTAATTCGCGTTTTTAAGGTCGTGCGGCCCCACGTAGGCGAACTGTTTTCCGTCCTCGCCGACTATCCCCAGATCGACGAAGGTGTTGCTGTAGAATTTCTGGAGGTTGAACAGGCTGTTTTGAAGGAATTTTTCATCCTGAAGCTGATCCAGGGAATAGGAATTGGCAAGTTCCTGAATGTTTGCAGAGCGTTCCAGAAGAAAGCCGTCTATGTTCTGCTGGTGCTTTTTCGTTAGCACCATCAGGTGGGCAAGCACCTTGTCCTGGTATGCGGAAATGAAAAAAAGAAAGGTGACCAAAGAGGTGAGAAGGAGAGGTATGAGCGCCACCGAGATATAGTTGGCCAGTATCCGGCGGTTGAGATAGCGGTAATACGATTCGTTGTGCCGTTCTGCCTGTTCCATATGGCCCGATCATCCCCGATGAGTTCTAAGAGCTTATCCCTAAATAATATTTACATTCGATTGTGGCTTCATCCCAACCAACTGTGTTGCGCTCCTTGCGGCATAGCTCGCTATGCCTCAGTCTCGCGCCTTGTTGGTTGGGCGAATCCGCAATCTCGCTGTAACAATCTTATTTAGGGATAAGCTCTAAATGCCGCCGGTTTCCGAAAGGCCCGAACGGCGATTGATGGAACTGTCCGGCCTCGAAAGAGCCGCAGACTGGATAAAAACGATGAAGCGCAAGGAGGAGTGAAGCGGGCGGGGAGGAATAGTACTTTTCGTACATGATGCCCCGCCCGCTTTGCTCCGACACAGCGATTCGCGTTTTAATCCAGGCTGCTAATCCCCCCGGCGCAGGGTGATGTTGAAAGCCTGTGCCTCGGCTATTTTCTGCTCCTGCTTGCGCTTTTTTGCCTTGGCCTCCTGGACCTTGGCCACCAGCACGTCAATTTCGCACGGCTTCATGAGATAATCGATGGCGCCCTGCTTCATGCCCTCTATGGCGGATTCCACCGTGGCGTGGCCGGTGAGCATTATCACTTCGATCAAGGGATATTTGGCCTTGATGGCCTTCAATACGTCTATCCCGTCCATGCCGGGCATCTTGACGTCCAAAACAATGACATCGATGTTGGAATTTTCCGCCAGCTTCTCCAGGGCTTCCGATCCGTTAAAAGCCACGGAAACGGTGAAATCCCTCTTTAAAAGCCTTTTGCACAACGGCTCCACAAAGCTTTCCTGGTCGTCAACAAGCATCACCTTCGTCGCCATCTGACATTCTCCTTTTACCCGGTAAATTTTGGCGGCCAGGGCTCTTGGCTCCACCGCATTAATAATCCAGATCGAATCAAAACTTTTACGGCCCGTTCGCGTTTCGGGCCGGGCCGCGCCATGAGCGGGTTTGAACCCCACTCATAGCACGGCCACAGAAGCGCGTAAAGGTCAGGTTCCGGGCGTTACAAGTATCGGCATCCCCATTGCCGGCCATATGACGCTTATTGCAAGGCCGATCACAATCATGAGTATGATGCTTGCGAAAACGCCGTACTTGAAGAACTCGCCGCTGGTGAACTGCCTGGAATCGTAGGCGATGGCATTGGGGGCCGCGCCCACCAGGAGCATGAAGGGCATACCGGCTGTGGCCAGGGACGCGAACATGACGACTTCGGGCGACACGTTCAGGTACTTGGCCACGACCAGGGCCACCGGAAGCGAGATGGCTATGGCCGCCACGTTCATTATGAAGTTGGTCATCACCATCACGAAAAAAGCTATGCTCAAGACGAAAACGAACCAGTTGGCTTTCTGGAACAGGGCCAGCCAGTTGACGGCCATCCACTGGGCGGCCCCGGTCTCCCACAGGCAGAAGCCTATGCTCATTGCGCCGGAGAAGAGCAGGACTATGTTCCAGGGGATCATTTCAAGATCATTGAGATCAAGTATCTTCAATACAAAGAAAAGAACCGAGGTGATGAGGAAGATGGCCGTCTTGTCCAGGGCGCGCAGGGAGGGAATCATCACCTGAAGGCCCATGAACACGATGGCCGATACAATGATGATTATGCTCAAAATTTCATTCTTGGTTATGGGGCCGAGGTCTCCTGAAAGTTCCTTCACGGTTTCCTTTATGCCGGGAATGGTTTTCTTTTCGGGCTTGCATACGATCACCATGAATCCCCACAGGAGAGCCACCATCAGAATGCCCACCGGGGCCATGTAATAGGTGAGGCCGAAAAAGCTCACGTCCTTGCCGGTCATTTCCTTGAAAAAGCCAAGGGCCACGATGGCGCGGGCCGAACCCAAAAGGGTGATTATGGATCCTGCGCCGCACACGTAGGCCATGCCTATGAAAAGTCCCTTGCCGAACCTGGAGGGCTTGTCGCCTTCGCCGTAGAGGCTGTACACGGCAAGAAGAAGCGGATAAATGGTGGCCGCCACGCCCGTGTGGGCCATGAAAAGGGTGAGAACCGTGATCAGCACATAAACGCCAAGATAGATGGTGGTTGTCTTTTCACCTATTATCCCAAGCATCTTGTAGGCCATGCGTTTGGTGAGGCCTGTCTTGGTGAAGACCACGCCCACCATGAGGGACGCGAAGATGAAAAGCACCGAAGGGTCCATGAAGTCCTTGAAGGCCACCTTGGCCGGCCTGATCATGAACAGGGCCTGCATGATTCCTATCACAAGGCTTGTGACGCCTATGGGAATGACCTCGAACACCCACCACGCGCCCGCCAGAAGGAAAAGGGCCACGGCCCCCTTGCCTTCGGGGGAAAGCGCAAAATGCTTGCCCAGAGGATCGATGGCGTCAGCCCAGGGCGGTGAATAGTAGACCAGCAGGAAAAGGCCCAGGCCTGCAACAAGGGGAACAATGCGCTTCCAGTCAATTTTTTTCTGCTCGGATATCGCAACTGCATCCATCAGGAAATCCTCCTCGTGATCCGTGCGTTATTAGGCGAAGCGTTGCTTTTTCCAATTTTTGAAAATAGTGGAAGCAAGCCGCGCTCCTTTTAGTGTCAGATTTTGCAGGCCATGATTCTGGATGAAACCTCCAGGAACACGTCATAGCTTCTTATGATGCCGATAATTTCCTTTTTGGAGACCACCAGGAGGGACTGGTGACGCCCCACCACGAACTGGTGAACCGCCCGGTTCAGGGATGCTTCGGCGTCGATGACCTCTTCTTGAGTCGGGGAGGGCACCAAATCCTTCGCATGGATTCCGGCGGCTTTCCGGCAGATGTCCGTCAGGGGGCGCTGCCAGAGCTCGTATTTGTCGAGCATGGAGCCCACGAAGGCGGCGGAAAGGCCGTATCCGGCCACCTTTCCCAGATCGCCCATTTCCGCGTATTTGGGTTCAAGCGCCCTTAAAACGTCCAGGTAACCCAGTTTCCCGATTATTTTTCCTTTTTTGTCCTTCACGAAAACGGCCCGGAAAGGCATCTGCCTGTCGCTGGCCTCATCCTTGGCCTGCTTGAGTATTCCAAGCACCTCCTGAAGGGATGCGCCCCCGTCAACCGAGGGGTATTTCTCCGCCGGGATCATCAGTTCCCTGACTTTCGTGGCCTCCATAAGAATGCCTCCTTTTGCGCGTCCGGCGGCTTATTCGATAAAGCGCGGCCCGGACGCCGGTTACATGGAAAAAATGGTCAGCCGGTCTTCAACGCCTCTTTGATTCTTGTGATGAGCTGTTCGATGTCAGTGGGTTTCACCAGGCAGTCGAAGGCTCCGGCCCTCATGCTTTTCATGGAAAAGGCCAGCGAGCTTCTGCCGCAAAGAAGTATTATTTCAAGCGCTGGCCTGGCCGCCTTCATCTGCCTTACGGCCTCCAGGATTTCGTTGTCCTCGCCGGCCACCCCGGCCACCAGGAGATCGAGTTCGCGGGCTTCCACCTTGGCCATGGCGTCCTTTATGTCTTCGGCGAACTGAACCGAAAATCCCGCCGCCGTCAGGCGGCGCGCCAGGGCCGTCTGAAACTGGATGTCCTCATCCACTAGAAGGAGTGAAAAAGCCATGAAAAACCGTCCTGATTGCCTTGCCGCGTTGTTTTGTCCGCATTCGCGGAAATTGATGACGCGCTCAGTAGAGCAAGGACCGGGCCAAACAGGTGATATGCTGTATTTTCAGATAGATGATCTTATGGCAGGATAACGCGCTGTTTCATTTTGTTTGATATGAAACAGCATGGGCACATTTTGAAACATAATGGATCAATTTATTGCGGGGGAGGAAAAACGGACCAAAGGGGAAGAACTGAAATTTTTCCATCATGCGTCGAGAAAAATTTCCAGGCCGGGCTCCGGGTTTTTGCCCAGATGCGCAAGGGCCGCCTCAAAAGAGCCTGTGAGGAAGTCGAGCACCTTAACTTTTTTCCATATAAGATACTGATAATATTCTTCTTCTATCCCACAGCAGATGACCGTGTCCACCTTCTCGTTAAGGATGAGCTGGCACAGGTTTTCTGCGGACGCCTCTGCCAGAACCAGGATTTTTCTTTCGATCACCTCCCGGTCGCCGTTCACCATGACAATGGCCACCTCCTGAACAAGGTCGAAGCGCGGCGCTATGTCGTCGTCCAAAAGAGGGATCAGGATTTTTTCCAGGGATTCCATCGCCTGTTTTCCATCGTTTCAATTCGTAAGGGCCTAAACGTTACCGGCGTTTTTATACGGGCTTTATCACATCATGTTGTGAGCCTTCATCTTCCTCCACAGCGTGCTCCTGCCCATGCCGAGATATTGGGCCGCCTTGGTCCTGTTGCCCCTGCTTCTCATCATGGCGTTCATGATCATGTGCTTTTCGGTGTCCGCCCACGACGCGTCGGGCGAAATGGGCGGTTCCGGGGTTTCCACAACCGGTTTCGCGCTCTTTTCGCGCTCTGTTTCCTTTTTGGGAGCGCGGTAGGATGAGATGTAGCGCGGGAGGTGTTCCAGCAAAATGGTGTCGCCCTCGCAGAAATTTACGGCGTACTCCACTATGTTTCTAAGCTCCCGGACGTTTCCCGGAAAAGGATAGGCGAGAAGCGCCCTGAGGGATTTTTCATCAAGCTGGCGCACCTTTTTTTTGAACCGCTTGTTGAAGGTGCTCAAAAAATAATCCAGAAGCATGTAGAGGTCGTTTCCGCGCTCCATGAGGGGCGGCAGGTGCATTCGCACCACGTTCAGGCGAAAAAGCAGGTCCTCCCGGAATTGGCCCTTGCGCACCATTTCCTCAAGGTCACGGTGGGTGGCGGCGATCAGGCGCACGTCCACGTGCTGGCCCCTGGAGCCGCCTAGGGGGTAGATGATCCGGTCGTCGAGAAAGGAAAGCAGCTTGACCTGGAGATTTACCGGCAGATCGCCTATTTCCGTGAGATAGAGGGTGCCGGTGTGGGCAAGGCGGAAGCGTCCGGGCTTGTTTTCAACCGCGCCCGTGAAAGCTCCCTTAAGATGCCCGAAAAGCTCCGATTCCATTAGGTTTTCGGGCAAGGCCCCGCAGTTTACCTTTATGAACGGCCCCTTGGCCCGCTGGGAGGCGTTGTGGACGGCTTCGGCTATGTAGTCCTTGCCGGTTCCGGTCTGGCCCGTTATCAGGACCGAGCTGTCGGTCTGGGCGATGGTGGCCAGAACACGGTAGATTTGCTGCATGGCCACGGAGTCGCCTATTATGTCGCCGAAAAAGAACTTGCCTACGGGCAGGTCCTGGCGCTCCATCAGGCGGATGTCTTCGATTGCTTCAAGATAGCCGATTTTGTTGCCGCTTGAATCGAAAATGGGGGAGATGGTGGAGCGGATGGCGATTTTTTTTCTGTCGCGGCTTATTATGTTGGCCTCGCAGGAGCAGGCCCCCTCCTCGCCGGACTGGGACTGGGCGGTGCAGCCATCCACGCACCGGCTTCCGCGCAGAATGTACTTGCAGGGTATGCCCCCGGCGGGCTGGCCAAAACCGGTGAGCGCCCTCAGATAGCGGTTTACCAGTACGGCCCGGCGGTCCAGGCCGGTCACCAGGATGCCGATGGGCAGTTCATCCAGAAACGGCGGCAGGTTCACCATGCCGTCGCCCAGCCCCTCTATCCTGGGAATATCCGTATAAGCCAAGCCCGCTCTCCTCTAAATGCAGTGCCTTGGCAATGAACCGGGCGGTTCTTGCCGGCCCCGGTTCAGGCCTTTTCCTGCGGACGGGAAAGCCCGGGAGAGAAAGCGCATCCCCCTGGCTTCCGCTCAAATGGCGAAAAAAGCCGGAACGGTCGGCTACCAGGCCTTTTCGGTGAGAATCTTCTTGATTCTCTCGCTGGTCTGTTTTTCCACCAGCACCATCTTGTTGGACTGGGCTTCCTTGATTTTCGCCTGAAGGGTCTGGATGTCCACGGGTTTTTCCAGGAAATCGAGCGCCCCCAGCTTCATGGCCTTTATGCCCTTGTCCAGCGAGGCCTGGCCGGTGAGAAGTATGACCTGGAGGTCCGGCTTTTTTTTCAAAAGGGCCTGGAGAGCCTCTATGCCGTCCATTTCCGGCATCATGAGATCCAGCACCACCGCGTCGAAGGATTCGTCTTCAACCTTTTTCAGGGCGTCCTTTGCCGAAGTGGTGGTGCTCACGTTCATTCCGCGCTGCTCCATCCTTTCGGACAGTACTTCCAGAAAATCGGCCTCGTCATCCACGAGAAGAACTTTTTCAGCCATTATTTTTTTCTCCTTTGCCGTGGGGCTTTGCGCCCTGTTGAAAAAAACCGTTCAAAAAAGGGGAAAAATCCGGATTGCGCCATTTTTCTCGAAATTTCGGGAAACGGTCCTTGTCGGCTTATACTCGTGGCGGGCCAAGAATCGTTCTGGCGGGTGTTTCATTCAAGCTCAATTTGAAACACTATATCCAAGGCTGGGATTCTGTCAAGGCATTACATCACCAGCATGGACGCGCGATTATTATTACGGGGCGCAGTGTGTAGTTCCATTTTCTGGAGAAAGGCCTACTTGTTAATTGGCGCTATCAAACCAGAAAAGCCCCGCCCCCCGTCATTCCGGCGAAGGCCGGAATCCAGTCCTTGAAATGCGGGCAAAGCTGAATCCTTACTACTTGCGATATATTGACCAAGTTTTTCTCTCACGTAAATATTTATCTTCGTTTAAGAAAATAGAGAATGGCTCATTTAATCCAAGCAATGCTTCAATTTTATGTTCGTATGCGCCGCGAAAAGATAATTCGGAAATTATCGAAGATAGCCAACGGACAATCTGCAACGTATATAACCTACCATACTTTTGAGCAACCCTTGAGGCACCTCTACGAGCCATTAATGCCTGCCAATCATTGATAGGGTTTCCTTCCTCGCTAGTATGCATTATTACAGAATTATTTCCAAGTATATGCTCAAGTACATTACCATAATTAGCATCTATATCTTGTTGATGCTTTGAGTAATGTCGCTTGCATATCAGTAAAACAACTTTATCCCACCATAATGAAATAGGGTCTTCTTGATTTTTTCCTGATCCAGCAATGTAATTAAGATTGTAATAGCGATATGTAGTAGCAAATAATGAAATTATAGTCTCAATTTCTCTATGAATATTATCAACAGGTCTATCTTTATAATGGTGATATTCGCCGCAGTTGTTACTGATAATTTCACATTTAGTCAATAGTTTTGACAGATCATGACCAATCTGTCTCAGATTCATGTCGTTTGGAAAGCATCCACCATGAGTTATTGCATGGTCGGCAATAAAAATAAGTTTGCCCATCCTTTCCAATCCAATTGATAGGCCAAAAAATGCCTGTAAATAAAGTCCTATTTGAGTATGGTTAGCCCGCCCAAGAAGAGTGACGCCATATCCAATTTGTTCAGCTGATAGTTGCGCTTCTCTTTGAATGGCACGCCACTGTTCGCTAAGCATAAGCACCTCGCTACATTGTTTTGCATATTCTTATGGTTATATTGTTCTTAAAGCTAATTCACAATTCCGTCATTCCGGCGGAGGCAGGAATCCAGTCATAAAATTGTCGGATACAAATCATTCCATTCGGGATTAGCTTTTTCGATTAGTCTCAATTTCCATGCCCTTTTCCATTCTTTAAGCCTCTTTTCTCTCAAAATGGCTGACTCCATGCTTTCATGTAGTTCGTACCAGACAAGAATATGCACTCCGTAGGTCTGCGTGAATCCTTCAACTTTGTTATTTTTATGTTCCCATGCGCGCTTGATTAGATTTGAAGTCACACCGATATAGAGAGTTCCGTTTCGTTTACTTGCCATTATGTATACAGATGGTTGTTTGGTCATCCTTGATGGTCCTGGACCCCGGCCTTCGCCGGGGTGACGGATGTTCCCCCTCCATCACGCTTTCATGTCTATCAAATAAACAGAACTAAACATTACTCTCCGTTAGAGTAACCGGCCCGTCAAAACGACGGCAGGGCAAGGCGGGCCATCCAGGGCAGGAACTGGAAGACCAGGGAGTCCTTCACCCAGCCGCGATAGCCGCTGTCTGAGGAATCCAGGCCCAGGAACTGTGCGGTGGTGGAGGATGCCCCAAGGTAGAGCACCACCGTCACGAATAGGCTGGAATAGAACTGCTCGATTTCGGCTTCGGGGCCGGAAAGGGGAATCTTTAAGCGGAAGTTGCCGCGCATTTTCATTAAAAGATCGGGCAGCATCTCGTAGCCGGGAATGGACGAAAGCCTTCCCATCTGGGAGATGTTCTGCATGATGATGTTCATGCCCTCCGGGTTTTCGTAGTGGTAGTCCACTATCCGGGCGATGAGCTGGGGAAGGGCCTTTGAGGGGGGGAACAGGTCCAGCCCTTTTATCCACCGGAAATGGGCCTCGGAGAATTCCTCCACCACCTCGGCCACCACGGCCTTGAAAAGGTCGGCCTTGGTTGGAAAATAATAACGGATGAGCGGGTGGTCGAAACCGCCCTCCTTGGCGATCATGCGAAGGCTCGCCGCGTGGTAGGGCTGCCTTGCGAAGATGAGGCGGGCGGCCCACAGGATTTTTTTACGTGCGAGCTCGCCCTTTTTCGCGTCCCCGCCATTTTTCGATTCCGTATGATTTAAATAAGTTTCCATTCGCCCATTTTGGGTCAAGTAAGAAAAACTGTCAATGTTTTTTTCCGCCTGTAAAAAACGCTTGACTCTTTTTTCCGTTCTCGGCTATGGAGATTTTTACGACTGGAAAAAATTATTGGAGGAAGATTTGATGGAGCCGGATTCCATAAATCGCCGAAGTTTCCTGGTTCTGGCGGGCGCTGGCCTTGCCGGATTTCTTTACGCGGGGGTCCGGTTTCTGGGTCGCCCCAAAAGGGACGTGCCCACTCTTTCCAATCATTCAGGGGCCTTCGAGCCCGCGTCCGCCGCCCGGTCCGGCGGCCTAGCTCCGTCCTTGCGGCCAGACGGCTCATACGAAATAGCCGAAGACGCGGTGGAAATCGGCCAGGGCGCGGTCCTGGCCGTGGCGGGTGCGCCCCTCATGATGGTGCGCGGAGAAAAGACCACCCGTGTTTTCAACGCCACCTGTACGCACTTGGGGTGCCTCGTAAAATGGGAGGCGTCGGCCAATCGCTTTTTCTGCCCCTGCCACGGCGGAATCTACAACGCGGACGGCAAGGTACTGGCAGGCCCTCCGCCCGCTCCGCTTAAGGAGCACAAGGTGAAAATCGCCGACGGCAAGGTGGTGATAACCGTTGTGTGAGAGGAAAGTCAGCAGAGAATCGTAGGTTGGGTGGTTCCGGGCCGAAGGTCCGGGTTCACCCAACAATTGTCATGTAAATTCTGGATGTTGGATGAACCTGCGCTTTTGCGCAGAACCACCCAACCTGCCGGAGGTTGAGCAGTTTCCTCTTCAATCCGGTTACGGGAGCGGTTTTAAGGAAAAAGCATGGACCCGGAAAAAATAATTGCCTGGGCGAAAAGAAAAAAGCAGGATTTCCTGGAAGGGGCGGAATCGGTCAGGCAGGACGTCATGAGCGACTCCACCCTGGCCCCGCGCTCGCCCGCAGACTGGCTCGGACAGGCCGGAACCGTGCTGGCGGCCCTCATGATCGTCCAGGCGGCAACGGGCCTTCTGATGCTCTTCCACTACAACCCGCACCCGGCCAAGGCGTTTTTCTCCCACGTTGCCATAAGAAACGACGTGGCCTTCGGGCTCATCGTGTCCAACATCCACACCATCGGCGCGAAACTGGTGGTTCTGGCCGCCTTTGTCCACATGTTTTATCTCATGTTCCACACTGCCTTTCGGGGAGCGCGCAAAAACCAGTGGTACACCGGCATGGGGCTTTTAACGGCCCTCTTGTTCACGGGCTTTTCCGGGTATCTCCTCCCCTGGAGCCAGCAGTCCTTCTGGGCCTGCGTTGTGGGCACCGAGGCCCTGAAGGTGGTGCCGCTTTTCGGCGATCTGGCGGCGAAAATCCTGCGGGGCGGCGACTCGGTGGCAGGCCCCACCCTTGCCCGGTTCTACGTGCTTCACGTTTTTCTCCTGCCGGTCACTATAGCGGTATTGATCTGGTATCACGTAAAGGGCGTATGGAAGATCAAGACGATAGGACCGTCGGATTCCACGGCGCAAGCCGACCTCGATGAATGCATAGGCTGCGGGGCCTGCAAGAGAGCCTGCCCCTTTGACGCCGTGACCATGACGGAGGATGCCGTGAAAGTGGAGGGCGGTGAAAGCCCGAAACCCACGCCTCTGTTCGACGCCGCCCTGTGCAACGCCTGCCGCGCCTGCGTCACCCGCTGCCCCAAAAAATGCATAAGCCTTGTCTGCGATGGCGGCCCGGTACCGGTGGAGCCGATTTTTCCCCACAACATTCTGCGAAGGGCGCTTTCGGTGGGCGTGGCGCTGTTCGCCCTGGTTTTCGCGTCCTACTTTCTGGCAGGCGTTTTCATCGCGGACAAGATTCCCGCAGACCCCATGACCACTCCGGACCGGATCAAGCCCGACTGGTATTTTCTGGGGCCGTACCAGGTATTGAAAATTCTGCCGTCCGAACTCTGGGGGCTCTTCGTGCTTTTCGGGGTCTTCGCCCTCATGGTGATGCTTCCGGCTTACGATAAAAAAGGCCCGCGAAAGCCCGAAGAAAGGCTGCTTTTCATTCTGGCCGTGAAATTTCTCATCGGGGCCTTCATTGTTCTCACCTTCTGGGGATGGGTTTCCTGACATGGCGCGACGGATATTCTTCCTTTCGATGCTTTTCTGGGCGTTCTCCCCGGCCCTTGCCGCAGACGAGCCCCTGTTCCTTCTGAACGACGCCTGCGTGCGCTGCCATCTGACCGGCGAAAGATCGGGCTTCGAGAACTCGGTCACCGCCTGGCGGGAGGGGGTCCATTTCAGGGCAGACACGGCCTGCGCCGACTGCCACGGCGGCGACCGGTACGCCAACTTGTCCATGCTGAAAAAAGGCCACCTGGGAAAGTTCGGCGAGGGCGAGATCGTCCCCCTTTGCGGGCGCTGCCACGTAAGCGAATCCGAGGATTTCCTTCGCAAAACCACCGGCCCGGTTGACGCGCCCCGGTGCCGCGCCACATGCGTCACCTGCCACGAGCACCACCGTGTGGAAAAATCCCGCGCAGCCGATCTTGTCACCGAAAAGCACTGCGGCTCGTGCCATTCGTTTTCCAAGGCGAAAAACGTGGCAGAAGCCGTGGGCCTTGTGGACAAGGCTGTGGCCGGAATCGAAAAGGCCCTTGCAGCAAGGAAGGACGCCGGGCTTCCCGTCGAGAGCGCCGAACGCGAGCTTGCGGCCATTCAAAATGGCTACGCCAGGGTCTTTCATTCCGGCACAGCCAAGACCCTGCCCGGCGAAATCAGGGAAAAGACCCTGGCCGATCTCGACCGTCTGGCCTTAAGCCTCAAAGCCGGTTCGCCCGGACGATGGAAGGTTGAAGGCCTCGTGGTGACGGCCTTCTTCGGCCTGGTACTCTATGTAATCATAAGGCGCATGAAAGCGTTGCCCGACATATCGAAACTCACAAGGAGGAAGCCATGACGAGCCTTGACCCCGAAAATCCCGGAACCGCCCCTTGCGCGGAAGAGTCCGCCTCACCTCTCAAAGCACGCATTTTGGGCCGCATAAAGCTCGGCAAAATAAAGAGCCCCGGCGGAAACGGCGTGGCGTGGCTGGCTGTGGTCCTCGCCGCCATCGCCGTCTTTCTTTCGTTTTCGGATAAAATGAGCACCAAAAACGACTCCCTTGTTTCCATCAACCGCATGATGACCGATTCGGTGGTTCCCGAAATGAAGCGGGCCAGGGAAAAGGACATGGTGGACGCGGTCTATGATCTGAAGCACGTTTCGGTGACCCTGGAAAAACTCCGGGACACCAGCCGCAACCCCGAAGTCAAGACCATGATCGAGAAGCTTAGGAAGGACGTCGAGGAAATTTCAGTCAAAATTTACGTCCACGAGTGAGGGGCGCAAAATGAGCCAGGATAAGAAGGGTCTCACCATCTGGGGAAAGAGTGTTTCCAGGCGTTCGTTTTTAAAGGGCGGGGCCGCCGCCCTGGCCCTTGGGGCCGCAGGCGGGGGGCTCAAAGCCTGCGCCACGCCCGATGCCGTTTATACCCAGGCTTACCCGGACGTTCCCGAAAACAGGGTGGAGCTTCCCAAAAACGGCAAGAGCGTGCTCATTTTAGGGGGCGGCTTCGGCGGGATGCACGCGGCCTGCGAGCTTCTGGACAGGGGCTTTTCGGTGACGGTGATCGAAAAATCCAACATGCTGGGCGGAAAGGTGAAAAGCTGGCGCGACACCGGTTTCGGGGTTCCGCCCGCCAACGACCCCAACTGGCGGGGCTACCCAAGGGACCACGGGGCGCACGCGGTGTGGGGCTTCTACAACAACCTCCGGGAGTTCATGGGCCGCCACGGGTACAAGCTCTGGAAGGTGCCCCGCGAAACCACCATGTACAATTACCTGGACAAGGACGGATCCAACGCCATTCTGGGCATGCCGCCGGTCATGCCCGCGCCCTTTGACCGGATCGAGCTGATGCGCAACGCACACCGGGCCTTCGCCGCCATAATGGGACGGAAGGACCTGGAATATTCGGGCTTTCTGCGCAAGATGATCTCCTTTGACTACGCCAACGAGAAGCAGCGCCTTTACATGGATTCGGTTTCCTTCCCACACTGGGCGCGTAGCGTGGGGATGCCGGAAAAGCTCATCTACCGGTTTTTCGGGCCGCTTTCCGAAATGGCCATGTTTGATAACATCGATAACGCCTCGGCCCTCTACACCGTCATGCTTTTAAGCCTCGCCACCGGGACCCACGACGACATGAACATCGACATTTTCATGCACCCGCCCGGCGAGACCTACTGCCTTCCCATCGAGCGCTACATAAAGGCCAGGGGCGGCAACATAATCTTCGACACCCCGGTGATCAAGATGATCAAGGACGGCAACCGCATAAAGGGCGTGATGGCGGGCAACGAAGGCTACGTGCCGGGGGTGAAGACATGGAAATGCAACATCTGCGGCTCGGTTTTCCCATCCTCTTCCAAGCCCTTCCGCTGCCCGGTCTGCGGTGCGCCCGCCGAGCAGATACGCGCCCTGGCGTCCGGGCCCCCCAAGGAATACAAGGCCGACTATTACGTGGTGGCCATGGACACCCCCGGAGCGCGGGAGGTGGTGTCAAAAAGCGGGCTTTTGGGAACCACGTATTTCGACAACATGTTAAAGCTCGACGCCGTCTCTGTCTATCCGGTGAACCTGTGGTACGACAAATGTAATGAATGGGAAAAGCGGTTTCCGGGCCACATCGACTTTTTTCCGTCAAGCTTCAAGTATCTCGGCATAACGCTCAACTGGGCCTTCGACGGAGTGTTGAACGGAAAGAAGGTTTCGGACATCCTGGTTCCCGATTACGCCGGAAAGGGCATAAACGTCATCGAGACCCAGATAGCCGACGCGGCGAGGGTGAGCCAGTTGTCGGACGAGGAGATAGCGGCGCTCGTTCACGAGGAATTGAAGATCGTGATGCCGAACCTGCCCAAGCCCACTGATTTTTACGTCAACCGTTGGGACACCTACTCGCCCCAGCGGGTTGGCTACGAGGCCATAAGGCCGCCCATACGCTCGCCTCTGGACAACCTCTTTTTCATAGGCGACTGGGTGAGGACCGACCACGAAAGCGTCTACATGGAAAAGACCTGCGTTTCGGCCAAGATGGTGACCAATCACATCCTGGAAACTGCGGGCCTCAAAGAAGGAAAAATCACGATACTCAAGAGCGGCACCCCAAGCGCCATGATAGGGGTTATAAAGAGCCTGTACAGCGTTTACCCGTAACAGGCCGTCGAAAAACGCGATCCGGCAGTGTTCGCGCATCAAAGCCAATTCCGCCACGTACTTTTAGTGCGCGTGGCTCTTGGCTTTTCGCACCGCCTTCACGGCTCATCGTTTTTCATCGGCCTGTTGGCCTCGCATTTTGCTGATCCGGTGAAGCAAGTCTGTTCAAGGCTCCCACTTGCAAAGAAATCAATATGGAGTTATGAAGACCCCAAAAGGGGGAAATTCCATGAAACGAAAACTGATTTTGGGCGTGGTTCTGCTTGTTGTGGCCGTGTCAGTAGGCTGCGGGCTTTTCGTCAAGGTGCGCCCGGCGGATGAGCTTTTCCGCCCGGCTGCGGGAATCAAGGGCCAGCCGCCCCCGGACAACTTCATCGACGTGAACGGCGTCAAATACCATTACCTTCACGTTCCGGGGCCGGGGACAAAGGTCCTTCTCATTCACGGCTTCGGAAGCTCCACCTATACCTGGGAGGGGGTTCTCCCCTGGCTTTCGCGTGAGGGTTTCGATGTCTGGGCCGTTGACATGTACGGCTTCGGCTGGAGCGACAAGCCCAAGGACGCGGCCTACGATCCTGTGAGCCTCATGGAGGGGGTGAACTCCTTCATGGAGGCGGTGGGCCTCAAAAGCGCCGTGGTGATCGGAAACTCCCTGGGCGGCGAGGTGACCTTGCTTCTCTCCGCCAGGCACCCGGACAAGGTGGAGAAAATGGCCCTGGTGGACGCCAGGGTTTATCTGAAAAAACGCCCGCTTATCGTCACCCTGGCAGCCATGCCCGGAGCCCGCGTGATAGGAAAGCTGATATTCGGCGAGGGCATGGTGAGGAGCAACATCAGGGCCGTGTTCTACAACGATTCCCTGATTACCCAGGAGCGCATAGATTCTTATTTTGCGAGGCTTCGCACCGAGGGAGCACTGGACGCCACAACCGCCATCGCCAGAAGCGTCGGGAAAAAGCCCTCGGAAGAGGTCCAGACCATGCCGCCCAAGGTGAAGGTCCCCACCCTCATTCTCTGGGGCGCGGACGACGGGTGGATTCCCGTGGAGCACGCCTTAAGGCTCAAGCGCGAGATTCCGGGCTCCAAAATGGTCCTTCTGGAGCAGTGCGGCCACGTTCCCCAGGAGGAAAAGCCCCTGGAAACAGCGCGGGTGCTGGCGGATTTCACGGCTGGCAGGGATTTTAAGGAGACACCCCTGCTTGGCAGGTAGAGGCTTTTCAGCCAGTAAATGGAAAAAGCCGGGCGGTTCCGTTTTTGGCGGGGCCGCCCGGCTTTTTTGTGGGCTTGCCTGGTTCAGCTGGAATATTTCGTCAGGTGCAACAGCCCGTCATGGTCGTAAAAACCCCGGTCCCCCGTCCGGAAAAAACCTTCCGCAAGCGGCTTTTTGTTGATCCTGCCCTTTTCCCAGTATCCGGAAAAAACCAGAGGGCCTCTTACGATTACGGGGCCTTCATCTCCCGCCGGGGCCGGTCGCCCGACCTCGTCCGCAACCATGACGTCCGCAAGAATTCCGGGCCGTCCGAAAGCCTTTGGGCTTTCCCTTCGAGGCCCAAGGGAGAGAACACCTCCCGTTTCGTTTTTCGGGTAGATGTTGTAAACGATGTCGTACAGGTCGGAGTCATCGCCGCCAAGGCTTTCCGGCCCTGAGACTAGCAGGCATGCCCTCAGGGACGCCGCCGCGTTCGACCGGGCGACCCGGGCCTGGGCAAGGGCTTTCAGAATATCAGCGTCAGCGGCCATCACGGTGGCCTTTTCCTTTTCGATGTCTCCCAGAATCGTTGCGGGATACGCGTTTTCCGGGATGACCACCCGCCCACCGGCGGCGAGCACCGCAAGGGACAGGATGAGGGAGACCGGCGTTGAAAACGGTTCCGCCGCAAGGCAGACGTCGGTCGGAGAAAGAGAGAGAGCCGCCACAAGCTGCATGGCCGCACAGAGCGCGTTTCCGTGGGAGAGCACCGAAAGCCTCAAGCGGCCTTGCGGATCGCATCCGGGGAGAATCAGGAAGGGGTCGCCGCCTTCGGCCATGTGGCGTCCGTAGCCCCTTTCGTCCAGGCAGGAATCCAGGCAGATGAAGGCCTCCTCCCCCGGCGAGAAGGAAAGGAGCCTTCCTGTGGGCGTCCCCTTGGCGCAGTGTTCGACCACCGTCTTTTCAAGGCTTGGGTCCACCACCGTGGCGGCTGGCCCGGTATCCTCAAGAAGGCCGCGAATGCCTGCCGGTCCCAGTTCACCGCCGACGGGAACCATTGCCGCGTCCAGGGCCGCGCAGGCTCCCACGAGCCAAAGGTACCGGTGGCAGTTTTTGGCGGCCACCACCACCCTGGAGCCGGGGCAGACCCCCTGGGCCCAGAGTCCGGCGGCGCAGGCTTCGATCTGGCGGGTGAGGGCGGTGAAGGAAAGCCTCTCAGCGCCGCACACAAGGGCGATTCCCCCAGGATGGCTGATGGAGTTTCTCCGCAACACGTCATAAACGGTGAAACACTGGGAAACCATAGAACGCCTTCCTTGGAGGTTTAACAGCCGCCCATTTTTTGCAGGGGCCACAAGCGTTGGTGGTTAACAGTCTATTAAAAAAGGCGGGATGTGAAGCCTGTATAAAAACGATGAAATGCAAGGCGCGCGAGCGAGAGGAGAGGGAGCGTACTCTTCTGTACGTGACCGATCCGCGAGGCGATGCGCTAACGTTGCCAGTTCGCGTTTTTAGCCAGGCTTCATACCAGGCCTATTGCCGCCACGCACCGCCCGGTGACCTTATCCCTCCGGAAGGAGAAGAATTCAGGCTCTCCGCAGCGGGTGCACAATCCGGCAACCGTTATGTTTTTTTCGATAAGTCCGGCGGCCCGAAGCTGGTCCCGGCTCATGGCCCAGAAATCGAAGTGGTTTTTGTCCACCCTGTAGCCCCAGAAAGACTCCGGGATTTCGGCACGGTAGTTTACGAACTCGGCGCAGTCCGGACAGAGGCTTGGGCCAACGCCCGCCCTGATGTCGGCGGGCTCGCTTCCGAAGGACTTGCGCATGGCGGAAACGGTTTTCCCGGCAATGTCCCCTATGCTTCCCTTCCATCCTGAATGGGCCGCCGCCACCACCTTTTTCACCGGGTCATGGAAAAGTATGGACTGGCAGTCGGCGATCTTTATAGCCAGGAAAAGGCCGGGAATCCGGGTAACGATTGCGTCGGCCTTCTCGCCGGTCAGCCAGACCCTTTCCCCGACAAGGTCCTCCTCTTCCAGCACCACCACCCGGTCGCCGTGAACCTGGTTGATCACGGCGAGCCTTCGGGCGTCAAGGGCCTCGCATACCTTGAGGCGGTTTTCCTTGACCCTGTCCGGTTCATCGCCGACCTTTGTCCCGCAGTTTAAGGACTCGTAGGGCCCTTCGCTCACTCCGCCCTTCCGGGTGAAAACCCCGTGAACGGCTCCCGGATCATCCAGGGCCGGAAAGCGGTAAAAGGCCAGTTTGTCTTTTTCCTCACGAATCATGAGAGATGTCCAAAAGGCGGATCCGGTTGATTATGGCCGTGGTGGAAAGCCCCTCCGAAAGCGGGGCCCGGAAGACCCTTCCCCCTGCGGCCTTTACCTCCGCCGCTCCAATGATTTTGTCTTCGGCCCAGTCCGCGCCCTTTACCAGGACGTCCGGAAGGATGCGGCGTATGATCTGGCCCGGGTCATCCTCGTCGAACAGGGTGACCCACGTGACGCAGCCAAGGGCGGCCACGAGTTCCGCACGGTCGGACTGGGGGACTATAGGCCGGGATGCGCCCTTTATGCTTTTTACGGACTTGTCGGAGTTGACCGCCACCACCAGAACATCGCCCTGGTTAGCGGCCAAGGCCAGATAGCGGGCGTGCCCGGCGTGTAGAAGATCGAAGCAGCCATTGGTGAAAACCACCTTGCGCCCACTGGCTTTCGCCTCGTCCGTTTTCCTGAAAAGCTCGGCTTGGGTGAGAATTTTATTGTTCATAGGCTAACGGTTTGCGGTCCTTCCAGCAAGGGATTTTTTCCCGGAAAAGGGCGATTTCGTCAAGGTCGAGTTCCGCCATTATTGCGGCTGGCCGTGTTCCGGCTCGCGCAAGCGTCTGGCCCCAGGGGCTTGTTATGGCCGAATGCCCGGCAAAGACTGTGCCCCTGTCCTGTCCGCAACGGTTGGCGGCCACAACGAAGAGTTGGTTTTCGATTGCACGGGCGGTCAGAAGCACGTCCCAGTGCCGGGCGCGGGCGGTCGGCCACTGGGCGGGGATCACGATGATATCGGCACCCATTTCTGCGGTTTTCCGGGCAAGTTCGGGAAACCTCAGATCGTAGCAGATTATAAGCCCGATTTTTCCAACATCCGTTTCAACAACCACCGCCCGGTCCCCGGCGGTAAAATGCCTGTGCTCGCCGGTGGGCGAAAAAAGATGCACCTTGCGGTAGGCAAGGCTCCGAATCCCCGTCGAGTCCACCACAAAGGCCGTGTTGGCGATGCCTTCCCCGGTGTTTTCGGGAAGGCTCCCCACCAACGTCATGCGGTATTCACGGGCTTTCTCCGTGAGACTTTCAAGGATTTCAGGCGTTGCCCTTGCGTGGTCGGCCAGATTTTCATAATCGAAGCCGCAAGACCACATTTCAGGCAGTGCGGCCAGTTTCGCGCCCCTGTCCCCAAGCCGCCTTATTCCAGCAAGGGCGCTTTTGAGGTTAAACGCCCGGGCGCCCGTTTTAACGTCGAACTGGACGATTCCGGCCATTATCTTCATGGACAGGCCCCTGTCAATTTTGATGTGCCCCCGTTTTGGGTGTAAACCCGCCTCAGGGTCAGGCCTTCAGCAGAATCCCGGTAGAGCGAGAGCCTCAGAAGGTTTTTCGTGGTGTAGGGGAAAAGCCGGGAAGCCTGGCCGTTCACCACCGTTCCTTCGGCCTTTATAAGAACACAGGAGCCGCCCTGGAGCAAGGCCGGATTCCATTGATCGGGGTAACGGATAAAGGCCAGCTGCGCGGGCTGATACCCGTATAGAAGCATTATGTGGTGCCAGCCCAGGTGAAACAGCCGGTGATAGGGATCCCCGGCCAGGGGGCTGTCCTGGTTTTTCGGGAAGAACGAAAGCATGTCGAAGTCGATGAAAACCCGCCCGTCCCGGCCCTTGGTTTTCAGGGGCTCCAGAAACTCCCTGGCCGGGTTTTTCCGGTAAAACGGATGGAAGATCATGGCGGCTTCGGACGAAGCGATCGCGGCGTCGGCCAGAAGAATCAGCAAAAAGAGCGCCAGGGCCTTTTTGCGGCGGAAAATCCATTCCACAGGCGGCACGATGAGAAAGGCTGTGAGCGGGGCCAGAAAGGCCATGTAGCGCACCTCCCGGAAGGACAGCAGATGGAGGATGCCCAAGGACAGAATCCACGACAGGGCCACGGTTTTCTGAAGGCGGGAGCCGCGCATGGCGGCCACGAGGCCCGGAACCACCAGGAGCATGGCGGCCATGCCGTAGGCCCAGAAGTTGCGGGCATAGACCCACCAGGGGAAAAGCAGCTCCCTGATCCCTGTGTGCAGGCCTCCCACCCCCTGAATCTGCTTTAAGGGCCGCAACAGCAAGGGTGTGTCGGGAAAGCCCCCTTCAAGAGCCCATCCGGTGACGATCCAGGTGACGGCCCCGCTGGCTGCGGCACCGGCCAGAAGAAGAAAAAAGGCCCGCAAGGGCCTTCCGCTCTTTTCGGGCAGGCCTGCCCCAAGATGCGACACGAGCACCAAAACCCAGAAGACGGCGAAGGTCTGCTTGATGAGCGCCGCCGCCGCGCCAAGCGCCACCATCAGGAGCCAGGTCTTTTTGTCCGGCCCGGCCCGGAATCTCTCGGCAAGAAAGAGCATGGCGAGCAGAATCACGCCGGGAAAAACATCGTGGCTTATGAAGGGCGCGTATGAGAAAAAAACAAAGGTGCAACAGGCGGCGAAAAAGGCGGCAAGCGTCTTGAAGGAGCGTCCGAAATTTTGAGCAAGAAGCCGATAGACAAAAAGAAGGCAGCCGAAATTGAGAAGGGCGGTTATTGCGTGATGTGGCCGGACATCCAGGGGGTGAAGGCCAAGAAGGTGTTTCGCGGCCTCTCCGGTAAGGATGAGAAGGCTCATCAAAGGGACCCGATTGGCCACGTAATAGCTGGTTTTACCTAAAAAAAACGAGGCGTTGGCCACCGCCTCGAAGCCGTCGTAATACTCCACGTCAACAAGGACTGCGGCTGCTGCGAGCCAGCATCCCAGGATAAGGAACAAGACCCTCTCGGCTGTTTTCAATCCCCTGGGAGCGGCAACCATCACGGCTTCCATGCCTTTTATCAGTGCCCGATATTACTGGGTAAAAAGGCCGATCACAAGCGATGAGGCGCAGCGCAACACAGCGGATCGCGCTTGTAGTCGGCCTGTCAGGGGAACACCACTATGGTTTTGACCGCCTGGTTTGCCGCTTTTTTCATGTTCACCCTTATCATCTGCCTGTAATCGGCAAGATGGAACCGGTGGGTCACGAGGTCGGCCAGGACCACCCGGCCCTTTTCCAGAAGGGTGAGGGCCGTCTCGTAAACGTGGACCTTTTTTCCGCCCTTTATTTTGTAGCCGTAGGCGAGGGTGCCCTTCATGGTCTGGTTCTTGAGCCACAGGGGCGTGAGGTCCAGTTTCACGTTCTCGCTTATCCCCACCACAGAGAGCACACCCCCTGCTGCCAGGACCCTGAGGCAGGCGTTTATCGTGGGGGCCGATCCAACGGAATCGTATATGCGGTCGAATCCACCCATCAGGATGTTTTTCCCAAAGATGGGCTTGTAGCTCACGCCCCCGGTGATTGCCGGGGCGCTTTTTATGATGTCGCCTTGAATCACGCGGTCCGCCCCGGATTTTTTCGCTATCTGGCCATGAAAGGGCGATGGCTCCACCACAGTTATTTCGCAGCCTACGCCCAGGGCCCTTATGGCCCTGACCAGCATGTTGCCGATGACGCCGCCGCCCACCACCAGAACCTTTTCGCCCTCTTCCGGCGGGTTATCGAGGATGGTGGCCAGGCCCACGCAGAAGGGCTCGATCATGGCTCCTGTTTCCGGGCTGGTCCCCTTGGGGAGCCTGAAAACCTGGCTCTGATGGGCCGTGAAAACAGGCGCGAAGCCGCCCGGAAGATCCTTGCACAGGCCGATGAACATGCCGGGCGCGAACCTGCCCCTGGCGAAATTTTCGCAGTTGGCCACCCTTCCCCCTGCGCAGGCCCGGCAGACCGGGTCGATGCCCCGGACGGCGCAGTCCATGGGCGGGGCCACCGTGACGAAATCCCCCACTTCCACGTTTTTTACATCCTGGCCGGTTTCCGCCACAACCCCGCACATCTCGTGCCCCATGATGCAGGGGAAGGACGAAAAGGGGCTGGCGGTCACCGATTCACGAAGAAATATGAGGTTCAAATCGCTTCCGCAGAAGCCGCAGGCCACGGTCTTGATCTTCACCCAGTCGCGTCCGGGGAGCGCGGGTTCCGGCACTTCGGCCAGTCGCACTGTGGCCAGGGGGCTGTCGAAGAAAAGGCTGGGCCGCGTGTTGCCTATGGCTTTTAAAGCCGCAGCCTGGGGGAGGGTCATGTTGAACCGAAGAGCTATCATGGAGCCTCCAAATGACGTGGGCCGACAACCGGCTTTACGGTCACCTGCCCGAAAAGCGTTCCGCAACACGGAGAACCAGGGCGATGAACACAAGGCCCGCGCCCCACACGAAAAAGCTGTAAAAGGGCAGCATGGTCCAGGCCTGGGTGGGGTTTCCCACAAGAAGCTGGAGAAGGGGCATGGTGTTGGCCGTGAAATTCACCAGGCTGTTTCCCAGTACCCCCAGGCTGCTGGCCCACACCACCGACCAGCAGATGGCCAATATCTTGAAATTGTTCACTTGTCGTTTTTTCCTGTCGTTCGGTGACACAATCGGTAGGGATCGGGCGCCGTTCTTGGCCGCCCGCGACACCCAATTAAACGAGACCACGATGCCCGGGGAAGTTGTACGCCGGAAGATGATTCTACCGAAAAAAACGTTTTACGGCAACCTGTTCCGAAACCGTCAGTTAAGGCAGTCATTGGTTTTCAGGCCGGGCAAGAAACAGGCGGCCCAGTTTTTTCTGCTTGAGGGCGGTCACGTTGGCCGCGATTCGTGAACTGGCCGCCATGTCCAAGGCGAGCGTTTCCAGGTTTTCGTCGTATCGAGCCGCCGATTCGCTTTTTATACTTTCAAGATATGCGAACAAGTCCCGGGCCATGGCCCGGAACGCCACGCAAAGGGCTGTCAGGGCGTTTTCGTCGTCATCCCTGTCCAGCAGTTCCGCAGCCTTGTCCGCCACCGCCGAAAGCGCGCCGGTCATGGAAACGAAGCGCCCAAAGTCCTCTTCGGCCTTGCTCTCATCGGGCGGACAGGTTTCCCGGATCGAGGCGGCAAGATTCCGGGCAAGGGCCAGGAGGCCGCCCATGACCGGTCCCATTAAAAGCACGTCCTCCACCACCCGGAAAGGCTTTATGATCCGGCCATAGCCCGCGCCCTGAGGGCCAAGGAGGGAAGACGGGGGAACCCTGACCTTGTCCAGCGTGATCCCGCAGTGGGGGGCGGGCCGCAGTATTTCAAGGCTCATGGCCGCCTCCACCGCAAGGCCCGGTGAATCGCGCGGAACGAGAAAGGCCGAGAACTCCTTTTTTCCGTCGGTTTCTCCGGTTACCGCCAGCACGATGAAAAGCCCCGCTATGGGTCCGTTGGTGAGATAGGCCTTGCGCCCGGAGATTTCAAAGCCTCCGGGAACCGCTTCCGCCTTGGTGGAAAGATGCTTGGGATGTGCTCCCACGCCGGGCTCGGACATGGCGATGCTTGCCGAAAGCCCGCCCTTGGCCAGAAGTGGCAGAAGCCGCGCCTTCTGGTCTTCCGAGCCGAGACGCCCGATAACGTAACAGCTTACCGCGCTGTGTATGAGCCAGGAAAGGGCCAGGCCGAGGCAGCGGCCCTTTGAGACAAGCGCCCTGCCCGCATCCTGTATCCGGGCGGCCCCGCCTCCGAGTCCACCGTAAGCCGGATCGATGCCCACGCCTAAAAGCCCCGCTTCGGCCATCTTTTCCCACAGGTTGGCGGGAAAATCCGCAGACCGTGAAAGATCGGGGCGGGTTGCTATGTTCTCCGCCGCAAACTGCCCGAACAGCCGGGTAAAATCGTTTTCAGGCTGAATTTCCATTAACGACCTTTTGAAAGAGGCGCTATGCCGGTTCGCGTTTTTAGACGGGCTGATAAAATATTTAATGCTCCGAGTAATATGCTACATCCTCTCTGAATCGCACTTTTGAACCCAGTCACGGAAAATCGTCAATATTTCTTCCAGATTTTTTACGCCACCACTTGCTATAAAAACTTTATCCGCAACACGACAGAATACCCAATTGTTGTCATCTCTCTCAATTCTAATTCTTTTAAAAGAACAATCTTCAAGATTTGTATCTTTAAGATTAATATCAACTAACCATCCAGGATTATCCAAAGTTACAATATGAATTCCATAAGTGTGCTCCCAGTCTTCATTACAGCATTCTCCATAATAATCTTGTAGCCATTCAATTGTGTTCATGATTATTATCCCCTATAATTTTTAAGAATTTTATCTGGTCTTGCATGTCTTATACCACCTTGAATACTTTGTTCATACACACTATGAGTTGTAAAAACTACTCTACAGCCTTACTACAATAATGATCGATAGATAAACTAAGATGTTAACCTGCTTATACCGCACTTTCGAACCCAGTCTCTGAAAATTATTAATATCTCTTCTAAATTTTTTACACCTCCATATCCTTTAAAAATTTTGTCCTCAATATAGCAGATTTGCCAATTGTTGTCATCTCTCTCAATTCTAACTTCTTCAAAAGAACAATCTTCCAGATTTGTATTTTTAAGCTCAATTTTAACTGACCATCCAGGATTATCCAAAGTCCCAATCTTAATTCCATAATTGCGCTCCCAGTCACCATTACAGCATTCTTCAAAATAATTTTGTAGCCATTCAATAGTGCTCATGAATATTACCTCTTAGATCCTTTTGGAATTTCATACGACCTTGCAGGTCTTACACCACCTGGGATAGCTTTACCTTGCACATGAGGAGTTGGAACCGCCTCTCCTGTAATCTTGTCAGTATGAAGTTTTCCAACTAAATCAATATGTTCAGTGTGGTCAAAACCATTTGGATTTTGAGGATTTGATTTATAAGACCAAATCCTGAATGAATGAAAGAAGCTGGTTCAAATTCTGGCAGGGCCGGGTCTCGTTAACCAGCCGCTCGTAGAGGCGCATTTCGGAATCCCCCTGGTACCAGAAAAGCTCGGATTCCGGGTTGAGCCAGATTATGCGCCGGGCGCGGTCACGTATCTCGGAGAGTATGGCCCCTTCCGGGTTGCAGTAGTTGCTCCTGCCGTCTCCGATTATTATGACGGTGGTCTTCTTGTTGACGCCGTCCATGTGCTCCCTGCGAAAGGCCCGCAGGGTCGCGCCGTAGTCGGTGGGAGCGCCGTATTCCAGGTCGGTTTCCCTTAAAACCTTTTCGATGGCGACGTTTATCTCGTTTTCCTCGAAAATGGAGGTGACTTCCGCAAGGCCCGCCACGAAAACGAAGCTGCGCACCTTGGTGAAGCAGTCCTGCACCGAGTAGAGCATGTTCAGCATGAACCGGGCCGCCGACCACACCGAGCCCGACACGTCGCACAGGGTGATGATGCGCCCCCGCCGTCGCGGGCGCTTTCGCCGGATTATCTCCACCGGCACGCCGTCGTACTTGGCGGCCCGGCGAAGGGTCTTCTTCACGTCCAGGATTCCACGGTTGCGGGCAGCGTAGCGCCTCGCCACGGTGTCCTTCAGGCGGCGCACGAGCTGGTCCACCACGGCCCTCATCTCCTCCACCTCGCGGGTGGAAAGGGACACGAAGGGCTTGTCGCCAACCGCGCTTAAGCGCTTCTCGTAGCTTAGGCCCTGCATGGCCTCGTTTTGGCGGGTTCGGGGCTCCTCCAGAAGAAGCCTCTGGGCCAGTTCCAGCCTTGCGTTCACGTGGGCTTCAAGGTCCCGGCGCACCGTCCAGGAAATTTCACGCCGATTGCCTTCAAGAAACTGCGATAAAAGCCCCCTGATGTCCTTTACCGTGAGCATCACCTTCAAGCGCCGTGCAAGCTGGCCAAGGTTTGCGCCCATGGCCATGGCGGGCCTGTCGCCGTCGGACTCAAGCTCCCGAAGGGCCGTGAGAAAGGCGTTGGGGTTTCCGGCCACAAGATCGAGGGCTGCGGAAAGAAGGGGGTTGTCGTCGGCGTTTTCCCGGATCGCCTCCAGGGCCTTGGCCAGCGTTTCGCCAAGGCTTTCGGAATCGGCCTTTATGTCCTCCCTCATCTCCTTGAAAAACAGGTGATAAAGGCGGTCGAAGCGGGCCTGATCCTGGGCGCTCTTGGCAAAATCCGCCCGAAGCACCGTCCGGAAAGTCTCCTCGTCGGTGGGATCGATCAGGGTTAAGTGGCCCGCCGCGTCAAGGACCTCGCTGGTCGAGATTCTCAGGCCCGAAGACCGGGCCGCGGCCACGAACCTTAGCACTAGCTGGAGCATGAAAGCCCTGCTGATTTTTCGATTTTACCGAGGTTTTCCCGCACCTTGTCGGAATCGCTCCTGTACTTCACCAAAACCCCCAGGGTCTCGGACAGAATCTTGGGCGAAAGGTCGGATGCCTGCAAAATGATGAGGGACTGGGCCCAGTCCAGGGTTTCGGAGATGCAGGGCTTTTTCTTGAGATCAAGCTCCCGTATGGCCCTTACCGCGTCAACCAGTTTTTCCGTGAGGGCGTTTTCGATATTCGGGTGCTTTAAGCGCACTATGCGGGTTTCCAGGTCGCGGTCCGGGTAATCGATGTAAAGGTGCAGGCATCGGCGCTTCAAGGCGTCTGACATGTCCCGGTAGTTGTTGGACGTAAGGAACACGATGGGGATGTGGATGGCCTTCTTGGTGCCCAGTTCGGGAATCGAAACCTGAAAGTCGCTCAAAACCTCCAGCAGGAAGGCCTCGAATTCGGGGTCGGACTTGTCCACCTCGTCCACCAGCAAGACCACCGGCTTTTCGGAGGTGAGGGCCGCGAGAAGGGGCCGGGGCTGGATGAAACGCTCGGAGAAAAAGGCGTCCTCCTGGGCCGCTATGCGGTCAACCGCTTCGGGAAGGGTCTGGGCGTCGCAGATCACCTGGCCGATCTTTTCCTTCACCATCTGGGTGTACAAAAGCTGCTTGGCGTACTCCCACTCGTAGAGCGCCTTGGCTTCGTCCAGGCCCTCGTAGCACTGGAGCCTTATGAGGTTGCGCCCGGTGGCGCGGGACACGGCCTTTGCGAGCTCGGTCTTGCCCACGCCCGCCGGGCCTTCCACCAGCACGGGCTTGTTTGTGGCCTGGGCCAGGAAAACCACTGTGGCCGCAACGTTGGAGCAGATGTAGCCGTGGCTTTCCAGGCGGTCCTTTACGTCGTTTACGGATGAAAATTCCATTAGTTTCTTATTCCGCCGGGTAATTGATTTCGGCAAGGGTCTTGCGGATGGCTTCCTCTGTTGCAGGCGCGTCAAAGGCCACGGTGATTTTCTTTGTTGCCGGGTCTCCCGAAACGGTGCTTACGCCCTTCATTTCGGAAAGCTCGTTTTTGATGCTCATCACGCAGTGGCCGCAGGAGATGTTGGGGATCGAAAAGGTCTTTTCCATGTGGTTCTCCTTTTGTTTAAAGGGCTGAAAAGACACCGGGCCGACTCAGAAATTCCGGTTTATGAACTCAAGCCCCCCCACAACACCATCCGGGGTATGGACCTCAAGGGTTATAATGATGTCGGAAGGGCGGCCTTTCATGAACGAGACAAGGGGGGCGAAATCTATGGAGCCCCTGCCGGGGGCAAGGTGGTGGTCGTCCTCGCCCGTGTTGTCGTGAAGGTGGATTTCCCTGATTTTGGGGCCAAGGGCCGCCAGCCACTGATCGAGGGGCGTCCCGGAGAAGGTGTTGACGTGGCCGGTGTCAAGGCAGAACCCCAGGCGCTTGTGGTTTATGCGCCGCAAAAGCTCCAGAAGAACCTTGGGGGTCTTCTCGTAAACGTTTTCCAGGGCCACGAAGGCCCGCGTGGTTTCCGCAAGGGAGACGGTGAGCTTTTCCAGGGTGGCCGTCGCCGTGTCCATCCATTCTTTTTCAACGTAGCCGTAATGCTTGCGGTCCCAGCCCGTGTGAACCACCACGCACAAGGGATCGAAAAGCCTCGCCACGCCCGCGAACTGGCGGAAACGCTCCCTGGTGGCGGTAAGAATCGCCCTGTCCTGGGCTCCTGGAGACAGATCTATGAAGGGCGCGTGAAGGGTGCAGGAAATCCCGTGACGCGAAAAAAGAGCGGCGGTCTTCCTGAAATCCGAAAGGGGATAATCGTCCAGGGCGTTTGAATCGAGGCCCACTTCCACGTTCCTCTTGCGGGAGACCACAAGGGGCAGGAATTCCTTTAACAGCCTCCCATAGGGGATGGATACATGGGCGGCGGCCGCTGCTTTGGCCCAGCTTGTTTCCGGGGCTTTCATCTTTTGTCCAGCTCGTCCAGAACGGGTTTTGCAGCCTCCTCGTAGGCCCTTAAAAAGGCTATGAGGATCACCATGGAAAGGGGGCCGATGAGCACCCCCAAAAGCCCGAAAGCGGCGAGCCCCCCCAGAATCGAAAAAAACACCAGAACCGGCGGCAGGTCGCTTCTGCCCCTCATGAGAAAGGGCCGCAAAAAATTGTCGCTGGCCGAAATTACAAAAACCCCCCAGCACAAAAGGAATATGCCGTGGCCGACCCGTTCGGTGAGAATCAAAAGAATGGAGGCCGGCAGCCATATCGCCGCTGTCCCCGCAAGGGGGATCATGGAGAAGAAGGCCATGACCACGCCCCACACCAAGGGAGGAAGACCCGCTATGAAGAAGCCCATCCCGCCCAATATTCCTTGAATCACGGAGGTGAGAAAACTTCCGAAAAAAGCCGAACGGCTGACATCGGAAAAGCATTTCACTATCTCTTTTTCAAGGCTGGAAGGGAGCGGCAGAAGGTGAAAGCCCCATCCGAGAACTTTTTTGCCGTCCTTCAAAAAATAGAATAGCGCGAAAAGCAAAAGCACGAACTGCCAGAGGGTGGCGGTTATGGCGGTTACGGTTGAACCCGCAAAGGCGATCACCATGTTGGTGATTTTTCCTGCGGCTCCGGCGAGGTTCCTGCTGATGGACTCGGCGCTGAGCATATTCCGTACGGCGTCAACATCCAGGCTTTGAAAATGGCTGCCAAGCCAGGTAAGAACAGGCTCGACAAACCTCTTGCCAAGAACCCCGCCCTGAACATTTTCCAGAACTCCGCTTTGAACCTTCTGGTTGATCCATGAATAAGCCTGATAGGATTCAGCCGCAAGAAGCGAAAAAAGAAGCACGAGGGGGATTATGACGAAGAGTATAAGGGCCAGGATGGTGAGGAAGACCGAAAGCGTCTGACGGTAGCGGGTCAGCCTGTCCAGACGCTTTTTTACCGGCTGGGCCAGGACGGCCAGAAAGGCCGCCAGAACGAAAACGGTGAAAAATGGCTTCAGAACCTGGAAAACAAGGATCAGCGAGCAAAGGACGCAGAGCAACAGGAAGGCCCCGCCGTAATCGGCGAAAACGCCCGGCTTTTTTTCCCCGTTATTTTCGTTCTGGTCTGCCATTTCCTCACCGATCGAAAAAGACGTTTTTGCCTGTAACTGACAGGGGGATGCCCATGGCGAAATCCCAGTCTATCATTTTCGCTTCCCTTGCCGCCACCCCCATCCGGTACATTATGCGGTTGTCCACGTTCATCATCTGGGCGGTTTTTACGGCGGAGCCAAGGGCGATGCCGAAATCGAGCTGCCGGAAAGCGCAGACCGGGCCCAGAAATTCGCCGTCGTGCTTCTTCCGGTCGGCCAGGTCCTTGCATGAGGCGAACCCGCAGGCTCCGCAGTCAAGGCCTAAGGGAGCTGCGTCCTTTATGCCTATCAGCATCACTACGTCGCAGGTGGCGACTCCCCTGGCGTCGCGGTCAAAGTCCTTCTTTTCCGTGCGCTCGCCGAAGGCAAGCATGGCGCTTGCGAGCTTTTTGACATCCTCGCCCGCGAGCACCAGGGTCTTGACGAAATTCAGGCCCCGGCTCTTTGGGGCGGTGATGGCTGAAATCTCCATGAGCCGCGCCACTGTCTCCAATGCTTCCACCACATCACCTTTTGGGCTTTTTGTTCACGCCGCCCTTGCCGGGCCACGGGCCGGGCTTGCCGCCCTTTTTCGGAGCGCCCGCCGGTTTCTTGTCCCAGGGCTTTTTCCCTCCGAAATCCCTGCCGGGGCCTTTTGGCTTGTCCTGCCAGGGCTTTTTTTCGCCGCCGTCCCTTTTCCCGCCGTCGCGCGGAGGGCCTGCGGGCTTCTTCTCCCAGGGTTTTTTGTCGCCGAAGTCCCGGCGGGGTGCGGACGAATCCCGGTCCCGTCCACGGTCAGCGCCGTCACGTGGCGGCCCGAATGACTTCTTCTCCCAGGGCTTCTTGTCGCCGAAGTCCCGGCGAGGGGCGGATGAATCGCGGTCCCGGCCACGGTCAGCGCCTTCGCGGGGCGGCCCGAATGACTTCTTCTCCCAGGGCTTCTTGTCGCCGAAGTCCCGGCGGGGTGCTGATGAATCCCGGTCCCTGCTGCGGTCTGCTCCTTCGCGGGGCGGACCGAAGGACTTCTTCTCCCAGGGCTTCTTGTCGCCGAAGTCCCGGCGCGGGGCTGATGAGTCCCGGTCCCGTCCACGGTCGCCGCCTTCACGCGGAGGGCCGAATGACTTCTTCTCCCATGGCTTCTTGTCGCCGAAGTCCCGGCGGGGTGCGGATGAATCGCG
>JACRLG010000031.1 GCA_016235345.1 Deltaproteobacteria bacterium | reverse complement strand
TCTTTTTCTTCGACGTCTCTGTTATCATCCATCTGTGCAGTCCTCCTTCCGGTTCTTGGTTTGAGTTCTCGACCAACTCAACTCATACCAGATCGAGGGCTGCACTTTTCAAATTGTGCGAAAAATTTTGTACCTTATCATGCGGGAAATTCATCATCGCGGTCATAAAAAACAAGCTGCAACGGGATATGGGGGACCAAATCGAAAATCAGGCTTATTGCACCCTGACCCGCTTGGCCGCCCAGCCGGCCGCCCATGGATTCGGCCTTGAATATCAGCTCTTCCACCCGCCCCTGAAATCTCTTCGCAATGGGACTCTCCAAGGCGCCTGACGAATAACCGCCGTGCTTGAACAAGGGTCCGGCAAGCTCGGAAAAAGCCACGAATTTTCCCGCAGGCCTTTTTTCGCTTCCCAAAAGAACATAATGAATCAGTGCGCTCGCTGCTATGGGATGAGGTCTTTTGCCATTCGCGAGCCTGACGCCGCCTGCCGATATCAGGTAGAACATCCCCCCAAACGGAAGTTCGATCTGCCCATCGGCATTAAACACAAGGCCGAGGTTGCGCGCCGAGGTGCAGACATCGGCCGACGCAAGCTTGGCGAGAAGGTCCTGGTAAATCCGTTTATGACCCTCACCTATTGCCAATTCAGTCATTATGTTTCTCCCGGCTTGCCCGCACACCCTATTATTGATACTTCAATGTCAGTTTTCAAGCGCGCCGATGAAATCCGTTATCCGCCCTATTCCCTTTTCCAGGCAAAATTTTTCGATTCCCTCCACGATTTTCACCGAGGCCAGAGGGTCAACGAAATTGGCTGTTCCCACTTGAACAGCCGAGGCCCCCACAAGAAGGTACTCCAGGGCGTCTTTGGCCGTGACGATTCCACCTATGCCGATCACGGGAATTTTTATGGCGCGGGCCGCCTCCCACACCATGCGCAGCCCCACGGGCTTGATGGCCGGGCCGGACAGCCCACCTGTGACGTTGGCAAGCACCGGGCGGCGGGTGTCAATGTTCACCGCAATTCCGGTAAGGGTGTTTATGAGGCTCACCGCGTCCGCCCCGGCGTCTTCAACGGCTCGGGCAATCACGGCGATGGATGTGACGTTTGGAGAGAGCTTGGCGATTATGGTTTTTGTGCTCACCCTGCGCACCGCCCCTATCACCTGGGCCGCCGCGATGGGGTCCACGCCGAAGGCCACGCCGCCCGCTTTTACGTTGGGGCAGGAGATGTTGACCTCGATTCCCTCCACCTTTTCCGCGTCGTTAAGCCTTCGGGCAAGCTCCACGTAGTCTTCCAGGGTCTTGCCGTAGATGTTGGCGATTACCACGGTATCAAAATCTTTGAGCCTGGGCAGCTTTTCGGCCAGAAAGGCGTCGAGCCCCACGTTTTCAAGGCCGATGGCGTTAAGCATTCCGCATGGGGTTTCAACTATGCGCGGCGGCGGGTTTCCGGCTGATGGATTTAGGGAAAGGCCCTTGGTGACGATTCCGCCCAAAAGGTTCAGATCAAAAAGCGGCGAAAATTCCAGGCCGTAACCAAAGGTGCCGCTTGCGGTGAGCACCGGATTTTTTAAATCGAGCCCCGCGATTTTGACCGATAGATCGGTTTTCGGATTTTCGTTTTCCACCATGTTCGTCGCTCCCGATTATTTCCCCGCCCCGGTTCCGTCTGTCAGAAGATAAAGACACTACGCCGGTCATTTTTTTCATGGACAAGAACCCAGGTCGCACCCATTGGGACCCGGTTTCCGAACGCCCTGTCTATAGCCCTGTCCAGGTTGAACAGGAGATTGTAATTGGCGAGGTGCCCGGCCAGGCCCTTGTATGGCCGGTTGCCCAGAAAATACCATCCAAGGCCCTTCAGAAATCCAAGCCTGTAAATCCTTTGGATCGAGAAAGGCGCGAACCGAAGCCGCACGTCGCGTTCATCGTAACGCCTGTGGTGAAGGTAGGCCTCGTCCAAGCGGTTGTACAACCTGCTCCCGGCAGGCACAATGCTTACCAGCCTGGAGCCGGTTTCCATGCTCCGGTAAATGGCTCTCACAAGGCCAAGGTCGTCCATGGTGTGCTCAAAAAAATTGAATGAAAAAACCACGTCGGGCCGATTCAGCCGGATCAGCCTGGAAAGCTCCCCTCGCTCCGAATCGGTGTCCATTACAAGGCATCGGCAAAGATCGCCGTATCCCGCCCTGTCCAGGCGCTCCCTTGCCTTTTTGATGGATTGGCCGTCCTTGTCCAGGCCCGTTACAGACCAGGCTCCCATGTCCATGAGTTTTTCCATGGCGTTTCCGGTGCCGCAACCAAGCTCCATTATGGTTTTGCCCCGGACGAGGTCGGCCACGCCCGCCATGAGATGCCGGTAGTAATTGTCGTAGCCGTCCATGTGGGCGAGGTCTTTGCGGATATGCTCCGAAACGAGCCGACTGTGGGCCAGGGAGGGCTTTTGGGCGAAAAGGATCATTTTGGTTCGGGGGTTTATGGAGATGGTCCTGTTTTTCAGCCTTTCGCCCAGGGATTTCAGGAAGGCGGGAATTCTGGCCCTGGTTGGATACATCAGCCGCAGCCTTTCGTACAGGTGCCCCAAAATGAACGTGTGGCCTATTGAACTGGTTGAAAGGACGAGAAAGCCCTGTTGCCTCAAAAGCTGGGCGATGTTGGAGCGGTTGAAGAAAAACAGATGCTCCCTTACCCGGCGAAAGTCCTCCAGGCGTTTTCCCAGAAGCCTGGACACACAGCTTCCCGAATCAACGGTGGAGATCACCAGAACCCCGCCCGGAACAAGCTCGGTGAAGGCCTTTTTCACTGCGGAAAACGGGTCGGGAAAATGCTCAAGGACATCCAGCATGACTATGCAGTCATAGGAGTCGGGCCTGGCCTCAATTTTCAGATAGTCTTCGCAAACAACAGGGAATGGGTGATTTCTTCGGCATTCGGCTATGATTTCGGGGTTGAACTCGATCCCCTCAACGGAAAAACCGGCCTTGTGAGCCTCCTCCAGAAAAAAGCCGGGGCCGCTTCCCACTTCCAGGAGCCGCTTTTTTTCATTGCCCGACAAGCCTTCGGTAAGCAGGTGCATACATTTTTGCGCGATCCGGCCATACCGGCTTTGTTTGTTCATCCGTTCGGCGAAGTAATCGGCGTAACCGTATATTGTCTTGTTGTCGCCGCTGTAAAATGATTCGTGGCAGAAGTAATCGCGGTTGGAATAAAGTTCGCTGAGCTCCTTTTCGGTCGGCTGGGGATGCATGAACATGAACCCGCATAGCGGGCAGGCATAAATCCTGTTTTCCACAAAATCGTAGCGCAGCGAGGCTTGGCCCGAAAAAAAGCAAACAGGGCAATGAAACGCGGCTGGCTTTGACGCCGCTTCTGTCGGGCTCGATTCGTACATTTCTTTTTCTGATGGTTGGAAATTTCTTGAAACAGATATTTTTCCTGCAAGCCCTGGCCGGTTGACAACAGGCGTCGGACAACGGAGACTTCTTCATTCCGGGCGCACCACAAGGCCCTGGTGCTTGTATCCCTTTTCATGGGTCGAGGCAACAATGTCCAGGGCCTGGGGCGGCATTTTCTTCAGATTGTGTCGAAAATCGGCGCAAGATTCTTTCCGGCTTCCCGATAGCGGACCCAAAAAAATGATTTGGCCGTCACTCCAAGGCTGTGCAATAATGCGAACATTCTTTCATTTTCCGCACTTTCCGAACTTGTTTTTAATCCATGCGCCCGACATGAAAGGCAAATCCATGCGTCGAATAATAAATATCAGCATTTTGGCCCTTCTGGCCATGATGATTCTCGTGGGCGGCCATCTCACCCTGGCCGGGGTCGCGCCCGGTTTCACTCCCGAAAGCATCACCGCGCTTGTTGCGGACCAGGACGCCCGCGACCCCGGCGGAGCCGATCGCCTGCCCCTCATACTGGTTCACGGGTGGATGGGCTCGTCAACCATTGCGGTTTCGGAGGTGGACGGCACGACGGTGGCTGAAAAGGCCGGGTTCAAAAAAATGATGGATTATATTTACGACGGCCCCTTGAAAAACAAGTACAAGATATTCCGGTTCCATTACGAGTCTGACAAGTTAAGCGACACCGAAATCGCCCACGGTCTTCAGATCCGCATGGACAGCTTGATTTCCACAGGGGTGATGGCCGACAAGCAGGTGGTCCTCGTGGCCCACAGCAATGGCGGGCTTGTGTCGCGGTCCTACATGGCCGAGCAGACCCACACCTTTGGAAAGTACTCAGGGCAAAAAGGCGGCGAGCGGGTCATCCGGCTCATCACTCTTGGCTCCCCCCACCACGGGACAGTGATTGACAACGGGGACGCCAAGGTCGCCGATTCTCCCGACTGGCAGGGATTCGCAACCTTCTTCGACCTGACCTACGCCCAGGGAAAGGCCATCACCGAGCCCAACCGCAGCGACCTCAAATGGGACAACTACAACAACCTTCCCGGCTACGACGCGCCGAACGAGACGAACACGTGGCTTGCGGGCCTGAACGCCGCCAGCCTGTACACGGGAAAGATCATCGCCTACTATGCCGGAACCGAATCGCCCGATTACACCTGGATAGATCTTTTGAACTACCTTCACGCCCGGGGCGGAATATATACTTCGGCCCTTTTGCTCAAGCTGATGGAGGTAGGATATCTGCCCCGGCTGAACAACCCCGCCACCTTCCCCGTTTTCGGACCCTACCCGGTTGACATCCCGGCCAACAGCGGCATCATGAACACCTTCGTTTCAGCCAGTCACAGGCATTTTTACAACAGTGAAAACGACGGCCTGATAGCGGTGGACAGCGCAAGCGGAGCGGGCCTGCAATTTATGCGCACCGAGTTTTTCGCGGGCTTTGACCATATGGATTTAAGAAACGATCACGACACTCATCCGGCGGTTTTCGCAAAACTGGCCCTTGACCTCGATGCCGCCTACGCCGAACGCGAAATACCGGCGCCCGTGGTTCCGAAATGCTTCATAGAATCCCTGGCGGCCTGAAGGAAAAACCAAAAGCCAGCAGCTTGCGCATAAAAAACCCAAGAGCGCGGCATAACGCCCGCGCTCTTGGGAAAATCAGCCGACTGCCTTTATCGCGCAGCCGCATTCAAAATGCCCGCTCACCCCTGAAGCCCCGTGTACGGCCTTGCCCCATCTGTTTCAGCTGGTGCGAACCAGGTAAATCTCCTTTTCCTTCACCGCGTTAACAAGCCGTTTAAGATTGTCCATCAGGTTTCCCCGCATGGCCAGAATGAGGTCCACGCAGTCGATGGGCGACTTGTCGCGGAAATCCATGAGGTCTGAATATTCCGCAAGCTGATAGTCTATGTTCGCGGCCCTTTTATCAAGCTCAAGCCTTTTGATGTGGCTTTTCACCTCGTCGACGTAGGCGGCCATGTTCATGAGGGTGTTCATCAGCGGGAGCGGATTCCGGGGGACATCCACCGGCAATTGGTCGAACACCACCAGGAAGGGCCCCTTTTCCTCGTAAAATATCCGCGCCAGGGCTGGTTCGCCCACGAATTCGCCCTTACGGGCGTGCATGATCACGCCTTTTTCCACGTAAATGGCGGCATCCATGGCCTCGAATGTGATGGACGCTGTCTTGCTGGCTCCACCGATGCTTTGCAGCAGATCCGAAAGGGGCATGTTTGAAAGGTGGCCCGAAAGGCTTCCCGACCCGCCTGTCTTCCGGTATCGCTCGGTGCGTTTGAGCGCGGCCTTGATGCGGGCGATGAATTCATTTTTGGGCGTGGTCTTCAATATGTAGTCGTCGGCGTCGGATTCCAGGCCCTTCACCTTGACTTCAGGATCGGCGGCGCTCGTGAGAAAAAGGACGGGAGTGTCCAACAGCCCCTTCTGGTCCCGGATGGCCCTGATGGTCATGAACCCGTCCATGCCCTGCATCTGAACGTCCAGAAGGATCAGATCTGGAACCACCTCGTCCAGTTTTTTCAGGGCCTCTTCGCCGCTTGTGGCCTGAATGACCGTAAATCCAGCCGATACGAGATAGCTTTCGTAGAGGCGGCGGATGTTCCGGTCATCATCCGTTATCATTATCAGTTCGCCTGCCATTCAATACCTCTGTCTCTTAAAGAAATGCGCCCCTATATTTCCTGCCGGAATCGATCCGGACCCCCGGGTAAGCTTTGGCAAAAATTTTGAAGCTTCGCGGCCTTACAGATCAGGGTGTCCCCGGCCACGGCGGACCCCTTTGATGGAAACGGCCAGGAGCGACAGGGCCTTGCCCGCGTCTTCGGATTTGCCGTGTTTGGCGGCCTGCTCCAGGATGCCTGCCTCCTCGGTGAGGCGGGGATAACCCAGCGCCCCGCCGGAGCCCTTCAACTGGTGAGACAGGCGGCTGACCTCGTCCAGGCGCTCGGCTGAAAAGGCCTTTTCAAGGTCGTTCAGGAAATCGGCCAACCCCGCCACAAAATCGTCAATAATGGAGTCCAGTTCCTCGTCTTCGGAATAGAGGCTGGAAACTATTGACTCCGGTTCCGCAGGGCCGCTGTCAGGCTGTCCTCCGCCGTCCGGGGCCGACTGGCCGTCGCCCGTGAGATACCGGCTGACTATGGCCAGGAGCCTTTCACGGTTCACGGGCTTTGCTATGTAATCGTCGCAGCCGGCTTCCAGGCAGCGGTTCTTGTCCAGCACCGTTGCATGGGCGGTGAGGGCGATTATGGGCTTGGTGTAGCCGTTTTCCCTCAAAAGCCTGGTTGCTTCGTAGCCGTCCATCTCAGGCATCTGCATGTCCATAAGGATCACGTCGTAGGCCTTGCCCATCTGGGCAGCCGAAAGCGCCTTCTCGTAAGCCTCCCGCCCGTTTTCGGCGAAGTCCGGTATTATGCCCGCGCGCTTTAGGAAAAGTGAAAGAAGACGCCTGTTGTCCGGGCCGTCCTCTGCCAGAAGCACCCGGCCCGACAGGATTTCAGGACGGGTTTCCTCAGCCTGGGCCTCATCGGCGATATCGTTTAGCCTGTCCTCTTCAACCCGCGAAAGGCTCAGTTCCAGCGGGGGGCCGACGTCCAGCACCAGGGCGAAGGTGGAGCCCACGTTTTTCTGGCTCTCGCCGGTTATGTCCCCGCCCATCATGCGGGCCAGCTTGCGGGAGATGTTGAGGCCAAGGCCGGTGCCGCCGAATCGCCGCACGGTGGACGCATCGGCCTGCTCGAACTTGTTGAAGGCCTTTTCAAGTTCGGCTCGGTTCATGCCTATGCCGGTGTCGGTGACCGCAAATTCCATGTAGGCCCTGTTTGCGTCAGGCCCCGGCCTCATGCGCACGGTGAGGAAGACCTTGCCATCAGACGTGAACTTTATGGCGTTTCCCACGAGGTTGATCAGTATCTGTCGGAGGCGCGTGGGATCGGTGCGGATTTTTTCCGGGATCAGGCCAAGAAAGGTGACGCCGAATTCCAGGTCCTTTTTTTCAGCCGCCGCCTGCATCATTGAAACAACGCCGTTAACCACCTGGACGGGCGAGGCTTCCAGCATCTCTATCTCTATCTTTCCGGCCTCGATCTTGGAAAGGTCCAGGATGTCGTTGACCAAAGACAGGAGATGCTCGCCGCTCTTCCTTATGGTTTCGATGTATTCGCTGCGTTCCTCGTCGGTGAGAGGGTCTTGAAGAAGCTCGGCGAAGCCCACTATGGAGGTGAGGGGTGTGCGGATTTCATGGCTCATTCCCGCAAGGAAGCTGGTCTTGGCCTCGTTGGCCACTTCGGCCTCGGCGGCGAAACGGTTGCTGCTCTCGATGGCCTTTTCAAGCTCCTGGTTCACGCGCCGGGTTTCGGCGTAGGCCTTCTGGAACTGACGGAAAAGCTGGTCGCGCATGTAGGAGCCGCCGATGCTCATGGCGGCCATGCTTAGAATGGAGACCTCGGTGTCAGAGTAGGTTTTCGAGGTGAAATAATCATCGAATTCTATGAAGCCCCAAAACTCGTTGCGCACGTGAATGGGGATCACCAGAAGGGCCTCGATGCCCTCTTGGGCCAGAAGGACCCTCTCGCTCTTGGGAAGGTCGGTCACCGGGCCGTTTATGGGGATACCCCGGCTAAGCTCCGCGCTCCAGCGGTCGAAGCCCGACTGCATGGAGTGGCGCTGCTTCTTTTCGCCGGTGGGGTCCTTCATAACCGTCCAGTCGAAACTTAAGACAAAGTAGCGCTGCCCGGTCTTTTTGTCGGTGGCGTTGCGGTAGAGGCGCACCCGGCCCACGTCCATCACGTCGCCCAGCATCTCGAAGGCGGTGGAGAGCTTTTCCTTGGGGTCGCTCACCACTATGAGGTCGCGGGAGAGCTTGGACACGATACCGAAAAGTTTTTCGCGCTGCTCCAGCCTTTCCTCGGCCTGCTTGCGGGCCGTTATGTCCACGATGAGGCCGGAAAGGCCGATGATATCGCCCCTTGCGTTTCTGCGCGGAGTCCGGGTGGAGAGGGTCCAGATGACCTTGCCGTCAGCGCCGGTGAGCGGGCCTTCAACGCCGGAACGGGCCTCCCCCCTGGTGATGATTTCCCGGTCCTGACGCCTCATCCAGGCCGCGTCCTTTTCCGGGAAAAGGTCGTAGTCGCTCTTGCCCGCAACGGAGTTGATCTCCCTGCCGAGCCAGCGGGCGAAGGCGTCGTTGACGGCCACGTAGTTCATGCGCGCGTCCTTGTAAAACAGGAACGCATCAAGGGATGTGAATAGGTCATCCATGCTCAGGTGTCCTTGGAGCCCGTTAATAAATCCCGCTTTTTAAGTCCGGCATTAACGCGATCTACCGTGCAGGCCGTCGAAAAACACTGTTTTCGCCATAAACCAATATCTACCATTTGCCGACGACTTGGTCAAGGCTGGGTAATGTATCAGGTTCACCAATAAATAATGCAAGGCGCGGACCAAAGGGCGGGAGGCGCTTGAAAAAGGCGCGGAAAAAGGGTATTTGGCGATCAATCATCAAATAATCTTTACGGACCGTAAAGAGGATGCGCGTTTTCAGACCGAGTTACAGCAACAGTCATATTGGGAGATGGTCCGGGCACAGGCCAAGTTTCTGACCTGGGTTTTCACGTCGCGCCTGTCTTCACCGGTGTAGGAAGCCGAGACGGGGGTGTACGCACCGTCCGTGCGGGCGGTGGACATTCCGGATAAGAGATCAGGCAAGTGCTATGTCATTTTGCTAATCCGAACCGTCCCTTCCAAGGCAGCTTCAGTGCTTTTCTCAAATTTTTTCCTTCAAGTAAGTAGACTTTCGCAAAAACAGGAACATGACTCCCATCTACCCAGTCCAAGACCGGAACAGCAATGGCTGGGTGCACCGATGGCCCGAAATAAATTAGCTCCGGCTGTAGGTTCGACCCGTCATCCACGATCTTTATTACCTCGCCATTGCGATACTCAAAAACATAGACCAGATATCCGGTTGCGGTCTGGCAGACTGCAATTAATTTGTCGGTGAATTGCGTTAGTGAATACGGGAAAGAACCAAGTATGAATCTTCCTATAGCTTTGTCACTATTAGATGCCGAACGATAGACTTCAAGGATGGCTTTTCCTGTGTTATGTTCTTTCCTCATGACGGCAATTAGCTCTTCATTGTCAAGCGCCCAAGAGCAGAGACCCGATATGCTCTCTTTTGAAACAATATGGAGAATGCTCACGTTCTCCTTTGCTTCAATCGTCTGAACGCCTATCGCCAGTAGAAGCACTGCAAGAATCGCATTGTGTTTGTATGCCAGGAACATAATTTCCTCCGATTAAATCAATAAATAAAGCAGTAGTTATTTATATATTTTGTACCACTGATGCCAGGTGAAAAGTTATTGAAATAAAAGCATAATTTTCCAAAAGCCGTCATGGTTTGTCGAACCGGCGGCTGCTCGAAGAGTTCATAGAGGTTCCTGCGTTCTAACAGTGTCAGTTGCAGCATCTTGAGTATCTCGGTGATTGAGTTTCCATTCAATAATGAATTCTGGCGGCGGGCATGCCGGCCAGGAGATCGGAATTCGACAGATAGGACTAATCGGTCCGGCCCGGAACTCCGCCGGTTACGGGGGCTCCGGGATTGCCCGGATCGGCGGTTCCGCCGATGTTCCAGGAGTCCTGATTCATGCGGCCCTTTTCGTCGTACCCGTAGGGAGACCGAGTAGCCCGAGCCAAACCTGCCGCATCCGGATAATTTCTTCCTTAGATATCCTCGTCAACACCCTAAGCAGCTTCTTCGCCGGAGAGCAGTCAAACCTTGACTGGTTGGTGCAAGCGGGTTAACATACCCCCTGAAGGCTTACCATAAATGTAGAAAAGTTTATTTTGATGAGCTGACTTCCACTTGTTCAACAACATAAATGATACTATTTTTTTTAAACGATGATGGGAACATCGTAATTTTGATATCTGTGTAATTACCAATAAAAGCAATATTATTTTTTAGAGCTATGTAATTTTTGATTATACTGATTATTAAATTTTTTTCTGCTATGGTATTAACTTGACCATCAATTAAAATATATACTTCTTTATCAAACGAGTTAGGCAGAAAAGATCTTCTAACTTCAATATTATTGAAATCATTTTTCTTAAACAATATAGATAAATCATAAACAATTTTTAAACTTTGGCCATAGACGATATATCTATTCTCTACTCTATCATATTTAATTGCATGCATAATAATAAATACTATAAATAGTATAAAAAATATAACGACTACAATAATTTTATCTCTCATTCTATTATTCCTCACTACTGTCCTGTTAAAAAGTATTGAAATCAAAGCATAATTGTTCGTTGATTGCCATAGTTTGTCGCGTCAGCGGCGGCTCGAAAATTTCATAGTGGTTGCGGCGTTTAAACAGTGTCAATTGCAGCAGCTTTAGCATCTCGGTGACGGAGTGGCCGAGTTTGTCGCGCCTTTCACAATATTGAAGGAGAAACCATGCAAAACGCAGCAGTGCTCTGGTACAGCCAGACAGGCCACAGCTTTCGGCTCGCCCGCGTGGCCGAGGAGACCCTTAAGATGAAGGGCATCACCCCAAGGGTGGAAAACATTCGCCGCCAGAACGGGAGCCTTCCGGCCGAGGACTTGCTGGTGTTCGCTTTTCCCGTGTTCAACTGGAGCCTTCCCTGGCCCGTGCGCGATTTCATCTACTCCATGCCGCGCGCCGAAAAAAAGAAGACGGCCCTTCTCATCCTCACCATGGGGGGCTGGGCCGCCAACACCCCTTATCTTTTCAAAAAGGCCCTTGCGGAAAAAAACGTGGAACTGGCGAACTTCACCACCATAAGGTGCCGCGATTCATATATCCCCTTTGCCAAGTGGCTGCCTTTCATGGACAAGCAGGAACTGCCCGACGAAAATTCGCTTTCCGCCGTGCGCGCCTTTTTGGATAGAAGCCTTGGAGAGAGGCCCCAAAGGAGGCGGGCCAGGTTCAACCCCTTTGACCCCATGCACTGGATGGGGGCGGCCACCCCCAAGGACGGGCCGCTTCTTTTCATGGGGCCGAGAAAATTTTTGCAAGACCTTTGCACCGGCTGCGGCTTCTGCCAGACCATGTGCCCGGCCGGGGCCATTACGGGAGAGCGCCGCGACCTTTTTTGGAACCGGGAAAAATGCATCGGCTGCTGCGGCTGCATCAACATCTGCCCGGAAAACGCGTGGCGATTGATCCGGTTTTCCCCCGATTCCTACGACAAGGGCCTGGACGTCCCCAAAATGGTGGCGAAGCTTAAAAAAACCGGGCCGACGGATGAAAAACAGGGATGAAGATTTTTAAACCGGCGCGGCCTAAAATTCCCGCACCGGTTTGAGCTCAGTAGCCGGATATATCTGCCCGGCTATGGGCGGCATGGAGTTGTAAACAAAGTCCACGTCCACCACGGCGGTGGGAACGCCCAAACGGCGGTCCGGCCCCCAATAGGAGCCCCGCACCAGAACGTCCTCCATCTTGAAACTTAAGCCGAACACCGCCACCTTCTGGCCGCGCGCGATGTTTGCGAACTCTTTCCTGTAGGCCATAGGCGAAAGCACCAGGCGGTCGGTTCCGGCGGCCCTTAAGCCGAAGCAGGGAATGATCCAGGGAAAACCGTCCTGGCCAACAAAGGACAGAAACTTCAAGGTGTCCAGGCGGTTGAAGAACCCGTGGGTAAAGGGGTTCAGGACGTCGGCGGGCCGTTCGTTTGCGGCGGTCTTTCCGACGGCGAGGGTCCCCAGCACCGATCCGGCGATACCTGCCAGGGGCAGCCCCTCCGGGCCGCGCACGGAAACAAGGTCCATGTAATGGACCGTGTGGATGCCGAAGTAGGCGTTGTAGCGGAACATGGGAAGGCTGTTGTAGCGCTCGTAATCAGCGCCCTTTTTGGCCTCGTGGGTCCAGCGCGCGCGGCCCCGCCAGATTTTCCGGTCGGTGGTCATGACCAAAAAGGCGGTGTTGGGGTTGAGCCTTGCGTTCTGCTTGCTTTGGCCCTCGGAGAACTGGCCGAACATTACGTGTTCCGCATCCTTGGCCATTATGGAGGTGATGAGGGTGATATGGGGAAGCCCTTCCGGGTTGATGGTGGAAAGGAGCCCCACCTTCACCTCCTGCCCGAAGGCATCCATGTCGGCCTTGGTAAGCTGACTTTGCTCTTGCACGTTTTTCTCCCGGCCCCGCAAAATCCGGGGCGAAAATCTTCCGGTTAGTCTTCCAGTTTGGTCGAGCCGCTCCACTGAACGATATTGGGGTCCACGCCGCTTTTTTTGGCAACCTGGGCAAGATGTTCCATGACCGATTTTTCCAGGAGCCCGCTTCCGGCCAGGACCCAGTCTTTTCCGAGGCGCGTGTACTTGTCCCGGCAAAGGTTGTTGAAGGCGCAGAGGTCCCAGCGGGTAACCGCCCCGTTCAGGTTCTCTCCGATAAATTTTCCGATGTCGCGGATGATGGCCTCGCTGGCCGTAAAATCGGGAATCACGGGGGTTCTCACCCACATGGGCGCACCCTTTTTTTTGATGAAACCGGCGGCAAAGGCGATGTTTTCCAGTATTCGGTCGTTTTTGCGGGCGGTGAATTTTTTGTGGAGAGCCGGGTCCATCACCTTGAGATCGAACAGGAGAAGATCGGCGTGGGGCAGGATTTTTTCGTAAGCCTCACGGCTGGCCTCGCCGCAGGTGTCCAGGGCGGTGGAAATTCCCCTTTTCCTGAGGTTTTCCAGAAACGCCGCAGTGAAATCCGCCTGCAGGGCGGGCTCCCCGCCCGATACGGTCACCCCGCCGCCCGAATTCTCAAAATAGGCCCGGTCCTTTTCCACCTCGTCCGCAAGATCGTCAACCTCCCAAAAGGTTCCGAGAAGCTCCAAAGCCGTTGACGGGCACTCGGTTGCGCAGATTCCGCAGCCGTCGCATTTTTCACGAAGGATGCGGATTCCCTCCGGGCCTTTTTCAAGCGCCTTTTTCGGGCAGGCCGAAACGCAGGTCATGCAGCCTATGCACCGGGATTCGATCCATTGTACCTGGGGACGGGGCGAGATGCTTTCAGGGTTGTGGCACCACGCGCAGGCCAAAGAGCAGCCCTTTAAAAACACCGTGGTGCGGATGCCCGGCCCGTCCTCGGTGCTCATGCGTTGAATCTCTAAAACAAGGCCCTTCATCAGGCTCCCTTCCCGCCAGGGTTTAAGGATTTTACTTCTATTAATGGTGGAGATGTTAAACTTTAATCTATAACTTTTGGTGGCTTATACGCGCTATCACCTCATCCTGGAGTTCTTTTCCAATGGAGGTGAAATAGGCGTTGTAGCCGGTAACCCGCACCAGAAGATGCCTGTAGTCTGTGGGGTTTTTCTGGGCCTTGCGCAGGATGTCGGCGTCCAGCATGTTTATCTGGAGGGCGGTTCCGCCGTTTTTTCCGTAGCCCTTCAAAAAGGCCTTGAACTTTTGCCTGTGCTCAGGGTCGCGCAACATGCCGGGGTTGAAGGTGATGGTGTGGCTGGCTCCGTTGGGAAGGCTGCAACGAAAGCCCATGAAGTCGCCCTTGCCGTCCGGATCCATGCCCCCAAGGGCTTTTCCAACCGAGTTTGTGTTGGCGGTGGGGCCTTTGGTGTCGGTGCCGTTAACCGGGCAGATGGCGTTTGACAGGAACTGGCCCTGGGGACGGCCATCCGGGCTTGCGGGGAGAATATAGCCATCGGATATCCAGTAGTTCCACGAGAGCATTCCGGGCCTTGCCTGGCGGTTTGATGAGCGGGTCCTGTACTTCCAGCATTCGCCCGTCCAAAGCTCCATCACCTTTTTGGCCATGGCATCGGCTTTGTCGTCATCCCGCCCGTATTTTGGGGCCTTGAATTTGGCCTTGGCCTGGAGCACCTCGTAGCCCACCCAGTTTGCCGAAATGGCCCTTATAAGCTCGTCCATGGTGCAGGATTTTGAGTCGAAAACCAGATATTGAACGGCCAGCAGGGAATCCACGGTGGTGGCGAAGGTGACCGCCTCGATGGTGACGAAGGAAAGCTCCGCCGCGCCCTGGGTGATATCCCTGGCCTTTTCCGCGCAGCCCTTCACAAGGCAGGAAAGATACGGCGTGGGCGCGTAATCGACGCGAACGGACTCGCTCATCTCGTAAACATCGAGGGCGCGTTTTACGATGTATTTGATCTGTTTTGAAAAGGCCCCGAAAAATTGATCGAAGGCCGTAAATGTCCTGGGGTCGCCGGTTTTGGGGGCAACGGCCTCGATGGGCAGTTTTTGCCCCATTATTGCGTCGGTGTAGGCAACAAGGTCGCGTCCGCCCGAAAGGGCCAGCTCAACGGCTTTCAGAAGATTTAAGTTGATGTCCACGGTGCCTGAGCGGTCGTTGCCCACCATGGTGTTTTCCAGGCACCCCACCGGCGCGTATTCGTGGACGTTATTAAGGTTGATAAGGTCTTCCACTCCCGCTTCCCTGGACTCCCGCATCATCCCGGCCATGCTCCGCTCGTCGAAGTTGAGCAGAAAGGGCGCGCCCTGGCTCCCCGAAACCATTTCCACCACCCGGTCAAGGAGTTCCTCCGGGGAATTCCTGTGGAGCCGAACATTGGGCTTGGGCTCAAGGATGGGGCTCATGTCGTCGATCACGTCCAGAATGGCGTAGGTAAGATCGTTGGTGGTGTCGCATCCGCCCGCGCCCGCGCCGGAAAGAGTGATCAACTGGCCAAAACCTGCCGTGATGCCCTGGTTGCCGCCGGTTCGGATCATGGCGTCATAGGCGGTGTTGGCGTGAATCCAGAAGCATTTCAGGATTTCCTTGCCGAAGTCCGGGTCCATGCCCTCTTCAAGCGATTTTTTCCAGTACGGGTAAAGGTACTGGTCAAAGCGCCCGAAGGAGACCCCGGGACCGGGGTAGTTCTCGTCGCTCATGACCAGCATGTGGCTGAGCCACAGGGCCTGGACCGCCTCCCAGAAAGTCCCCGCCGGTTCCCAGGGAACGCGGGAGCAGTTTTCGGCCATCTTGAGAAGCTCGATTTTCCGGGCCTTGTCCTTTTCGGTCTTGGCCAGTTCCATTGAAAGATGTGCGTATGTTGCGGCCAGTTCGCGGGGGAGCGTCGCCGAAAGCATCATGGCCTTCAACTGCCCGCCCTTGGGGCCATTTTGTTCCGAAGGGGTGAGCGCATTGAATTTTTTCTCAAGGTCCTCGTGTATGCCCTTCCAGCCGATTTCAAGAACCCTGGCGTAGCCCGGAACAAGATGCCCGGAGGTGGCCCCGGCGTTGCCGTAGCCGTGGTCGTGGAGCTTTTTCATGGCGGCGCGCGCGCCTTTTCTGCCCATCATGCGCCTGTTGCGGTCCTTGGCCTCTTTTCGGGTCCAGCAGGCCGAGGTCTGGATATTGAACCTTCCGCCGCAGAGAAGGTCGCCGGGCAGAATTTCCTGGGGAAGGTGGTTCACCATCACCTCTTTAACGAACCAGGCCCGGCGCAAGGCTATGGGCCAGTCGAAAAAATCCGTGGGGGTATCCACCTTTCGCGCGGCCTGCTTGAACGAGGAAACGAAGGTCTGCATGAAGGCGTAGACTTCCGGCACTATGTAATAGGTGGTCTCGTCCCAGACCTCGTCCCAGGGGACACCGGTGGTCCAGGCCGTGAACTCGTTGTTCCATTTGCGGTCAAGTCCCGAAAAATAAAAGTCGCGCAGCCACTGAATACGGCTGGAGAGTCCCTTGGGTTCCTTGATGACCATTTTTCCGGCGGCGGATGCTTCCATGTGTTCCTCCGTTGCGGTGCATGATGCGGATTTACGGCTTCTTATTATGGGAGCAGGGTTTGATTCCATTTTTCGAACTTCAAAACCGGCGGAGGATTAGGCTTCTCTTATTTCTCCCCCCGGTCAGGTTCCCTTAAAAACGGAAAAGAACCATGCTCCGATTAATAAACTGGCAGATATTTTCCTTAACCTTTTTATTATATGTCTGCGGGCGAATGAATGCAACCGGGTTTGGAAGGACGCAGCATACCAGGTGTGTGGGATGGGAATATTTTCGGGATGGCCAAAAAAAAATTTGCACAGGCTGAATTGCAGCTGGAAACTGGGGTAAACAGCTTCAAGCCTTAAACATAGTCTGAATAGTGATATTTCAAAACTTGAAGGATTTGATTCCTAAAAGCTGATGGAGGATAGAACGTCCCGAATTTCGTCCAACGGGATATCCTCCACAACGGCTTGGCCCAGGCCCTTTAACAGCACGAATTTTATCGAGCCGCCTTCGCGTTTCTTGTCTTTCGTCACTGCGTCGAAAAGGGCGTTTTTGTCGGCGGAGAGGCTCACGGGAAGCCCCAGCCGTACAAGAAGCGTGGTGAGCCTTTCCTCGTCGGCCCTGGATAAAAGGCCCCGGCTGACCGACATGCGGGCCGCCGCCGCCATTCCCGCAGACACGGCCCTGCCGTGGGAAATTCCCAGCACTTTCTCAAAGGCGTGGCCGATGGTGTGGCCGAAGTTGAGCTTTCGCCTCTCCCCGGCCTCCCTTTCATCGGCGCTCACCACGGCGGCCTTTATCTCCACAGAACGCAGCACCAGCCGGTCGATGACCTCCTTATTGAGAGCAAGCGCCTTTTCGGCGTTTTCCTCGATATAGCGGAAGTAGGCCGCGTCCGCCATCGCCCCGTGCTTGACTATCTCAGCAAAGCCGTTTGCCAGCTCGTCTTCGGGCAGGCTCTTCAAAAGCTCCGTGTCGCAGATTACGAATTTGGGCTGGGCAAAGACCCCCACCATGTTCTTGTACCGGGAGAAATTGACCCCGTTCTTGCCCCCAACCGAGGCGTCCACCTGGGCCAGGAGGGTTGACGCGACGAAACCGAAGCCGATGCCCCGCATGAAGGTGGAGGCGGCGAAGCCCGTCATGTCGCACACGACTCCGCCGCCCACGCCGACGAGGAAACTCGACCGGTCGGCGTTCAGGTCCAATAGCCTCTGGTAGATTTTTTCGATGGAGGCCAGGGTCTTCTCGCCCTCCCCCTGCCCTGTCGTGATCACCGGAAACGGAGGAAACAGGCTTCCGTATATGGCCGCTACCGTCTTGTCCGTAACGATCACGCTGTTTTCCGGGCAGTAACGGCCAAGGTTTTTCAGGCTTTCGCCCACGTGAACCAGGCTTGTCGCGGCCTTTCCTTCAACTTTCACCGTTTGCATGGCTATCCCAGGAAGGTGGCGCGCTTCAAAAGGCCCACGTAGTTTTTCATCTTTTTGGGAAGGTCTGGCTGGCCGACGTTTGATTCGATGAGCCTTTCAAAGGCCGAGCCAACCACCACGCCGTCCGCGACCCTTATTACCGCCGAAACGTGATCCGGGGTGGAGACGCCGAAACCCACGCAGACGGGAAGCCCGGTATAGCTCTTGAGGGTGAGCACCGTGTTGGTGACCACCTCCCGCGAAAGCCCGCCGCTCCCGGTGACGCCCGTCATGGAGACCACGTAGATGAAGCCCGATGACTTCTCCGCTATCATCTCCATGCGATCCGGGGGAGTCGTGGGGGCGATGAGGCGTATGAGGCAGATGTCCTCTCCCGGCCATGCGCCGGTCAGTTCCAGGGATTCCTCCACCGGCAGGTCCACCACCAGGAGCCCGTCAACCCCGGCCTTCGTGGCGTCCTCGTAAAAACGCGCCGCCCCATAAGCCAGAAGCGGGTTGTAGTAGGAAAAAATCACGATGGGGATGTCCGTGAAGGCCCTTATGTCTGCGGCCATTTTAAGGACCTTTTTGAGGTTCATGCCCTTTTTCAGCGCCCGCTGGCTGGAGCGCTGGATCACCGGGCCGTCTGCGGTGGGGTCGGAAAAGGGCACACCCAGTTCAAGGATGTCGACCCCGCCCTCGCACATGGCCCTTATGACGTCCATTGAGATGAACTCGTCCGGGTCCCCGGCGGTGACGAAACCCACCAGGGCCTTCTGACGTTTTGATTTCAGGCTTTCAAATGTTTTCTCGAAGCGGTTCATGGGAGGGCCTCCTCCTTCTTTTCCTGCATACGGCTGGTGACTATTTCCAAATCCTTGTCGCCGCGACCGGAAAGGTTGACTATCATGATGGTTTTTTCATCGTGCCTGGGAGCCTCCTTCATGGCCCATGCCAGGGCGTGGGAGCTTTCCAGGGCCGGAAGGATTCCCTCGGTGCGCGAGAGTGTGTGGAAGGCTGCAAGGGCCTCGTCGTCCGTCACGTTCTCGTACCGGGCCCGGCCCAAGTCCTTGAAGTAGGAATGCTCCGGCCCCACTCCGGGGTAGTCGAGGCCTGCGGAAACCGAGTGGGCCTCCAGAATCTGGCCGTCTTCTGTCTGGAGGACGTATGATTTGGACCCGTGAAGCACTCCCACGGTTCCGGCCCCAAGTGTGGCTGAATGCTTTCCCGTGGCCACGCCGGTGCCTCCGGCTTCCACGCCCACCATTTCCACGACTTCATCATCCTTGAAGGGGTAGAAAAGCCCCATGGCGTTGCTGCCGCCGCCCACGCAGGCCACCAGCATGTCCGGGAGACGCCCTTCGGTTTCGAGAATCTGGCACCGGGCCTCATCGCCTATCACCCGCTGGAAGTCGCGCACCATCATGGGGTAAGGATGCGGCCCCGCAACCGAGCCGATGACATAGAAGGTGTCGGCCACCGCCCCAACCCAGTAGCGCATGGCCTCGTTCATGGCGTCCTTCAGGGTTCCCGTGCCGCTCGAAACCGGGACCACCCTGGCCCCCAGAAGCTCCATGCGGCGCACGTTGGGCGCTTGCCGGGCGATGTCCTCCACCCCCATGAAGACCCTGCATGCCATGCCGAACAGGGCCGTCACCGTGGCGGTGGCCACTCCGTGCTGACCGGCCCCGGTTTCCGCTATCACCTTTTTCTTGCCCATCCACCTGGCAAGAAGGGCCTGGCCCAGGGTGTTGTTGATCGTGTGTGCGCCGGTGTGGGCCAAATCCTCGCGCTTCAAGGAGATTTTGGCCCCGCCCAGTTTTTCCGTGAGCCTT
>JACRLG010000030.1 GCA_016235345.1 Deltaproteobacteria bacterium | reverse complement strand
TTTTGGGGGAATCCGAAATCAACCCCTTGATTTTATTCCATTGGTCGTCTGTAAGGTCCATCATTAGTATATGCCATAGACCTTACAAAAAATCTAGTAACTAGTTGGTACACATCTCAATATTTTTGAGATGGGTTCATGTCATGGCATGGGTCCGTAAACGCTGCGAGTCGAATTGTGTTAAATAAAAGATGAATATATTTTTGATTACATCATAAAAATACGGGCCGGACCCGTGGAAAAACCGCATGAAGGAGGATTACGGACGGGCGAATTCCGAACAGACCGGCTATGACCGGCACACTGGACTTTTTGATACCTTACGGGTTTACATGTATACCATAACACCTGTGGACAGCGAATGCAACAAGGAACACACTTTCACCTTGAAGGAGGGCCTGCCCGGAAAAATATGAGGCGGATTTAAAAACCGTCTTGCAAAAACAGAGGCGACCGGTCATAAGTAAGAGGACTTCTCCTTGGCAGGCCGCGCGCCGGCCAGGGCTTCCCTGGTCCGGTTCAACCATCGAAAACCGTTTTCCTGAAATGAGGCCGGAAAGGCCGTTTTTCGCCGGTTTTCCCGCTTTTTCGCAACATCCCGAAAATCATGCAAAAACCACTGAAAATCCTGTTTATGCTTTTTCTGGCCGCCCTATTTTCCGCCAGCTTTTCCAAGGCGGACAATGACCCCATGAAAGGGCCCTGGGACGCCCCCGGACATGCGGCCCAAGAGGATTCGGCAGGCGCGGGCTTCGATTTCACCCTGGAACTTTATCAGTCCTTCGTCTCGCCCGGTTCGGGCCAAACCTGTCCCATGGAGCCGTCGTGCTCGGCCTATTCCAGACAGTGCTTCGCCCGGCGGAGGGCGCTTTACGGCTTTATCCTCACGGCTGACAGGCTTCTGCGCTGCGGGCGGGATGAACTTGACCGGGCAGGGCGCGTGATGAAGAACGGACGGGTCCTTTTTCACGACCCTGTTTCGGACAATGATTTGCTGAAGGGGGCCGGAGCCGCGCCAAAGGCGCAATGACCCTGATATATGGGGCTGGTTCTTTTTCCTTATTCAAACGGACTGCGCTTCCGGCAATAATCAAAAATCGCTTGGGGAGGGCTTTTATGGGCGTGGAACTTGTGTGTCCTTCATGCGGAAAGGGGCGCATTGAAATCGGTGACCTGACCGCGTCGTGCGGCAAATGCGAAGCCCTTTACGACGCAAAAAACGGCGTACCCGACCTTGCCCCAAGCCTTGTGATACGCCCCGGCGTTGCCCAGCGTTTCATGCAGGCGGCCTGGGTGGTGTCCATTTATGAAAGCAGACTCTGGCGCAAGGGCCCGGCCTTTTCCTGTCTTGCCGGGATCGATTTCGACTCCGAATTCAGGGCGGTCCTGGAATCCGCTGCGCCTTTGCCCGATTCCAGAATTCTGGACATAGCCTGCGGCTCCGGCCTTTACACGAGGCCCCTGGCCGTCAAGGTGCCCAGGGGAAGCGTGGTGGGCCTGGACCTGTCGCGCCCGATGCTCTCGTACGCCGCAAAAAGGGCGAAAACGGAGGGGCTTTCCAACGTCTCGTTCGTGAGGGCCAGCGCCCTTGCCCTGCCCTTTGCCGACGCCTCCTTCGACGCCGTGAACCTCTGCGGCGCGCTCCACCTTTTCCCAGACCCGGCCCTGGCCGTGAGCGAGGCGGGCCGGGTGCTCGCGACCGGCGGACGCTTCACCGTGGCCGCAGTGGGCGAGGGCGGAGGAATAATCCCGGCTGTCCAGTCAGCCATTGCAAGCCTCATGGGCATCCGCTCGTTCACCCGCGACCAGTTGTCCGTGATGTTTCGATCCGCAGGCTTTTCTGATGTGAGGCCGATACTGGAAACGCCGAGATGGATAGTGATGAGGGGGATAAAGGCTTAGAGTAATAGCAAGTTGCATTCAAGCAGTAACATTATATGAATAATGTAGCACATAGGGACAACCGGTGGTCACCCGCCTTTTTCTTTTAAGCGATGGTCCAGGCGAATCCGTCAACGCCATTACCAAGGGCGACCGCCGGTCGCCCCTACGGGCGTGATAATACCAACACAATTTATTACCGCTTGCTTCGATCGCAACTTGGTATAGAGCTTCAACAAAGGCGATTCCTCTATAAGGACGACGGAACGGGCGCAAAAAAAACACGACCGGAAGGGCTGAAGAGCCCCGCCGGTCGTGTTTCAAACAGTTGAATCTCAAATCAGGCCGCGATGCGGATCAATCCACAACCACGATTCCTTCAGCCGCCGGTCCCTTGGCGTTGTTTACCACCTTGAACTCCACCTTCTGGCCTTCGGCGAGGGTCTTGAAACCCGAAGACTGGATGGCGCTGTAATGAGCGAAGATGTCGCCTCCCTGGTCGCGCTGAATGAAACCAAAACCCTTTTTCTCGTTGAACCATTTTACCGTGCCTGTTTCACGATCCGCCATGACTTCTTTTCCTTCTGCTGATGAGAGTTACCGAGGGCCAGAAAAACGGCCCGACTTAACCGGCCGCACGCCGTGCGCAGCCGAAACATCCCGGCGCGGGACAAATTTCCTCGCCGAAATTACTGGTGGAGAAAACCAAAGGAGCTCCAAGGGTGGGATACGGATGGGGGGTACTCCTTATGGATCCGAACATGCGAAGCTAATTTCGTGGTCGAACTTAACCGATGCATCGCCGAATAAAAAATTTTCTACCACACTAGAATCATTAATACAAGAAAAAAATGTACCTGTCAAACTTTTTTCCGGTATTTTTTTTAACCCCTGTAGAAAAGGCGGAAAGCCCGGTCAAAAAAAGGGCCTTCCGCCGTGTCATAAAGCCGCAATCATCAACCAAGGTTTTCCGCAATCAGGCGCGTGGCCGATGCTGCGTCCGTTCCCACCAGAAAGCGGGCCACCCTCCTGCCGTTGGCTCTAAGCGCCTTGGCGTCGCCCAGGGCCTGGGCCGCGCGAAGTACTCCGAAGCTCATGACGCTTTCGGGCTTTCCAGCCTCTGCGGGAATCGGGGTGTCGCGGTCAATGCTCCCCACTATCTGGATGAAAAGGCCGTTTCCCGCGTCTCCCTTGTGAAGCTGGCCGGTGGAGTGCAAAAACCTTGGGCCGTAGCCCCTGGTGACCGCAACCCCGTACCTTCGCCTTATGGCCTCCTGGAGGCTTGCTATCGCCGCGTCAGTTTCGGCGCTGGGCGGCACGTAGGCGTGGATGGAGGCATAGGCCCTGCCCTTTCCCGAAACTTCGCCAGGGGCCGCAGCCGAGAAGAAGCGCGAAAGGGCGTGGGTGAGGGTGGCAGCCGAAAAATCCGCAACCACTCCGATCCCGTCCTGGCTGAAAAGGGGCGCTTCATCCGGAAGTACGCCGTCTTTTGCAAAGGCCGCCATCACCTCGCGTGACTGGACCTTGGCAGCCTCCACGTTGGGCTGATCAAAGGGATTCACCGAAAGCGCGGCCCCGGCGATGGCCGTGGCCATTTCCCATCGGAAAAACTCCCCGGCGAGTTCCTCAGGCTCTGAAAGCCTTATGCGGGCAACGGGAAAGCCAGCGGCGGAAAGGGCATCCAGGGCCTTTTCGCAGTTTTCCTCACCGGCAAGGCCCAGGGATACGAAAAAGCGGTCGGACGAATAGGTTTCGGGGCTTCCCAGGGCTTCGCCGTCCACCGGCACCACCCCCCTACCCTCCTTTCCCAGGCTTTCGGCCACCAGTTGTTCGGCCCAGGCCCCGAAGGCGGAGAGCCTTGGCGACAGAGCCAGGGTCAGCTTGTCGCTTCCGGCCAGGGCCAGGCCGCCCATGGCCGCGCCCAGCACCAGGGCCGTGTTTTCACGCCCGGTCTTCCTTGCTTCCGAAGCCGCCCTTGCGCCGCTTTCAAGGAGCCTTCCCACGTCGGCGCCCACGAGGGCAGCGGGGACCAGCCCGAAAAAAGATAGCCCGCTGTAGCGCCCGCCTATGTCCGGGTCATTTAAGAAGCACTTGCGGAACTTAAGCCTTTCGGCCATTTCGGAAAGGCTGCTTCCTGGGTCGGTTATGGCCGCGAACCGTTTTCCGGCCTCCTCCGGCCCAAGAGCTTCAAGGGCCCTGTTGTAGAAGTACTTGGCAAAGGAAAGCGTCTCCACCGTGCCGCCGCTTTTCGTGGAAACGATAAAAAGGGTGGATTTCGGCTCCGCCCACCCGGCCTTTGCAAGAACCGCCGCAGGATCGGTGCTGTCCAGGACGTCGAGGTCGAGAAAGCCCTCCCGGACTCCGAAAACTTTGCGGAAGACCTCAGGGGCCATGCTGCTTCCGCCCATGCCCAACAAAAGCGCCCTGGTGTAACCGGCCTTTTTCACCTCGTCCACGAAGGCCGTTATCTCACCCAGGGCGGGTTTCATTTTTTCGGGCGAGAAGAGCCAGCCCAAGCGGTTTGAAATCTCTTTGGGATCGTCCTTCCAAAGGGTGTGGTCCTTGGCCCAGATGCGCGCAACTGCGTCCTTTATAAGAAGATCGCCAAGGGCCGCGTCGGCTGCGGGCTTTAAGCGGCCAAGCTGGAAAAGCACGCCTTCGCCGTTTCCCGCCAGGGCGTCGCGTTTCTTTCCTATTCCGGCCAGGAGGGATTCATAAGCCTTCATGAACTGATCGAGCCCGTCCTGCTGGAGCTTTTCCGTCACTTCGGAAAGATCGATTCCGAGCGAAGCCAGGCGCGAAAGGCGTGAAAGGGCCAGATCGAGGCCCCCGGTCACGGATTCGCATACCGAGCCGTGATCCAGAAAGCCCTCCAGGGTGGCCGGGGGAAGGGTGTTGACGGTATGCGGGCCGATTAAGGCATCCACGTAAAGGGTGTCCGGGTAGTTCGGGTTCTTGACCCCGGTGCTGGCCCACAGGAGCTTCTGAACGCGGGCTCCGGCCTGTTTCAGGCCATCCCAGTCAGGGCCTTTGAAGATTTCACCGAAAGCGCGGTAGACGGCCCTGGCGTTGTCCACGGCCATACTGCCCGCCAGCTCCCCGGCCCCCTTTTGAATCAGGATGCCGTCAAGAGCCGTGTCCAGGCGGCTTACGAAAAGCGAGGCCACCGAGGCTACCCGGTTTGCGGCGTGGCCGCCCGGAACCGACGGCCCCTGGGCCACGAGCCGTTTCAGCCCCTCCATGTAAGCCTGGGCCGTTTCCCGGTAGTTTTCCAATCCGAACAAAAGGGTGGCGTTGACGTTCACTCCGCTTGCGATGAGTTCCCGGATGGCCGCCAGGCCCGCCCTTGTGGCGGGGACCTTTATCATGAGGTTGGGCCGGTTGACGGCAAGAAAAAGCCTTTTGGCCTCGGCCACGGTTCCCGCCGCGTCATTGGCCAGGGCCGGATTCACCTCCAGGCTCACAAAACCGTCCGCGCCCCCGGATTTTTCGTATACGGGCAAAAGGACGTCTGCGGCAGCCGAGATATCCGCCACGGCCAGGGCCTCGTAAATCTCCTCCACGGACCTGCCGGAAAGGGCCAGTCGAAGGATGTCCGCATCGTAGGAATCGGAGGAAAGTATCGCCTTTTCGAAAATGGCGGGGTTGGACGTAACCCCGCAGACCCCGCTTTCCACAAGGGAGCAAAGCTGGCCGCAGGTTAAAAGGTCGCGCCTTATGAAGTCGAACCATATGCTTTGGCCGACCTTGGCCAATTCGTGAAGTTTGGACATTGAAGCCTCCCGCAAAAGCGCGTGAAAAAGCTATCGGACGAAAACGGCCTTGGGATCAGCGGCCGTTCAACGACCAGTCATATTCGAGATACTCGATCTTAAGGTCCTTTCTGGACCCGGCGATGGCTTCCTTCAGATGCCCCCTGGCATAGCGCTCCACGAATCCTATGGGGTCTTTGCCGAAGTCGCCCGAAAACCATTTGAAAATCCTGGAAACGTAAATGCGGCCATCCTTCACGTAGGTACGGGCAGGATCGTTGACCGCGCCCGTCACCACCTCGTCCAACTGGCGGTTGACGAGACTTCCCTCGTAAGGCGCGCCCAAAAGCGGCGGACAACCCCTGGATGCGCACACCAGGGCGAAATGAACCCGGGGGTCGGCGAAGCGCGGGCGCAGTATCTGGTGCTCTATGTGTCCAAGGGTCACGGTTTTTCCGCCGAGCCTCACGAACTTCTTCTTCCAGGGGCCGAAAAAGCCGCCCACGTCCTTTATGCTTTTAATTCCGGGATACTCCGAAAGAACCAGCTTGATGGTGGATGCGTTGTAAAGGTTGATGTAAAAGGCCAGTTGGGAGTCGCGGGGCAGTTCGTCCGGCTTCACCCTGGCAAGAACTGCGAGGTAGCTGTCGAGCAGGGCCTCTTCACTTTTGAGCCCCTTGTAGTCCAAAACGCCCTTTTTGTTGTGGCGGTCCAAAAGCCCGGCGTAAACGCCGTTGTCAGGCTCGGAAAAAGCCGGGGACGCCACCGGAAAGGCCAGCAGAAGCAATACGAGCAACGGCAGGAGCCGGGCCTTCAGTGTCATGACTGTCCTCCTTGGCGCATCATTCCAAACAGTGCTTCCGCAATTATTAAGGGGAGTTTATCCCGGCCCCTGTCCCTTGTAGCGGAACAGCAGGCGCAAGGTCTTTTTTACGGTGTCTGAAAAAATTTTTGGCTCGAAAACCTTGCCGGAAACCTTCTTGTCGATCTCCGAAAGGGTGGGATACGGGAAAACGGCCCCGGCCATTTTCGCAAGGCCCACGTTTCCGGCCAGAGCCACGACCCAGCCGGAAAGAATCTCCCCGGCGTGGGGGCCCGCTATCTGGACTCCCAACACCCTGGACTGTTCTCCCAGTATGAGCTTGATGCGCCCGCTGGCCGCGCCTTCGGCCAGAAACCGGTCGTTGGAGGAAAATTCTTCTACGATCACGCTGAACTTCTCGTTGGCTGACCTGGCCCTCTTCTCGTTAAGCCCAACCGAGGCGAGTTCGGGATCCGTGTATGTGCACCAGGGTATCCTGGTATAATCGCTTTTGCGGGGCAGGTGCAAGACTGAATTGGTCAAAAAGATCGATGCGTCATAGCCTGCCACGTGGGTGAACTTCAAGCCCGCCTTGCAGTCGCCCGCCGCATAGATATTCGCCCGGTCCGTGCGAAGGTGCCCGTCCACGGTTATGCCGCCGCGCGTGGATGAAATGGCGAGCCGCGAAAGCCCAAGCCCTTCGGTGTTGGGGCTTCTTCCCACCGCCACCAGGAGCGATTCCGCCATAACCCGGCCAGGGGTCTTGTCCGCGTTTTCCAGGTTGACGGCCACGCCGCCATCGGCGCGCTCCACTGAAACGGCCTTTGCCCCCATGATGAAGTCCACGCCCTCGGCCTTCAGACGGTCCATAATGATAAGGGCCATGTCCGGGTCTTCCGCTGGCAGAATCTGGCCTCCCATCTCGATCACCGAGACCTTTGATCCAAGCCGGGCAAAGGCCTGGGCCATCTCGATCCCTATGGGTCCGGCCCCCAGTATTGCAAGGGAGGCGGGAAGTTTCGACAGGGAAAAAAGGTCGCGGTTGGTGAGAAAGGGGACTTCGGAAAGCCCAGGTATGGGCGGAACCAGGGGCGATGAGCCGGTGGCGATGAGCCAGTTTTTGGCGGACAGGCGTTTTCCCGACACTTCCACCCTGTGCTCGTCGGAAAACCGGGCCGAGCCGAAAACCACGTCCACCCCAAGGCTCTGGAACCTCTCCGCGCTGTCGTGCTCCTGGATTTTCTCCACAACCTCTTCGATTCTTCTGGAAACCGCCCCGAAATCCACGGGCGGCGCTTCCACGGAAGGCAGCCCGTAGCGGGATGCTGTCTTCATGGCGTGATAAACCGAAGCGCATTTTATGAGGGTCTTGGACGGAACACAGCCGAAATGAAGGCAGTCCCCGCCCATCTTCTCCTTTTCCAGCAAAAGGGTCCTGGCCCCGAAACGGGCCGCCCCGGCAGCAGCCGAAAGCCCTGCGGCCCCTGCGCCAATTATTCCTATGTCGTAGTCGTAAGGCATGGTCTTGCTCCGTTCTTTTCCTCAAAAAGTCGGCAGGGCTCACACTGGGTTATCCGGCGGGCCCGATTTCATTCGTCTGGCTTTCAACCAGCCAAGGCCCTTTTTCGCGGCCAGGGGCAAAAGCCCCAGAAGGGCGAAGGACAGGAAGAGGCTTGGCGAAAGTATGTCAGAGGTGTTCCTTATCCGGCCAAGCTCTTTCCCTGCGTTTATGAAGACCACCGTGGCCGGAAACATTCCCAGCTGGGAAACCCAGTAGAAGGTACGAAGGCGCATGGAGGTGAGCCCCATGGCAAGGTTCACCAGCCAGAACGGGAAGACCGGAACCAGCCTCAAGCCGAAAAGGTAGAAGGCCCCCTCGTTTTCAATGCCCCGGTTTATCGCGACAAGACGCTCGCCGAATTTTTTTTCCACCCAGTCCCGAAAAACGAAGCGGCAGAGGGCGCAGGCGGCCAGGGCCCCCAGGCTGCTGGCGAAGGACACTATGACGACTCCTGCCCAAAGGCCGAAAATCGCCCCGCCCAAAAGCGACAAAATGGCCGCCCCGGGAAGGGACAGGGCCGTTGCTGCGACATAAACGCAGAAATATAAGGCGATTACGAAAAAGGTGTCCGATGAGTATGCATGGGAGAATTTTTCCCGGTAAAGCCCGGCCTGCTCAAGAGTGAAATGGCGGTGAAGGCCCGATGCGAAAAAAAGGCCGATGGCGGCGGCGGCTGAAGCGAGGACCAGGAGCCGGACCGTCCTGCCTTTTCCTGTGGACATGGCGATGTTCCCCCAAGAAAGCATTGAGCCGCATTGCTTGCCGGTTTTTCAAACGATTAACAATCTATGCCATAAATCTGATTAAAATAGAAGGACGGATTGCGTGCAGTTGGCTGGCAGGCGGGGGGGTCTCAAACCTTCTTATTCGTGAATATCCTCCACAGCCTCTACCATTTCCGGAAGGTGCTCCAGAAAGGTGTCAACCAGCTGGGGATCAAAATTCCGGCCTTTCAGATTATGGAGTTCCGCAGCGGCGTTCACGGGTGTCCAGGGGGATTTATATGGCCGCCTGGATGTCAGGGCGTCGAAGGTGTCGCAAATCGCGCAGATCCGTCCTTCGACGGGTATTTCCTCCCCTGTGGCCCCCGACGGATAACCCTTGCCGTCCCAATGCTCATGATGGTTCAAGGCAATGGAACCCGCCACCTGCAACAGCTTCGAGTCGTCCCCCGAAAGCAGATCCGCGCCTATGGTGGTATGGGTTTTCATGACCTCGTATTCGTCGTGGGTGAGGGAGCCCTGCTTTTGAAGTATGTGGTCGGGAATTCCTATCTTCCCTATATCGTGCATGGGGCTGGCCTGCTCCATAAGCTCGCACCGGTCGATTGGAAGGCCGGCCAGGTAGGCCAGAAGGCCGCACATGCGGCTCATGCGCATGATGTGGAGCCCCGTGTCCTCGTCCTTGTATTCGGCGGCCTTGCCCAGACGCTTGATTATCTGAAACCGCGTTTCCTGCAACTCCCTGGTGCGCTGGGCCACAACGCGCTCAAGGTGCCTGTTCTGATCCCTCACCCTGCCGTAGAGGAGGCTCATCTGCAGAAGATTCGCTATGCGGGCGAGGGCCTCGGCCCTGTCAAAAGGCTTGGTGAGAAAGTCCCTGGCCCCCGAATTGAGAGCCTGGATACGGATGGCCTGTTCTTTCTGGGAGGTGAGCACAAGAACCGCAGACGTGTCGGGATCGAGCCGCCTGATGTCCTCCATGACGGAGAAACCGTCCTTCACGGGCATGATCAGATCAAGTATAACGAGGTGGGGCTGGAAATCCCTGTAAACATCAAGGGCTTTCAGCGAATCTGTTACGCCTTTTACGTTTTTCAGCCCTTCGGCGTTAAGGTAAAAGGTGAGGAGCCGGACTATCTCCGGAGCGTCGTCAATGATAAGAATACGTGCTTCGGCAAGCTCTTCTTTCGGCAGCATGGTTTGCCCCCGGTAAACCGAGCTGAAGCATTTTCCTTAAATTTCAAGTTTTCATGCCAATTGCCCTAGCAATATCATGGCGTTTGCAATTTATGCAATCCCGCAAAAGTATGAATACTGACCAGTCCGCGCTTCAAAGGCGGGTGGAGTTTTCGCAGGCCCGGATTTTATCCGCTCGATTTCCCATTACGCAAAAGGGGCCTGACGCAGAAAATTCCTGCGCCAGCCCCCCCCTTGCGTGAATCAGGCTATCTGGAAAACGGTCAGAATATGGCCCCGCTGGGGCAGACCGAGTAGCAGGAAAGGCACTGCACGCAGCCGTCCTTGTTGAGGAAGGCCACTTCCTTCTTCTGCCAGATGATTGTGTTCTGCGGGCAGGCCTTGGCGCAAAGTCCGCACTTCTTGCAAAGCTCTATATCTATCTCAAACTTCAAAAGCGCGGCGCAGCGCTTGGCCGGGCAGCGTTTTTCGTAGATGTGCGCCTCGTACTCGTGCCTGAAATAGCGAAGGGTCGAAAGCACCGGGTTGGGCCCCGTCTGGCCAAGGCCGCAAAGAGCGCTCTCCTTGATGACCTCGGAAAGCTCTTCCAGCTTCTCGATGTCGCCGGGCTCTCCTTTGCCCTCGCAGATTCCCTCCAGGATGTCCAGCATCCGGCGGGTGCCTTCCCGGCAGGGGGTGCACTTGCCGCAGGACTCGTCCTGGATGAATTCCATGAAAAAGCGCGCCATGTCCACCATGCAGGTGGTCTCGTCCATCACGATCATGCCGCCGGAGCCCATGATGGCTCCCACCTTGGCGATTTCCTCGTAATCTATAACGGTGTCGAGATGATCTGTGGGAACGCAGCCGCCCGATGGCCCGCCGAGTTGAACGGCCTTGAACTTCTTCTTCTTGGGAATGCCGCCGCCAATGTCGTCTATTATGGTGCGTATGGGAATGCCCATGGGCACCTCGACGAGGCCGATGTTGTTCACCACGCCGGAAAGGGCGAAAACCTTGCTGCCCTTGCTGGTTTCTGTGCCCACCGCCGCGTATGCCGCGCCGCCTTCATAAATGATGCGGCCAATATTTGCGAAGGTTTCCACGTTGTTCAGGATGCTCGGCTTTTTCCAGAGGCCCTGGTGGGCCGGAAAAGGCGGCCTTGGGCGTGGCATTCCACGGCGTCCCTCGATGGAAGCCATGAGGGCGGTTTCCTCGCCGCACACGAAGGCTCCCGCGCCCTCGTAGATTTCAAGGTCGAAATCAAAGCCGCTTCCCAGGATGTTTTTCCCAAGAAGCCCGCTTTCCTTGGCCTGGGCGATGGCGATGTTCATGCGCTCGATGGCCAGCTGATACTCGGTGCGGCAATAGATGTAGCCCTGGTGGGAGCCTATGGCCTTGGCCGCTATCACCATGCCCTCGAGGACCGCGTGGGGGTCGGCCTCCAGGATGGAGCGATCCATGAAGGCTCCTGGATCGCCTTCGTCAGCGTTGCAAAGGACGTATTTCACGTCACCCTGGGCGTCGCGGGCAAAGCGCCACTTGAGGCCCGTGGGAAAACCGGCGCCTCCACGGCCTCTGATGTAGGAGGTTTTCACCTCATCTATTATCCCGTCCGGGGTCATGGTGAGAAGGGCCTTGGAAAGCGCCCTGTAACCGCCGGAGGCCAGGGAATCTTCAATGGAGCAGGGGTCCAGGGTTCCGAAGTTCTTGAGCACCAGCCTGTGCTGGAGCTTATAGAAGGGAATGTCGTCGATCTTGGGAATATACTGGTTGGTCTTGGCGTCCTTGTAAAGGAGGCGGTCAACAAGGTTTCCGTTCTTCACGGTTTCGTTGACTATTTCATCTGCGTCTTCGGGCTTCACCTGCTGGTAGAATATGCCCTGGGGATAGATGGAAACCAGCGGCCCCCTGGAGCAGAAACCCTGGCAGCCGGTGGTCTTGACTTCAATGGCCAAATCAGCCGCCACGCCGCTTTCTTCCAAAGCCGCCTTCAGGGCCTTGGTGACAAAGGGGCTTCCGCCGGCAACGCACCCGGTGCCGTGGCAGACCACGATAAGGGGGCGGTTGGGGTCAAGGCCGTCAATGACCTCCTTGCGCCAGGCTTCCAGCTCATCGATTGAATTGACTCGCCGACCCATCGGTTTTGCGGTTTTTTCCGCGTTTGGCATTTCGTTGTCCTCCTGCTTTTCCTCCGCAGCCCCCGTCATAATGGAGGGGGAATAAGGGCTGGAAAAGCTCCGTGATCCATATTTCATTGGCCCGGCTTTTGGCAGGGCGAAGATTCACTCTTTCCGGACTTATTCGTATCTGGTGAGAATCTCGTCCATCTTCTCCGGAGTCACCGCGCCGTAGGTGTCGTGGTTGACCACCACCACCGGGGCCAGGCCGCAGGCTCCCAGGCAGCGGACGGATTCCAGGGAGAAGCGGCGATCTTCGGTGGTGCCGCCGACCGGAATCTTGTACTGGTTCTTAATGCGGTCCATGACTTCCTTGATCCCGCGCACGTAGCAGGCCGTTCCTTCGCACACCCTTATGGTGTGGCGGCCCTTGGGGGTCATGGAAAAAAGGGCATAGAAGGTGGCAACGCCGAAGACCTCGCTTCTGGCCACGCCCATTTTGTCCGCTATGTAGCCCAGAAGGGGCTTCGGAAGATAACCCACCGTTTCCTGGCAGAGCCTGAGAACCGGAATGGTGGAGCCCGGCCTGCCCTTGTACTCGGCTGCGATGTCGTCGATCTTTATCCACATTTCAAAGGTGACGTCCTCGATATCCGGTTTCGTCACTCCGTTGGTTTGAGCCATTGCGTAAAGTCTCCCTTAAGCCTTATGTCCCGTAGTTATGCCGTCATCCATAGAAACCGGCCTTATCAGCCCGTCGAAAAAGGCTTGATATGAAGCCTGGATAAAAACGATGAAATGCAAGGAAGACAAGCCGGGCGGGAAGGAATAGTACTTTTCGTACATGACGACCCGCCCGGCGCAGTCTGACACAGCAGTTCGCGTTTTTGGACAGGCTGTTATGCCGAAAGTTCGATCCTCACCGCCCCCACCTTATATTCGGGAATCCGGCAGATGGGGTCCAGGGCTTCCGCGCTGGTGAGCCTGTTGGCGGCGGCATCGGACCAGTGGAAGGGAACGAAAACCGTGCCCTTGTCGGTCATGCCCGAAACCTTCGCCTTCACGGTTATGCTGCCCCTTCGGGATGTGACCTTCACCATCTCGCCGTCCTTGATTCCCAAATCTCTGGCGTCGGCTGCGGCGATTTCCACGAAACATTCCGGGGATTGGGCGTTAAGGCCCGCCGACTTCATGGTCATGGTTCCCGTATGATAATGGTACAGCACCCGGCCCGTGGTGAGGGTGAGCGGATATTCCGCGTCCGGGCTTTCGGCGGGCGGGGTCCACTCCACGGCGGAAAAGACCCCCAGGCCGCAGGCGAACTTGTCCACGTGCAGGCAGGGCGTTCCCGGATGGTCGTTTCCGGTGCACGGCCAGTGGATGCCGTCCTTTTCCAGGCGATCGTAATTGATGCCACAGTAGGAGGGCGTAACCTGCGCCATCTCGTCGAAAATGGCCGAGGCGTTGCGGTAGTTCATGGGGTAACCCATGCGGCCAGATATTTCGGCTATGATCTCCCAGTCGGCCTTGGCGGAGCCCGGCGCTTCCACGGCCTTGCGCACCCGCTGGACCTTGCGCTCTGTATTGCTGAAGGTTCCGTCGGCCTCGGCGAAACAGGCCGCAGGAAGCACAACGTGGGCGAGTTTGGCGGTTTCGGTGAGGAAGATGTCCTCTACCACCAGGAAATCCAGGTGCCTTAAGCTGGCTTCCGCGTGGGTCACGTCGGGGTCCGAAACAAGCGGATTTTCCCCCACGATGTAGAGGGCCTTCAAGGAGCCGTCATGGGCCGCCGGTATCATCTGGGTGGCCGTGAGACCGACCTTTTCTGATAGGCCCGTAACTCCCCAGGCCTTTTCCATCTTCTCCTTGAAAGCCGCGTTGTTCACGGCCTGGTAGCCCGAATACACGTTGGGAAGCCCGCCCATGTCGCAGGCCCCCTGCACGTTGTTCTGGCCGCGAAGGGGGTTGACGCCTCCGCCGGCAACGCCCACGTTGCCGCAGGCCATGGCGAGGTTCGCAAGGCTTTTGACGTTATCGGTGCCGCAGATGTGCTGGGTGATGCCCATGGTGTAGAGTATGCTGGCGGCCTTTACCCCCGCATAAAGCCGTGCGGCTTCCACGAGATCGGCAGCCGTGATGCCCGTGATGGACTCCACGTATTCGGGGGTGTACTTTTCCACCACCTTTTTGACGTCGTCAAGGCCGACGGTGCGGGCCTTGACGTATTCCTCGTCAAGCAGTCCCTCTTTGAAGATCACGTGCAAAAAGCCGTTGATCCAGGCGATGTCCGTACCGGGCTTGGGACGCAGCCACTTTGTTGCGAAACGGGTGAGGGGAATTTCACGCGGATCGATCACGATCAACTTCGCGCCCTTCTGGGTCACGGCGCGTTTCACGTAGGTTGACAAAACCGGGTGATTCTCGGTGGTGTTGGAGCCGGTGACCAGTATGACCTGGGCAAGCTCGATGTCGGAGATGGGGTTGGTCATTGCGCCGGAACCGAAAGCGGTGGCCAGACCGGCCACGGTGGAGCTGTGTCAGAGTCGCGCGCAATGGTCCACGTTGTTGGTCTTAAGCACCCCTCTTGCGAACTTCTGGACCACGTAGTTGCTCTCGTTGGAAACCCTTGCGGAGGTTAGCACGCCTATAGAGTCCGGGCCGCTGGCGTCGCGCACGTTTCCGAGTTTTTTGGCCACGAGGTCAAGGGCCTCATCCCAGGACGCTTCCCGGAAGGTTTCGCCTTCCCGGATGAGCGGGGTTTTGAGACGATCCGGGTGGCCCACGAAATCGTAGCCGAAGCGGCCCTTTACGCAGAGGCTTCCGTGGTTGGGGCCGGACTCCTCCACTCCCGTTACTTTGACGATTTTGTTATCGAGCACGTGAAGCCACATCTGGCAGCCCACGCCGCAGTAAGAGCAGGTGGTGCGCACCTTTTGCCCTTCCCAGGGCCTGATTTTCACGTTGGCGTTCTTGTACATCAGCGCATTGGTGGGGCAGGCCTCGATGCACTCGCCGCAGAACACGCACTGGGAATCCTTCAGGGGAATGTCCTCCGCAGCCACGATTTTGCTCCTTTTGCCGCGATAACCGAAACTTATGGCGTTGTTGACCTGGACCTCGTTGCAGGCCTGTACGCAGCGCCCGCAAAGGATGCACTTTGAAAAATTCCGCATGATGAACGGGTTCTCGGCCTCCGGCGCGTAACGGGGAGGCGTCGGGGCGAACTTCTTGCCGGTGACGCCATAGCGCATGCAGAGCTCCTGGAGCCTGCACTCGCCCGCGCCTGTGCAGGTCACGCAGTCGTGCTGGCCGGAAGACAGCAGAAGCTCCAAGATGAGCTTCCTGCTTTGCACCACCTTGGGCGATTCGGTTTGAACCACCATTCCGCCCGCCGCCGGAAGGGAGCACGAGGCCATGAGGGTTCGGGCCTTTTCCACCTCCACCACGCAGATCCGGCACGCGCCGGTGGGCGTACACTTGGCCAGATGGCACAGGGTGGGGATGTCTATTCCGTTTCGTTTCGCCACCGACAGAATGGTCTCGCCGTTATTGAACGGGTAGGCCGTCCCGTTGATGGTTATTTCTGGAAGCCTTTCCATCTTTGACTATTTCCTCCTCGGTTTATGGAAGACATGAAAACTTTCAATACGTCTTACGGAAGCCATAGCCAAAAGGCCAGGATTTGTCAACGACGGCGGAGGAACCAAATTGCGGAATTCAGGAAAAACAAACCCGGAAGGAAAGAAAAACCCTTGACGGAAATAAATCCCCCGGAAAAAAGCAAAGGGGGGCCGAAAGCCCCCCCTTTGCCGACTGCATTTATATGTTCGCCTGTCAGCCCTTTTTCTTGAGACGGGTTATGCCGTTTTTGCCTGCGACGACCACTTCCGTGGCGACTCCCAGGAAAAGGCCGTGCTCGACCACCCCGGCCCGCCGGGACAGTTTTTCGGCCAGGGCGTAGGGATCGTCTATGGGGCCGAATTCGGCGTCCAGAATGAGATTCCTGTGATCGGTGCGGAAGGGCTTGGCGATGACGTTCTCCCGCAGGCTCACCTTGGCTCCCAGGCTTTCCAGGAAGCGCTTTTCGGTGTGAAGCCCGAAGGGGACCACCTCCACCGGAAGCGGGAACCTTGTGCCCAGCTTGTCGGAGAGCTTGCCCTCGTCCACGATGATTATGACCTCGCGGCTCACCTGGGCCAGAATTTTCTCCTGCAGAAGCGCCCCGCCTCCTCCCTTGATGAGGTTCAGGTCCTTGTCCACCTCGTCGGCCCCGTCTATGGTGATGTCTATGACGGAGTGGTCTGCGAAGGTGGCAAGGGGAATCCCAAGGGAGCTTGCGAGGTCGTTGGTGGGAACGGAACTTGGAATGCCAATTATGTCGGTGAGTTCACCGCTCTTTAGGAGCTTGGCTATGCGGGTTATGGCGTAATTGGCCGTGCTTCCGGTGCCGAGGCCCACAACCATTCCCGGCTTCACCGCCTCAACCGCCGCTTCGGCGGCCATGCGCTTGTATTCTTCGGTCTTTGTCATGGCTGTTTTCCTGAAATGTTACCGATTGGGTTTATCTTCTATTACCGGAGTGAACCCCAAACGGCAAGTTTTTTTTGACCATTGTAAAAAATTACCGGAAATAACCCGGCCAGGGCGAAGCGGCATAGCGCCTTCCACCCGCAAAAAGCCTCTCAGCCGGGTTCTCCAAACCTTTGCCGCCACAGGGCGAAGCGGCCCAGGCTCTCGACGCCGTAGCGCCTGAAGGATTCCTCTATGGCTTCCGGGCTCTTTTTCACGCCGCCCGCGTTTCCGTTTTTGGAGAAGAACTTGTCCGCGTAGCAGACTATCTCCTCCGCCAGGCTTAGGGGGGCCATCTCCCTCCACGGCAGGGGCAGTTTCCGCAGGGCGATTTCCGAGGCGGTGATTCCAAGCCCAACGTGACGTTCGCACACCAGGGCGTGGGCGTCAAGCCCCATGCCTTCCAGCATGGCCCGACCGATGACCCCATGCCTGATGTACGGGTCATCCCCGAAACAGCCCAGCTTGGGGGCGTCCGTGCCTATGATGCCCACGTCGTGCAGCATGGCGGCTTCATATATAAAGGTGCGGGACGACTCGGAAAGTTGAAGGCGCACCGCTATGTTTACGGCAAGGTCCGCCACCTGTCGGCTGTGCTCCACAAGCACCCGGTAGGACTTGCTGCCCTTGTCGTAAAAGTTTTGTATGACGTCTATCGGGTCCATCGGTTGACGGCCTGCCTGAAAAGTTCACGAAAACGATTAGTTCCGCCCATGCCCTTTCGCCCGAACACGAAATTCACCTCGCCCAGAAGCGCTTTGGGAGCCTTTGAACCCCGGTCGAAAAGAACGTCAACGGCTGCGCAGTCGATTCCCGCCCTCGTTCCAAGCATGGCCGCCGCTCTTATGCCCAGATCGGTCAGGCCGGGCTCGAAATCATGGGAGATGCGGGCTCCGCGCCCAACGTTGTTGCGGAACTCCGTTCTGTCGTCCTGCACCCGCCAGTAGGGGTAGAGGGCGTCACCCAGAATCACAACCCGAAGGTCCGCCCCCTGGTGGTCCACGAATTTCTGGGCCACGAAAGGCCGGGAGCCCAAGAGGGCAAGGGCGGCCTTTAGGTCTTCATCATTTCCGATGAGAAAGACGCCGTTTCCGCCGCCGCCCCGATCAGCCTTCATAACGAAGGGAAAGCCGAAGGGCGGCCTTTTCGGATGCGCGGTCTGGAAATCTTCCGCGTTGCCGTAAGCCCTGGTTTCGGGATGAGGAAGTCCGAATTTCTCGAAGAGCGCCAGATTTCCGCATTTTCCCTCGAACCCGAAGCGGTTACGGTAATCGGGAAAAACCCGTGGGCAAAGGGACGCGATCTCGCGGTACTGCCATGCCTTCACGTTCTGGGGCACCACCACGGCCCCTGCCCTGCTCAAAAGATCAATCTCATGGCCGGAAAAAATCTTTCCGGGCGAGAGCCTGATGAAGGCGTCCCCCAAAACATGGGGATGAAGGCTTACGAGTCTTGTGGAATCCACGCCGTCAGTCCGGGTTCACCGGCTCCTTGCATCCGGGGCAGCGGCCCTGGCCCCTCATGAGGCGCGCGCCGCAGCCGGGGCATGCGTAGCGGGCTTCTTCTTCCGCTATCCAGGCGGCGGTCCCCAGTTCCCTCCAGCGCGGAACCGCACGGAGCATCACCTTGCGGGCCACCGGGTGGGGGAATTCGCTCACCGTGGCGCAGGGGAAATCGTTGCACTCGAAGCAACCCTTGTAGCCCTTTTGTTCGGTGCAGGAGCGTATGGCGCAGGCCTGGCAAAACACGAAGCGGTTTTCCGAGCGGCAACCCTCGCAGACCATGTCCGAAGGCGCTACGCCGTAAACCGGGGCCAGCTTTTCCTTCAGCCGCTCGTTCCCCGACGCATGGGCCACGGCGATTCCGCATGCCCCGCACCACAGGCCGCATGGAGCTATCCAGTTCTCGTTCATGGCTGCTCCTCTCCTTTTCCCGAAGTGGTATTCTTGCGAGTATCGTGCTTGGTGGCGGACTCTTTTAACAGACCGGGACAAACGGCTGAAAACCAAGCCTGGATGTCAATTTTCAAAAACGCGATGAAATGCAAGGAAGGCAAGCGAGCGGCGAGGGAGCGTACTCTTTTATACGTGACCGAGCCGGGATGCGATGCCTGACACAGCAGTTCGCGTTTTTATACGGGCGCTAGTCGGACAACCCGGCCATTAGTATGCCCTCCATGAACTGGTCCAGGTCTCCGTCCAGAACCGAATTTACGTTGCTCACTTCCAGTTTTATCCGGTGGTCCTTGGCCATCTGGTACGGATGAAGCACGTAGGAGCGTATCTGGTTGCCCCAGGCTATGTCGTCTTTCATCTCGTAGGCGTCCTGCATCTTCTTTTCGTGCTTTTCCTTCTCACGCTTGTAGAGCCTGGCCTTTAGAACCTTCATGGCCAAATCCTTGTTGCGGTGCTGGCTTTTTTCCTGCTGGCACGAAACCACTATTCCCGTGGGAAGATGCACTATGCGGATGGCGGAGCTGGTTTTATTGACGTGCTGGCCGCCCGCGCCGCTGGCCCTGAAAACGTCTATGCGGATGTCCTTTTCCTCTATGGCCACGTCGAAATTGTTTTCCACTTCGGGAAACACCGAAACCGAGGCGAAGGAGGTCTGCCGCTTGGCCGCCGCGTTGAAGGGCGAGATGCGCACCAGCCGGTGGACGCCCTCCTCCAGCTTGAGATATCCGTAAGCGTTCAAGCCCTCCACGGTGAAGGTGGCGCTCTTGATGCCAGCCTCGTCGCCAGGCTGGAGGTCCACCACCTCGGTCTTGTAGCCCTTGCGCTCGGTCCAGCGCAGATACATGCGAAGCAGCATCTCGGCCCAGTCCTGGGCGTCGGTGCCCCCTGCCCCGGCGTTAACCGAGACTATCGCGCCCAGCGAATCATCCGCCCCGGAAAGCATCCGGCTTAGGGTAAGCGCCCGGATTTGGGCGTCTATGCGGGTGAACTCCTTTTCAACCTCGGACAGGGACTCCTCGTCCTTTTCCTCACGGGCGAGCTCCAGAAGAACCGTAGCATCGGCAAGTGAGGAGAAAAGCGCCTTCCAGCCATCAACGGCGTTCACCGCGTCGGTGCGCTCACGCATAAGGGCCGTGGATTTTTCCTGGTCGTCCCAGAAATTGTCCTTTGCCATCAGGGAATCTATTTCGTGAAGCCGAAGCTCCTTTCCGGCTACGTCAAAGATGCTCCTTGAGCCGGTCGAGTTTGGCGGAAAGTTCCTTGACTGCGAGTTCCAAATCCATGATGTCCTCCAATTCCAAATATTGAATGATGAACGGATCGTTCGATCCGACGCGGGTGCAAATGCCTGCCTTACGCCATATCACGAATCGAGGCGCTTTTTGAAGCCCAAAAGAATGAGGAAAAGGGCGGATATGGCGCAGAGCCAGGAGAACAGGTCCCCCACACGGCTGTAGACGGTCCGGCTTTCAAGAAGGGGGAGTTTCACCACGGCCCAGGCGTCGGTGAAAAGGGCGGTGGTTTGGCCGATTCTTCCGCATGGGTCCACGAAACCTGAAATGCCTGTATTCGCGGCCCTTGCCAGTGCCCGCCTGTTTTCAACCGCCCTGAAGGAGGCTATCGCAAAATGCTGGTAAGCGGCGGAAGAGCGGTCGTACCAGGCGTCGTTGGTTATGGTGGCCAGAATGTTTGCCCCGTTCTCCACCTGCTTGCGTGAAAGCGCCGGGAAAATTATCTCGTAGCAGATTCCAAGGCCGATTTTGGCTTTTCCCGCATAAAGCACCCTGCCCGGCTGGCCCGGCTCGAAATCCCCCACTTCCTGTGTCAGCTTTTCGATGAAGGGCATCCATTTTTTAAGGGGCACGTATTCGCCCCAGGGAACCAGGTGGACCTTGTCGTAGTGGCCGGTTACGGAACCATCCGGGGAGACGAGATAGGCGCGGTTGAAGCACCTCCAGCCTTCACCGTCAGGCTCGCAATAGGGGCTCCCGGCAAGGAGGCTGGCACCGGTTTCCCGCGCAAGCGCCAAAACATCTTCCGTGTAAAGGCTCTCCCGCAAAAAATGAAAGGGCATGGCGCTTTCGGGCCAGATAACGATGTCGGGCTTTCCCCTCGATGCAAGCCTTGTAAGGGCCTCGTATTTTTCAATGGTGGCGGCCTGATAGGAGGGGTCCCACTTCACGGCCTGATCGATGTTGCCCTGGATGACCGCAACCTTGACCTTTTCGACCTTGGCGGCCAGGGCGTCCGTCTCCGCCATTCGCCATTTTCCGTAACCCAGGACCCCGGAAAGAAGGACCAGCGCCGTCCCAAGCCCGAAAACCGCTGTTTTGAAGGAGGCGTTCCGCCCGAACACGGGGATTTTCCGGGCCGTGCACAGGGCAACGAAGATGGCCGCATTCACGAGCACTACGAGGTACGAAAGCCCGTAAACGCCCGTGATGTCCGCAATCTGTATAAGGCTCGTGCGCATGTAGAAGGCGTGGCCGACACTGCACCAGGGAAAACCGGTCAGAAAATGAAGGCGCACGAACTCAAGGCCCACCCAGCTCGCAGGCGCGGCAACCAGAAAGAGCATGGGGGTTGCGGCGCACCAGCGGGTCACAAGGCAGAACATGGCCGGGTAAAGGCCCAGGAACGCGGCCATCAGAATCAGAATCGGCCCTGCAAGCAAATATGACACGCCGCCGTAAACGGTCATGGCGATGACGACCCAATAAACCACCAGTGAAAAATGGACCACCCCGAAAACAAGGCCCAAGCGGGCCGCCTGGCTGGGAGTCTTGCGGTTAACGGCCCAGAACAGGGGAACCAGAGCCGCCCATGAAAGGAAGTCCCAGCCGGTCTTGGGAAAGGCCGCAGCCAGCAAAAGCCCTGAAAGCGCGGCCCAGAACCAGGAGACAAAGTCGGGGCGGGGAAATGAACGATGCATGACTGATGGCCAAATCTATCAGCCCATTGAAAAAGGCTGAATATCAAGCATGTCTGAAAACGCGAGCTGCTGTGTCAGCGCAGCTCGCGTTTTCAGACATGCGTTAGAAGTAGAGTATTTCCCCCATGAAGCCAACATAAGGATGGCACGGCCCCTTCCAGTTTTCCATCAGAAGGTAGCCCACAAGCTCCCCGTCGTTGAAATAGACCCAGACGTTGGCGTAGTTGTAGAAGACCTTGTTTCCGCATTCCGACCTCTGGGCCGGGGCTCCGGCGGTTTCCAGCATGTCCCTGTAGCTCATCCCGGAGCGGAGGGTGTACAGGGCTTCGGGAGCCTCGGCTGCGGGAAAGGACATCGGGAAAACGGCCTTTTCGTCCATCACGGCGGCTTCGGCAACCGGCGGAGCAGTCGCAACGGCGAAAGCCGGAGCTTTCGGGATTTCCACACCGGGCGCGGGCATTGCTGCAGGAACAACCGGGGCCGCCAGGACCGGGCCGGACGCGGTCACGGGAGCCGCCACGGCAACCGCCGCCACCGGGCTTGTTCCCGAAGGCTGGGAGGCGGCAATGGAAACTGCGGGATTTGCCGCAGGACTGGCGACAGGAACGGCCAGGCCCGTAGTTTCGGCTGAAAGCCGGGCCTGATGGCTGCGCACGTCCCTTTCCAGGCGGGCGAATTTTTCGAGCCCCGCCGCGACTTCCGCCCGATAAGCCACGTCTCCCTTCATGCGGACCATGGCTGCGGTTATGGCGACCGTGCTCACGTCCGCCCTGCCGTTCATGGTAAGGGCTATGTCGTCACCGTGAACGCCGAAGGATTCCCCCATCACCTCGACCTTCAACAGAAACGGGAGCTTTGAAAAAAGCTCGTCTTTGGTCACTCCTGCGGATACAATGGCCGGGTCTCTCGAAAGGGCTTGCGCCACCCTCTGGCAGAGCGATTTCACAAGCCCCGAGTAGCAAAGGATGCGTGCGTCGCCCTTGGTGTCGTTAAGGCCCAGCACGTGGGTGTTACTTCCGTAGATGGATGATTCGTAGGCGTAGGACGGCGCGGCCAGAATCAGCAGGGCGAGGGCCGCAGCGAAAATCCGGGCGTGTTTCATGGCTTTCTGTTTTCCATTTAAATTATGGGTTGGGCGCAAAGGAACGCTTCCGGCGCATATCCGATATCCTATAAAAATACACGAAATCGCGCCAAAGTCCAGCACGCAAAGTCCGCCCCATCGCCTGCAAGTTTCCTTTTCAACCTTTTCCTGACTGCTGATTGACATACGCTACCGAATCCGGCCCTTTCTTCACAAACCCGTCCTTCATGCGCATAATTTGACAGGGCCTTGAAATTATGGCGGGAAAACGCGGAAGTTGAGCAAGTTAATCTTCGGCCAGGATTTTTATTGGACAAAAGCGTTGCGCTTATTGTATGCAACGGCTCGGAAAAACTTTTAGGCCCGCGTGTCCAGTTTCGAGAGCAGCGCCTTTGTTTTCAGGCCCTTTCCTCAACTTTTTGGGGCGTGGCCTCCATTTTTTTGGGCTCGGACGACACTATTTTGGCTTGCAGCTACATTTTTTTGTATTTGTGTTTTCAATTTATTATCGGGGCGCAATTTATTTCCATTCTCCGCTTTACGGAAAATAGTGGCTGAGGAAGATCGGGGCGCTTTTTCCCCCATAGGGCTTTCCTTGAAAAAGGAAAAGGAACATGTTCAGCTTAATATTGAGTTGATGTCTCTTTTTTTGTGTTTTATTTTCAATTTCTTGTGTTTATCTATAATTTCTTGTGGTTATATGTTTTCAATTTCTTGTGTTTATGTCTGCAATTTTTATGTTTGAGGCTCGGCAGGCTTGCGCTCATCATGGAACGATATCCGCAAGTTCAAAATATTCAATATTTAGCGCCTGTAGCTCAGCTGGATAGAGCAACGGACTTCTAATCCGTAGGCCGGGGGTTCGACTCCCTCCAGGCGTACCAATTATATCAAGGGGTTACGGCTTAGGCCGTAGCCCCTTTTTAAAATATTTGCTATTTTGTCCCCACTCTGTCCCCACTTTAAAATTTTCCCGCTTCCTGTAACGCGCCGGTTGATTTGGGACTGATTTATGGTTGATTTGCGACCAGTTTAAACCCCTTTTTACCCGCCTTGATAGCCCGTTAAATCTTCATTTATTATCGGATTGGTCTTGGGTTCGGCCTGAAGGTCTTTTAAAAGTCTGTCAAAGGCCCTCGTATAAGATCCGTGGTCCTTCCAGGTTGAAAAATCGTGGATGGCCCCCTCACGGACCCAGGCGGCCATGTCCTTTCCTCTGTCATCGCATTTCCAGGCACCAACCGCATCCTCGTCCGCCAGCCGGATTGAGAAGAGCTTGCGGCGATTATTTCTGTCCTCATCCTCGCGGATCAGGCCGAGGAGCTGACCATCGATCCAATTTTCGCCAAGGCTGGTATCCGAAAGAACGAGCAACAGCTTGTCGAAGCGGGTTGCCATCTCCTCCATTTCTATAGCGCGCCAAGGCCCGTCTTCCTTGGGCGAAAGCTCCAGCCAGCATTCAAAAGCGTTTGCGTAAAGATCGGACCGCAGTTTTTCCAAAAAATCCCTGTCCTTGCTGGAGTGACAGATGAAGCAGGAATAAGCCCGGACCGGCTTGCCCGAAAAACTTGACGGGATGCGGGATATGAATTTGGAGCCGATTCCCGCGCCCTTCAAAAAGGCTTCGGGAATCTCGCCTTCTGAACGATACAGGGTGTGGATGTCCACATGGGAGGGAGCGAAATGGAAGGCGGTATCAAGACCCTTGGCCTGTCTTAAGTCCATGAATGAAAAGGAGGTCCAGGCAAGTTTCACGTTTTCGAAACATGTGGTTAACAATGCCGCCCCGTTCAGCCTTGCATTGCGGAGGTCGGCCCCTTTGAGGTTTGCAAGGCGCAGGTCAGCCCGGCCCAAATCGGCATATTGCAGGTTTGCGTTTTCAAGATCCGCCCCGCGCAGGTTCGTCAGGTTAAGGTTCGCTTCCTCAAAATTCGCCTCGCAAAGCTTGGCTCCTCCAAGATCTGTAAAATGGAGGTCTGCTTTACTGATGTCCGCTTGCCGCAAGTTTGCCTTGCTAAAGTTTGTATAACCAAGGTCTGAACTAAAAAGCGACGCACAACTTAGATCCGCCCCGCTGAAGTTCGCATCCCAAATCTCGGCATGCCTAAGTTCCGCATCGGCGAAGTCCGCCCCATTGGCATAAGCCCCCACCAAATCCGATTCGGCAAGGTTTGCTTCGCAAAGGTTGGCCCCCGTAAGGTCCGCCTCGCTGAGATAAGCATGATGGAGGTAGGCTTTGAAGAGATTCGCCCCCTTCAGGTTGGCTTTTAACAGGTATGCGTTGCCGAGATCAATTTCGGACAGGTCGGCTCCGGCAAAATCAGCCTCCTCAAGATCCGGCCTTATATCAGGGTTGTCCTCCCGCCATTTATTCCAGACCTCGACGCCCTGCCTGAGTATTGCGAGATGTTCTTCGTTTGCCATTGTGGTAGCCCCCTTGTTTAGGGGGCATTCATACCACAAAATACGTATGAAGTCATCACTCCCAGCACAAAGCAAAACCCTTGCCTCTGGCGGCAAGCCTGAGAGCCTCGGCGACCGAATTCACCCGGCCCACGTTGACGGTTTTCATGTTTGCGGCGAGCCAGCGGTAAAGCGGCCCCATTGCCTCTATGGGCGGATAAAGGGCGCTTACGGCGGTCATGCGGGCCAAAGGAATGTAATTTGACAGGGCCGCTATGGTTTCCCCGCTTCCGCAGGGCACGTAAAGACGGTCGCCCTCCAGAAGTTCCGGTATATATGCCATGAGGCGCTGCCCGATTTCGGCTGTCAAATCCAAGGGCAGATAACCGCTTGTGGCGTTAAAACTTTCCGGTCCAAAATAGGTTTGAATCTCCTGGGCCGAAAGTTCCCGGCGGGCTGAAACCGGGCTTTCGGAATCCAGCTTTATGACCGGAACGCCTTTTATAACGCCCTCAAGCGCCCTGGTGGCGTTGCCGCAGGAAAGGCAGACAATGCGCCTGGTTCCGGGCGGAAGCCTGTCTCGGATCACCTCGGCCCTTATGGTTTTGACGTTTGGAAGGCGGATAATGCGCATGGTCAAATGTCCTCTTTGCGCCAGACAAAAACGGTCTGATGTGCCTTTGAAACGTAGCGCGAACGCCATTTTGAAGCCCATGACCAGCCTCCGCCCAAAGGCGCGGGCTCCACGCAGATCAGAACATCGTGCAAAATAAATCCGGCTTCGGCGAAAACCCGTTGCGTGTCATAGGTAAAGGGCACGATGCGGCCTTTTACGCGCCAGTCTCCCACCTTATAAATGCAGTAGCCCTGAGGCTTTATCAGGCGGTGCAATTCGGCCGCTACGCGGCCATACCAGGCCAGAAATTGAGCGTAGGTCCGAAAGCTGCTGGCCTGGCCGGGCACCTTTTCATACGGCTCCACGTTGTGGTAAGGCGGGCCGGTAAGAATAAGATCGACGCTGGAATCGGGGATTTCGGAAAGGTTTGCGGCGTCGCGGTTGAAAACCGTCCAGGGCAGATCCTGATTTACGCGGCGCTCTCCGGCGTCCTCCATCATACGGCAGTAGGACGGGGCGATGTCGTTTAAAATCACCCGGCGTCCCAGCCAGTTGGCCACAAGGCCGATGTTGGCCCGGTTGCCGAAGGGGTCAAGAACCACGTCGCCCTTACAACTCCAGTATTTGATGCAGAACCATGACGCCGCTGGCGGGAAGATTGAAGCGCCTATGGGCGTGTGATAGGCGTTGGCGATGTGCCTTTGAGGGCGGCCCACGTCCGCCAGATAATCAAAAAGGGCCTTGGGCCGCGAAAGAACCAAAATGGAGGAGGGAAAATACCCGAATTCCCCCACCACATCCGGCACGCGCCCCATACCCTTTTCAAAGTCCTCGACCGAAACCACAGGGCTTTCAAGGCCCTGTTTGACCCACCACTTTTCCTGGCCGGAAACGATTGTCCCGGCTGTTTTTTGAAGGCTCATATTCCCCCTTGTGGGGCCGTGGCTATGGTGCTATATCCCCTTCGCCCTCGAGGGCTGGGGAGCAGCGGCTACGGCTGGTTTGCGATGTTAGCGCATCGCATTCGTGGGGAGGGAAGAAGCCTCCTTGCCTGCTCTCCTTTTCTATTTCCACCCACCCGTTCCCGCCCCGTTCCACGGCCCGGCACCCCAGGGGCCAAGCGCCCAGGGCTTGTAGCGCACTGCCGGGGTTTCGGGTTCGGGTTCGGGCTCCTCTGCGGCGGCATCGTCGGCACCGACTGACCACAGGGTCGGGCGGGTGTCGTTGTTGCGGTCGTAACTGAAGGCAAAGGTGCCGTCTGCGGTAAGGTCGGTGCCCTGGCCAAGGGCCGTTGTGTCGCCGGGATCCAGATCAAACTCGGTGCCGGTAAGCCACGTGGGGGTGGCGTCCAGGCAGGTGGTTTTGGTCCAGTCCCCGGTCCAGGTGCCGGACTCGGAGTTGAGGCAATTTTTGGATATTGCCACCGCGCCGGAATTGTAATACCCAATTCCAGGCCCGCGAAAAGTACAGTTGTATGTAAAGCACTCGCTTGTTCCACTGCCAAAAAGGAAACCGTATGGCGAGCCGCTCACGGCGCAATTGATGAGCCCTGTCCCCGGCTGGTTAAAAAAAAGCATCGGATAACCGGCCCCGCCGGAGGGATTTACGTTTTTGGCGGTGCAGTTGATAAGGCGCGTGTAAGCCGCTGTTGAATGGCCTAAAAACGGAGTGTGCGAGTAGGTCGGGTTAACGGTATTGACGCCGGACCAATCGACGTTAATGCTAATAATTTTGGTGTAGTCAGCCCATATCGCAAACGTATAATGATAAGTGTTAATGTAGTTGCCAATATGTGCTTCGAGCGTTGGAGCAATTGTTACCGTAGCTCCGTCAGCGGCCTTGATGACGATGAAATAGTCACTGTTGGTGGTTGCGCTTTGGGGTATCTCGCACCAGTCGGCGTATGTGCCGGTCGGAAGAATTAACACCTGGCCCTTCTGGGCGGTGACCATATCGACCGCCGCTACCTTTGCCGCGACCCACTCCTGCATGGTGGAATAATCGACACCCAGGGTGGACGTTTCGTAATCCACGGGCATGAGCGGGGTGTCGGCGGCCCGCACCGGCCCCGGCCAGACAAACCAGGCCAGCCACAGAAGGACCGCGAACACCAGAAACGCCGTGCCGTTTTTGATTCGATCGAGCATGATCCCCCCTTACCGGTAGGCTACGCGCACGGTTGCCAGCACCTCGGATGTGCCGGTGTTGGAAACGATTATCCGCAGCCAGGGCGCGTAAACCGGGTCGAAGGCCGTGATCCTGATGCCATCGCCCATATCGGTGATAATGGCCTCTGCTCCATCGGGCGTGGCCCAATCGAGGCCGTTGACGGAGACCTGATACCCGATGGTGACGGGGCCGGTTCCATCCTGCCGGGCGGAAAGCGTGAAAAAGCCCTCGGCCATGGAAACGCCGATGGGGGCGCTGGTATAGGTGGAATTACCCGCAATGGCGGCCTGCTCGCACACAAGGGCCGTGGCAGGCTCGGCGGCAAAAGCGGGGGAGGAAATGGCCAGGAGGGCAAGGCAGAAAAGGATCGCAAGAATTCGCATGGGGAAGGCTCCTTATATAATGGTAGAAGGTTCGGGTTATCGCACAGCCATTTTGAGGGTGACCGCTATTGCCTCCGCACCCCCTGTTTCGGTGACAAGGACACGCATGTAGCGGGCGAACTCAACGCTGATCTGCTCCATCGCCTTGCCGTTGGCGCTCCCTCCGGAAGTCTTGGTGAAGCCCGAAACAACCGCCGTCACGCCCTCCGGTTCGGCGAACGAAACGCCGTCGTTGCTGGTCTGATAAACGAAACTGGCCGTTCCATCGCCCGTAAGCTCGATGTACCAGCTTATCAGGCCCTCGGCGTTGGTAAGGTTGACGGTGGAGCTGGTGTAGGTGTCCCCGGCGCTGATGGCCTGGGCATTAAGAAGGGTCACCACGCCGGTTGTGGCGGCGGCGTTGGCCATGCCGGGGATGGCCAGGGCCAGGAGGAGCAGGGCGAGAAGGATTTTTTTCATGTTTAAACGGCCTTTCAAAGAAGATTCAAAAGCCTGGATACCGGCCTTCGCCGGTATGACGGAATATGGCGGATTGCCGGGGTGATGGGCTACGCGGCCCGCCAGAACTTTAGCCGGACCCCCGTTCCGGTGATGGTCCGGCTCACCAGGATCATTTTTTCCGCGTTCCAGCCCGCGCCGTCGGCGGAAGGGCCTTCCGGGATGGTAATCTCCGCCGCGTCGCCCTCCAACAGGGTTGCGCCCTCCCAGATGGGCAGGGTTATATCCAAAAGATCGTGGCGACCCGCGTTCAGAGTCAGAAACCGGTCGGCAAGGGTGGCCGCCGTGTCGGCGTCGCGGGCGTCCGGACACTCCAAGACCAGGCTCTTTTTGCCGTGGCGGAACTGGCTTTTATCCGCTTCGGCGTTCTCCTTTTTCCCGCGCGTCAACACGCCCTCGTAGGCTTTTTGCAAGGGGTTGTAGGCGTATTTGACGGTGATGTCGTTGGCCAGCATGTCAAGGGGCGTGCGGGCGAAAGAGGCGCTTCTGGCGATGCTTTGGGTGGCTGAATCAATGGCCTTTCTGACCGTTGCGTCAGGGAAAAGGCCCACAGCCCCCACCTTGCCGCTTCGCGCCACAAGGGCCGCAGAACACTGGGAAAGGAAGCGGGCGGAAACGTCCCGCACAGTGCTCGCCTCGTTTACAACGGCCCCGAAATTGACGCCTGTGAGGGCCGAACGAAGGGTCTTCAAGGCCCCCACGTCGATTTTATCCGGGGTAAGGCGCGAAAAATTGGCCAAGAGATAATGAACCAGGTCAGCCGGATGGCTCACCAGATCGCCTGCGGTTTTAGCAAACTTGCCGCTTCGATCGGCAAGGCCCTTTAGGGAGCAGGAAAGCGGCTCGCTGGCCGCCTGATCCGCAATAAACGTGAACACCGCGCAGACGTTACCCTCTCCATCCGGCCCCACGGCAAGGCTGAAATTGGCCGCGCCGATGGCCGCGCCGTCTTTATCGTAAACCGCCTCGATCACCGAGTTATAGTCGGCGTCCGTGGATTCGGGCAGGCCAAGGGCCGCAAGATATTTAAAGTTGACCGTGTCCACGCAGACCAGCGGCACGCCCCGGCGGAAATCGCCCAGCACCAGGGGCGCGGCCAAACCCGCCACGCTCCCGGCCCCACCCTCAACCCGGTGATCGGGCCAGGTATCGGCGGAAATTATCACCCCCGGAATCTCCCCAAGGCCGTCAAAAGTATCGTCCGTCAGGGTCGCCGAAAGGATGGACCGGTCCCAGGAGTCCATGGAAAAGGCCCCGGAAAACAGAAGCCCGGCGGCCTCGATTTCCGTCCACGTAAGGCCCTCGGCCCACAGATAAACGCTGGCCCGGCTGCCGTCCAGGTCAACATCCTGCAAGCGCCCGTCGTTCCGAATGGCCACGTTGACCTTGCTCACCGCGTAGCTTGGGGTGCGGAAATCAAAGTTGGTGGCCACGGAGAGCGAGGACGTTAGGGCGCACTTGAAAAGGCGCGGCCCGCCCGTGTCCTCCACCTGGATGTCGCGCTCGGCGAAGCGGTAAACGTCCCCGTTGGGGGCGATTATTTCCAAAACCAAATGCCCGCGCTGGGCGGCCTTGAGGGCGGCGGAAAGGGCGTCCATTACAGCACCTCCTCAAGGATCACAGGCCCAAAGTTGAAAGCGGACCCGACAGCCTGGGTGGATTGCAGATCGCCCGTGATTTTTACCAGGGCAACATCGGCAAGGGCGGAACTGTTGGGAATAAAGGCCAGGTTGCCGCCGAGAACGATATCGGCCAGGGCGCGGATCTGCGCGCGGGCGGTGGTGGATGCGGGCCAGACAAGGGTCCATATCCGGCGCTTTTTGGCCGGGCCGGAAACGGCGATCAGTCCTCCGGAGGGAGTCCGCATAAGCTCCCGGTCCAAAACGTCCGTAAGGCCCCAGCCGGTTGAAAAACAATGGGCAAGCGTAACGGCCAGCCCGGCGGCCAGATAGCCCACCGAGTAGTAATTTTCGGCTGTCTGCTGGGCCTCGATCAAGACCCGCACAAAGCGGTAAACCCCGCCCGTGAAGGTCTTGGCCTTTTGCGTGCCGTAAATGGCGAAGGTGTCGGAGTTGGCCAGGTTGTGGGCCGTAGTGGTGTCCAGAATGATGTAATCGCCCTGGTTGTCGGCGATTTTCCACACGAGGCCGCTATCCGTGCCGCTGGTGGCGGTGAAATACTTTCCGGCCAGCTCGTGATCCACGTAAGCCGCCAAAAGTGACGTGTCCTTGATCCAGTTCGCGGCCACGGCGTCTATGGCCCCTGTGGCGATGGAAAGATCAATCTCCTCGGATACCGAGGGCGCGCCCCAGGAATCGGAGGCGTGCATCTGGATTTTCAATTTGCGGACGTTGGATCCAAATATCGCGGCCCCGTCAATGTAAAAGCGGGCGTTTGCCCCGGCGTCAAAAACAACGGTGTGGGCCGCGTTGTCGGTTGCCGTCCTCCAGGGCGAGCTTGGGGAGTCCGTAAACAGGTTTTCGGCCCCATAATCGTAGGCGGCTTCCAGGCTGAAAGTGTCGCCGATCACCCCGGCCCCGCCGTTCCAGATGATGGAGGCTCCGCAGGCGAGCGTTTGGGGCGTCAGATTCACGGCAACCGGCGCGGCGTTTGCCGCGTAGGTCTCCCAAAACCCGGCGCGCACAAAGTAAAAATTCTGGCTGGCGTCCTCGTAGCCCGCGAAAATCTGCCCGTTCACCAGGGCAAGGCAGGCGCATTTCCAGCTTACCGCCCCGCCGTAGATATTGCTTCGGTTGGCCCAGCCAGCGCCGTTATCGTAACTGTTTACGATATCCATGCCCCCGCCGGACTCGCAGGCCACGCAGAGCATGTCGCCGTTCACGTCTTTGACCAGGGCCGGATAGGTGAGATCGGAAAGGATGTTCATTACATCCACTGCCGCGCCCCAGGTGGAGCCGCCGTCCGAGCTGATTTTGCACTTGATCTCGTAATCGCCAACCGAGTCCTGGTCCGTGGAATAGGCGATAACAACGTCGCCGTTGGCGAGCACCTCGATCACCGAGCTTACCTGCTCGTTGGCGTCTGCGGCCACGGTGATTTCGTCGCTCCACGAAAACCCGCCGTCCGTGGATATCCGGGCATAAACGGCGCTTCCGTTATCGGCACAGGCGACCAGGTTGCCGTTTGCCAGTTCCACGGCACCGCTTAATAAGAGGGTGCCGAAACCGGTAAGGGCCGGGTTGGTCCAGGTAAGCCCGTTGTCGTCGGAATAGGCCGCGTCGTCCCGGGCAAAGCACCAAAGCCTTCCGGAGGACAAAAGGCAGAGCTTTGGCCGGTAATGCGAGCCGAAAATGGTGATTTCCGCGCCCCAGGTAAGCCCGCCGTCTGTGGACCTTCGGGCCATTGTGGCGCTTGAAACGTAAACCGCCACAACGTCGCCGTTGGCGGCCTGGATGATGCCCGTGGCCTTATCCGTGGAAAGCCCGGCGGAGATAAGAACGGGCGCTATCCAGCCCGTGGCGGTCGGGCTTTTGCGCCCGAACCAGTTGGTTCCGCCGTCGTGGGAGAATTTAAAGGTGGCGTTGCCCGCGTCGCCCGCCGCAATGAGTTCAAGCCGAAAATCCCGGCTGGAATAGGCAAGGGTGAGGGTGAAGGTTACGCCCGTCACGATCTGGGCCGTAAAGGCCGCCGTGGTGAGGGTTCCGGTGGCTTGGGCAAAATCGGTTACAGTTTTTGATTCCCCGGAGCAGGCCCCGCTTGTGATGGCGAGGGTCGCCCCGATAAACCAGTTGTCGCCGAACACGGCCAGGACGGAATCCACAACCGTTGTTCCCCCGCCCGCCCCGTCGCCGGTTGCGGTGCCGCTGTAAACGTAATCGGCAGGGGTGCCGCTTATGCCGGGCGAGAACTGCCCGGCGTTGGAAGCCCCGGCCAAAGGCGCGGGCCAGCGCGGCCCGGCCTGGCTGGAAACGCTTGAAATATTGGCCGCAATGTTCTGGCCTTTTATGAAAACGGTGTTGCCCATTACTGGAGCCCCGCTTTTACCGTTTTGGTGTTGGCAAAGCTGGTGAGGCCGAACACGTTGTTTTTGGCGGCCAGGTCAGCCGCCCAGGTGCCCACGTCGTCGGTGGTTACGACGCCGTTGACGGTGATGTTGACGGCGGTTTCAACGCCCGCCGCCTTAACCGCATCGTTCACCTGCCTGTTTTTGGCCAGCATGGCCTTTCGCCAGGTCTTCATTCCGGCGGGGCTGGAATAGTAGGCGAAGTTTTCGGGAGTCATGGGCACATCGGGCGTAACCGTGGAGTTCCCGCCAATGGCCAGCGGCCCGGCGAGCCCGGCGGCCCCGGCCCGATAAACGTCGAAGCTCCAGGGCTTTGTGGGGTCAGATCCAAGCACCTGGTCCATGATTTTCCCAACCGCGAACACTGCGGCACCGATTCCAGCCGCCGTGCCCAAGACTCCGAGCGCCGTCATGGCCCCGGCGGCCCCTGCGGTTTCTGCCGTCACGCTTGCGGCCAGGGCGTCCAGGGCGGGCGTGCCCACGCCCAGGGTGCCAAGGGTGCCGGCAGTGCTGGCAAGCCCGATGCCCGCGCCCGTACCGCCGCCGATGCCGAGCCAGCCCGCCACGGCGGAAACGCCCTTGCCCAAAACGCTGTTGGCAAGGCCCGAAACCAGGGAGCCGCCCGCGCTTGACGCCACGCCGCCCACCGAAAGCGAACCGCCGCCCGAAGCGCCGAAAAGCTTCGACGTGGCCCACTTGACGGCCATGTCCGCAAGCACGTCGGTAAAGGTGCGGAGCATGGATTTCCAGGTGGCTTCCCAATAATCCGCGAAGTCTTTCAGCTCGCCGGTGATGCCGTCGAAAAGCAGATTCGATACAGCCTCCCTGCTGTTTTCGGCAAAGTCCCGCACCACCTCGTAACCGACAGCGCCCCACTTCACCTGCTCGTCGGAAAGCTCATCAAAGGCCGCCTTCACCCCGTCCACAAACCCGCCGGATGTGTAGGCCCAGTCGCGCCACAGGGCTTTGGATTTGCCGTTGAACCAGGCCTGGGCGCTTATTTCGTCGCCCGTAAGGTCCACAAATGCCTTGCGCTGCTTTTGAAGCTGTTCAAGCTCCAGATTGTACCGCTGGCTGGAAAGCGCCTCGGTATCAGCGTACATGGCAGCATAAGCGCCAGTATAATCGGCGGCCCAGGCTTCGATCTCATCCATTGATGGGTTGGCGGCCTTGAAAGCGTCGTCCGCCGCCTGTGCGATCTGTGCCATGTGGCGGTCACTTGCCGCTTTCCACGCCTCGTAGCGGTCCTCCTCGGCCTGCACAGATGCTTCGGCGGCCACTTCGTAGGCTTTGCCCCAGGCCCCGTTTCCGCCCCATTCATCCATGTATTTCTGGGCCGCGTCTTTGGTAGCTTTCGCGGCCTCGTCGGTGGCTTTTTTCGCGGCACTGGCCGCTTTTTTGGCCGCTTTTTCGGCTTCCTTAACCGCCTTTTCCGGGTCGGCAACGCGGGCGGCGGAATAGTCGCCGCGCATTACCTGCGCGGTGCTTATGGGGGTGGAGGCGACGACCTTTTTCGTTTCGACAAGGCTTGCTTTGAGGGCCGAAAGCTGTCTGTCGTAGGCGGCCACGCCGCGCGCCATTTCGGCTATTTCGGCCTTTGAATAGCCGAAAATGCTTGGGCCTATTTTCACTTCGCTGGCCAGGTTGGCCCGCAGTTTTTCGATTTCCTCTATCTTTTTCAGGGTCACGGCATTTGCCGTTTGCGGCCCGGCAATGGCCTTGGATGCCCCGTCGATGGCCGCAAAGCCCGCCACAACGGCGGCGGCCCCGCCCGCGCCAAAAAACAGATAACCCAGTACCCCGGCCCCGGCCAAACCGGAACCACCCGCGTCAACAAAGGAAACGATGCCCTTGGCCGTGTCGGTTATTTCCTTGATGTATTTCGGCAATTCCTGGGCAATCAGGTTCTTATTTACCTCGGCCCAACTGGAAAATTCTGCGGTCACGCCTTTCAGTTGGCCTTTAAGCTCCTCAAATGCGCCGCCTTCGGTAATGACATAACGAGAGAATTCGGCCACGGTGGCCTTCATGTTCTCCCACATGCCGTTCCAGGTCTGGTTCATTTTGGTCGATTGCCCGCCGAAGCGGTCGGCCATGCCCTCAAGAAGCGCCTTTATGACGAGGTCAACATCAAGGCCCGCGTTGCCGATATTGCCCAGCTCTTTCTGAGTTAAATTGAGCTTTTCGCGTAAAATTTCAAAAACAGGTACGTTGCGTTCCGCGAGCTGCATCAGCTCTTCTGCGCTGGCCTTGCCCTTGGTTTTCATCTGGCCAAGAGCGGTGACGATCCCATTAAATGAATCCATCACGTTGTCGCCGCCCACGGCGGCGGCGGTGTCCACCAGCACCGTCATGTCGGCTATGGCGGGCTTTAAACCCATGGCCCGCATTTTTGAGAAGCCCTTTATAGCCTCCTCGGTATTTATGGGCATCTCGATGGCCCACTTGTTTAACTCCGCAAACCAGCGAGTGCCCTCGCCCTTGGTTATGGTGTTCAAGGATGCTTGTAGTTGCTCAAAGCTGGCCGCGATATTCAGGCCGCCCTTGGCTATGGCCCCCATAGTAACGCCACCGGCCAGGCTTACCAGCGCCGTTTGGGCGGAAAACGCCCTGGACCTTATGCCATCCAGGGCGTCAGCCGCATCTTTCCCAAAAGATTTAAAAGCCGCCTTGGCGCGGTCGGCGTCGGCCTTTATGACAAGCTCTAATTCATTTTTTCTCGCCATCTTCCGCCGCCTTGGTGAGTATTTCCAGCGCTTCCAACATCCTGTTCGGGTGTTCCCAGACGCTTGGCCCAAACGGTAAAAAACCCTTTTGGAGCCAGTTGTAGGCTTGCATGGCCTCCTCAAACTCCGGGGTTACCAGGTGGCCGCTGCACGCGGCCACCTCCCCCCGCCGGTCGTAAAAGGTCTTGCCCTTTACGCTTCCCCGTTTTCCGCAGCCGGGTCTTCGGGTTTCGCATCGGTCGCATCGACGGAGCCGCCCGGCAAACCAGTCGAAAGCGACCGCAGAAAGTTTCCCGCGTCCGTTTCCCCCATGAAGGTGAGCTTGGAGGCCGCCACCATGAGGACCATTGCCTCGTGGGGCGTGAGGCCCGCCGGGTCTTCGCCCGTGCAGGCCCTTAGAATCTCGTCCACGTCCGGGCTTTCCTCGTCCATTTTATCGAGGGCGCTTTGAAACGTGATCCCCCGGCCCTTGAACCCGAACACCTCTTTTCGGGTAAGGCCCCGGATATCGAAATCTTTTTGTCCAATAAATATTTTCATGGCTGTTGCAATCCTTTTTAAACCGTAGGTAACCCGGCATTTAAAGATTGGCTGAAAACGATGAAGAGCAAGGCGCGCAAGGGGCCGATGAGTCAAGCGTACTTACGGTACGTGACGGAATCGGCCCCGCCGCGCAACACAGCTATTCGCGTTTTCAGTCAATCTTTACTCGGCCACGTCTGTATCAAACGTGACCTTGAACTCATCATCCCCGCTCGATCCGCACGCCAGGCACTCCATGGGCTCGGTGAGAAGGCCCAACTGGTCGCCGGTGGTGACGTTCTGCAACTGCAACGCCGGGGCGGTGAGGATCATCTTGTTTCCCGCTGTGGCCCCCACGGTGGCCGTAAACGCAAAGGTGGTTCCCGCCACCCATTCCGCATACCAGTCCTTTGTGGCGGCCAGAACCGCCGCCGGATCCAGATTGACGGTGATGGTGCGGCTGCCGATAAAGCTGGCCGAAAAGCCGCTGCCCTGCTCCCCAAAAACTGGACCGTTTGATATGTTAGAATCCTCTAAAACCGGGAAGGAGGATTTTGATGAAGGTGAAGCGGTTCAGTCAGGAAGAGATTATCGGGATTCTGAAGGAGGCGGACTGCGAGGGCGTGAC